>JAJKIV010000205.1 GCA_021154285.1 Gemmatimonas sp. | reverse complement strand
TACTGGGTCGCTCCCTCCGCTACGAGATCGCTGGCGAAGAGGGACGCGCGCTGCTGTCGTCCTACGCTGTGTCGTTCGCCCTTGGCATCGCGTGGCTCGTGTTCGTGTACTTCGGTCCGAGAACGCTGCCGATGCAGCTGCTCTCGCGCGACGAGCGCCCGATCGCGGTTACGTTCGACATGCCGCCGGAGCCAACGGTGGACGCTGCCGCGGCCGAAGAAGCGGCGGCGGCTGCCCCGCCGGTACCCAAAGAGCGAAGCGGCGGCGGTCGTCAGCGAACGTCGAATCCTGCCGCCATCGCCGACGCGTTCGGAAGCAACAATGCGTCTGGTGGGCTCGTGGGTGACGTCTCCAACGTGCTACGGAATGTCGACGTCTCGTCGGGCTCCGGTGGAGCAGCGAGCGCGAACGGAGCCGGCGCCAAGGTAGTTCTGGGCGCGGGTGAGGGCGGGACGGGGTCTCGGACACCGGGGCGCGGCGGCATCGGTAACGGGCTCGGTCCGGGCGGCGGCATCGGGACCGGCGCGGGCAGCGGCACCGTATCACGCACGCCGGTTCGCATCGCCCCGCCGCGGCCAATTGACGCCCCGCGGGCCGGCGGGCCTCAACGCGACGTCAGCGAGCTCGGTACCTTTGTGCGAGGCCACGAGGCACAGCTGCGGTTCTGCTACAACGAGTATGGCCTGAAAGAGAATCCGTCGCTCGCGGGCTCCATCACGGCGTCGGTGACGCTCACGCCAACCGGCGCGGTAACCGCTGCGAACGTCACGAAGCGAACGTGGTCCGGTGCTGGCGCGGCCGAGACGGAACGCTGCATCCTCGATAAGGTCCGTACGTGGCACTTCCCCCCTTCCGAGGCAGGCGACGGGACATTCTCGTTCTCGTTCAGCTTCACGCGTTAGGTCCTGGCGTGCCTGCCGTATAGTTTTCCAGACGGCTACGCTTCCCACATTCCGTGCTCCATTTCCTGATCGCGCTGCAGGCAGTTCAGATCCCGCCCGCGCCGCGCGGCTACGGGACCAGTGCCGCCGAAATCGTCGTCGACGCCGCCGGTGTGCTTCCCGCGGCGTCGGCCGATCACATCAATCGCATTGCCTTCGACGTCCACCAGAAGAGCGGTGGCGAGATGGCGGTCGTGACGCTTCCGGACATCGGTCTGCACGCGCCAGTCGATGTGGCGCTCGCGATCGGCCGCGCGTGGAAGGTTGGATCGAACGCCGCCGTTGGTCAGCGCTCACGGAACGCGGGCGTCGTCATCCTGCTCGTGCCGAAAGAGACGAGCACGAGTGGACGCGGCGAATGCTTCGTCACCACGGGGCAGGGCACCGAGGGCTTCATCACGGACTCCAAGGCGGCATCGTTCTGTCGCGAGGCCGTTCCGTACTTTCAGCAGCGCGAGTACGGACCGGCGATGGAGCTGGTCGCGAGCCGGGTGGCGGAGCAATTCGCGCAAGAGTTCGGCTTCACGCTCGACTCGTCGTCCGGGCTGGCGCCAGGAATGCAGCCCGACCTGCAGCCGCAGGCGCAGCCTCGACGCAGCCGCGGCGGGGGGGTTTCGCCGTTCACGATCTTCGTTCTTTTCATGGTCGCGTACATCATCCTGAGCTCGCTCAGTCGCGGCCGACGCGGGTGTGGGGGCGGTGGCTGCATACCGATCCCGATCATATTCCCGACCGGCGGCCGGGGCCGAGGGGGCTGGGGTGGCGGCTTCGGTGGTGGCGGATTTGGCGGCGGAGGCGGCGGTGGGTTTGGAGGCTTCGGAGGTGGCGGCGGCTTTAGCGGCGGCGGCGGCGGGTCGAGCTGGTGACATGACTACGACCCGTGTGCCCTGCGATTCCCGATTCCCGATTCTCGACTCGCGATGACTCTCGAGGAACTGGTCGCTCAACTTCAGAAGGTCTACGGCGCGCAGCTCCGCTCGGTGGTGCTCTACGGATCCGCCGCGGCAGGAGAGCACATTCCGAAGCGCTCCGATTACAACGTTCTCGTCATCGTGGATGAGCTCACCATCGAGCACATGCGCACAGGCTCCGCCGTAGCGCGCGGCTGGGGCGAGGACGGCAACCCTCCACCACTCACGCTGACGCTCGGTGAGTGGCAGGGAAGCTCTGACATCTTCCCCATGGAGTATGCTGACATTCTCGAGCGGCACCGCGTTCTTTTCGGTACGCCGCCGTTCAGCGGAATCGCCGTGGACCCGAGAAACCTTCGCCTGCAGCTCGAGCACGAGGCGATGGGAAAATTGCTCAAGCTTCGACAGGGGGTCCTCGCCACCGGCGGCGATGCGAAGTCGCAGACCGAGCTGCTCGCGGCGAGCCTGAGCACGATCATGGTGATCTTCCGCGCTGTCCAGCGACTCAACAACGTGGCTCCGCCAACCGACTACGAGCAGTTGAGCCGTGACGTCGCGGCGCGGGCCGGATTCAATGTCGAGCCCTTCGTGCGCGTGGTCCGACATGTGCGCGGCACCGAAAAGATCGGCTCGTCAGATGTGTCGGTGGTGTTGGCAGGGTACGTCGACGGAATGCACCGACTGGTCTCCTACCTCGACCGCTACGAAGCCGCACCGTGACCCGACCCGCGTTATGCGGAGCGGGTGCAACCCGTGGGGATGGAGGACGCGTTATGCGTGCGGACATGAATGGCGTGGGCGTGAGGATGGTTGCCGTTGCCACCTTGGCCGTCCTGGCCGTCGGGTGTCCGGGGGAGAAGCGGCCGAAGGGTGCCGACAGTGCGCGGGCGGCCATTCCCGTCGACACCACGCCGACGGACCTGAGCAAGGTGCAAACCTCCCTCCCACCGGCCGCTCCCGATACTTTCAAGGGACCGGCGCACAAGGTGGTTCGTAAGGCGCCGCCTCCGGTTCCGTCCGCACCGCCAGCGCTCATGGAGGCGGTGGATCGCGAACGAAGCTTCTCGCGGTTCTGCTACCAGGAGTTCGGACAGAAGGTCGATCCAACGCTCAAGGGCGGAGTCGCGATGGTCGTCTCCGTCGGTTCCGGCGGAATCACGGCGGCGAAGGTTGCGAGTGACAGCTGGTCGTCCAACGCAGGATCGGGAGTGAACCGATGCCTCGATGAGAAGGCGGCAACTGCGTGGAAGCTCGCTCCTGGTGCGGTGAAGGCGGGGAAGTACGTGGTGAGAATGACGTTTACCGGACGCTGAACGCGTTCGCCTCGAGGATCTTCAGCATGCACCGATACACCTTGCCATTCGCGCTCGTCCTGTTAGGCAGCGGTTGCGGCTACAACACGATCCAGAAGTACGATGAGACGGTGAACGCCTCGAAGAATCAGATCGAGGTGCAGCTGCAGCGGCGAGCCGACCTCATTCCGAACCTCGTGTCGACCGTGAAGGGCTATGCTCAGCACGAGGAAGACGTCTTCACGCAGGTGGCACAGGCGCGTGCTGGCGTGCTCGGGGCCGTGCAGAAAGGCGATCCCAAGGAGATGGCCAACGCCAACGATCAGCTCACCTCCGCGCTCGGTCGCCTGATGGTCGTGGCCGAGGCGTACCCGCAGCTCAAGGCGGACCAGAACTTCCTCAAGCTGCAGGACGAGTTGACGGGGACGGAGAATCGCATCGCAGTCTCTCGCACCGACTACAACAACGCGGTGCAGACGTATAACACGTACATCCGCACACTCCCACAATCCCTGACCGCGAAGGTCACGGGCGCGAAGCCGCGAGACTATTTCGAGGTGACGACTCCGGGCGCCCGCACGGCGCCGACCGTCGACTTCTCAAAGCCGGCGGCGAAACCTTAAACGGATTCAGAACGCCGGCGCCGTTCGTCCCGGCGAGACTCGCGGTAGCGTTAGGCACCACAGACCGACACCTCTTGTAGCGTCGACGCCCCTCGGCATTCGTGCCGAGGGGCGTGCCGTATCGACCAGCTCGTCTGGGACGAGCCGTGCGACGAGCGGGCTGATCGTCTATCGGGCCCCGAATAACCATCAGGGCTTGCCCTCCTGTCGCGCGACTCGTCCCCGTCCGGGTCGTACCAGCGAAGCCCGCTCCCAACGGCGTGGTCCGGAGGCCATCTTGCAGGAGGGACAGTCAGCACGGAGGAGTTCGTGAGGCCCCGCTCCACCAATGCAGTTCGAAGGTGTGCCGCCGCGGTCATGGCAGCCAGCGCCGTCACGAGCGGCGCGTGCTACCGCTACACGCCCATCGACTCGCCGTCGCCGGCGTTAGGCAGCGACGTGCGGCTGCGCCTCACCGACCAGGGCGCCATCACGATGGCGCCGCTCGTTGGCAACCGGATCGAGGCCGTGGACGGTCACATCTCGTCCGTGTCCGACACCGCCGTGGCACTCTCGGTGACGCAGACAACCGACCGGCTTGGCTCCGAGGTCACGTGGAAAGGCGAGCAGGTCGTATTCCCGCGGGCCACGGTGGCGGGTCTCGAGCGACGCTCGCTCGACAAGGGGAAGAGCTACCTCGTGGGCGGCATTACGGCCGGACTGGTAGCCGCAGTTGGCATCGGGTTCAGCATCACCGGCAGCGGCAGCAACGGGCAGAGCTCCGGGACCGGAACACCGAAATAACCGCGCGCCGGCCTGGGGCTAACGGTCAGGGGCGCAGCTCACGTCAATCGGGTATCGCGTCCGACAGGACGTACGTAAGCGGATTCACGACCTTGCCGTTGATGTGAATCTCGTAGTGCAGGTGCGGGCCGGTTGCCAGTCCTGTACTCCCGACGGCCGCGATGATCTGGCCGCGCGTCACGCGCTGGCCTCCCTTCACGTCAATCCGCGAGCAGTGCGCATAACGAGTGACGATGCCGTTGCCGTGGTCGATCTCGAGCGTGTTGCCGTACCCGTTTTCGTAGGCGACCCGCACCACCACGCCGGATGCCGGCGCGATGATGGGCGCGCCCATCGGCGCTGCGACGTCAATGCCTTCGTGCGGTCGCGAAATGTGCAGGAGTGGATGGTTGCGGCTCCGCGAGAACTGGCTCGTGAGCCAGCCCGGAGTGGGCATGATCGATGGGACGCTGGCGAACCGCTGCGCGTTGCGCTCCAGCGAGTCCGTCACCGCCGCGAAGCGAGCGGACAGCTGGTCCGCGCGCTGAATGAGCGTCTCGACGTCGGCGGACGGTAGGGCGCGCGCTGCGCTGTCGGCCAGCGAGTCCTGCGCCGACGCAAGGACGTGCGCGGCCGAATCGGTCGCGGGCAGCCCGGCCAGCAAACGAATCTGTGCTTCCCGCTTCCGGATGACCTCAAGGGTGTCGCGCAGCGATGCCACGCGCTTCGCGACTTCCGACATGTCGCGCGGGTGCGAGCTCATCGCGTTCGCTTCGGTCGGGCGGACGGCGCCACTGATGAACCGGCCGGCGGTCGCGATCGCGGTGCCGAGCCCGATCGCCGCCATCAGCCCGAGCATCGAACCGGCATAGAGCGCGCCGCGAACGGCGCGCTCGCTGATCGAGTAGCTCCGCGGCGAATCACTCCCGTGGGGTACGACCATCACGGTCCAGCAACGATCCGCCATTTCGTCTCGACTCCTTGAGGCTCAACGCGATGTTCCGTCTGCTTAGACGGCTCTCGTCTATCGCCGTAACGATACCTCCCGACATCGTGATGTGTGGGTGACGCACACCACGCAAACGACGGTCGCCCCGGTCAGAATCGTTTCAGTCGAAATGTCTGCAGGATCAGCGGTGCCTGACGCGCCGGCGCGTGACACGCGCGCAAGCTCGTTAGGTGGTCGCGATCACAATTTCCTTGGGAAACAGACCATCTCCCTTCGTGACGCGCCACCCGCTCACGTCGAGCGCGGCGACGTTCGCGAAGCGCTGATGCGCGATGATGTCGGGGCCGCCCAGCTGGCGCCACAACTCCGCCGTCTTCGCGGGCAGGAACGGCTGGAGATGAATCGCGTGGCGCGCGAGCTGGCGGATCAGCGCCGCCAGTGTTCGCTCGAGCTCGGGGCGCAGGGCGGGATCCTTCGCCAGCTTCCAGGGCGCCTGACGATCCACGTACTCGTTGCCACGGCTCACGGTGCTCCACACGTGGCGGAGCGCTTCGTGGAGCAGGTAGCCGCGAGATCCGTCCATCGCGGCGTGATACTGCGCCAGATCCCGCGCATCGAGCGTGTCGAGGTCCGTGGGCTCGGCTGCCGCGCCGCCGGGCACGACGCCGCCACAGTATCGCTCGACCATCGAGATCGTGCGGCTCGCCAGGTTCCCTAACGCGTTGGCCAGGTCGGCGGTGTAGCGCTCCTCGAACCGCTCCCATGAGAAGCTGCCATCCGCGTCGAAGGGCACTTCGCGCAGGAGGAAATAGCGGAACGCATCCGCGCCGTACCGGCCGATCGCCTCGTCGAGGTCCAGGCGCACCCCGGCGGACTTGCTGAACCGCTCGCCGCCTAACAATACGAAGCCGTGCGCCCACACGCGCTCCGGCAACGGCAGCTCCGCCGCCTGGAGCATCGCCGGCCAGATGATGCTGTGAAAGCGTGTGATGTCCTTGCCGACGATGTGCAGCTGGGCCGGCCATCGCTCGCGCCAGCCCGCATCGGGGAACCCGGTTGCCGTGAGATAGTTCGGCAGCGCGTCGAACCACACGTACGTCGTCTGCGGCTCGCCGGTCGAGAGCGGCGCGGGGAAGGGAACGCCCCAGCTGAATCGCGACCGGCTGGCGGAAACGTCCTCGAGCCCCTGCTCGAGCAACGCCAGCATCTCGTTCCGACGGCTCTCGGGCTGCAGGAATTGTGGCCGCTCCGTGAGCAGTCGCGTGAGGAAGCCCTGATACTTGCTCAGGCGAAAGAACCAGTTGCGCTCTTCCACCCACTCGAGCGTCCGCGTGGGATGCAGCACGCAGCGCCCGTCCACGATCTCGCCGTCCTGCTTGAACGCCTCGCAACCAACGCAATACCGTCCCGTGTACGACCGCTCGTAGAAGTCGTCGGGGTTGTTGTCGAAGATGCGCTTGATCAGCGCACGTACGCCTGTCTTGTGGCTGTCGGCGGTGGTGCGAATGAACTGGTCGTGGGAGATCGCGAGCTTGGACCACATGGCCTGGAAGCGTGGTGCGATGTCGTCCACCTGCTGCTGTGGCGTCACGCCGCGCTCCGCCGCTTTCTGCGCGACCGTCTGGCCGTGCTCGTCCATCCCCATCAGGAAATGAACGTCGTCTCCGCGGAGGCGGTGATACCGTGCGATCGCATCCGCCCCGAT
>JAJKIV010000204.1 GCA_021154285.1 Gemmatimonas sp. | reverse complement strand
GACCGGATCGCGACAATCGCGTCCCGGCTGTTGCCGCATCCGTCGACGACGTCGAAGCCACCGAGTGTGACGAGACGGGCGCGAATCCCCTCCCGCGCGAGGGGCTCGTCATCGACGATAACGGTCCGCCACGCGGCCAGGCCGGCGGTCATACGACCTGTGCCTCCAGCACGTTAGGCGCTGGTGTCACGAGCGGGCCACGCGAGAGCGGAATCGAGATCTCGGCGCGGTAGCCACCGTGCGGTGTTCGGCCCGCAAGAAACCTGTAGACGCCTGGATACAGGTCGTCGAGGCGGGCGCGGGTGTTCGCGAGTCCGACACCGAATCCTCGCGAGTCTCCGTTGCCGGTGCCGTCGTCGGAGACCACGAGCACAAGGTCATCCCGAGCCCGGACGGCCGACACCGTAACGGTCGTCGGCTCATCGCGGGCCGCCACCGCGTGACGCACCGCGTTCTCGACCAGCGGCTGCAGAATCATCGCCGGTAGTCGGGCATCGAGCGTCGCCGCCTCGGTGACGATGACGACCTGGAGCCTGTCGGCGAATCGCACCCGCTCGATCGCCACGTACGCCCGCACGATCTCGAGCTCGGACGCGAGCGTGATCGTCCCGCGCTCCGGCGCCTCGAGTGAAACGCGCAGGAGATCCGCGAGCCGTGCAATCGCGGTTGTCGCATCGGTCTTGCGGTCGGTCACGACCAGCGTCGAGATGGCGTTCAGCGCATTGAACAGAAAATGCGGCCCGATTTGATATCGCAATGCGAGCAGCCGTGCCTCACGCGCCAAGGACTCCGCGTGCAGGCTCCGTTCGCGTTCTGCCACGAGCGCTCGGTAATGGCGCGCGCCGATGTAGAGCAGGCTCCACGTCAGCAGCACGAGCGCGTGGTACAGCACGCCATCGAAACGTGGAAACGTGCTGCCTAACGCGCCGAGCAGCACGGAGTCGTTCTGGAGAGACCGGCCGAGGATGGCGGACGCAGCGCCATTCCAGACGAACGCGCCCGAAACCGACGCGGCGACGGCCGTCACGCCGAGCGTCGCGAGCCCTGCACCGTCGCGGGCGACCCGACGGTATACGAGTCGCAACACCGAGCTCGCAACGAGCCCCGTCGCGGCGATCGCGAGCTTGTTCGACCACATCACCGAGATCGGGTATCGCCCGAGCCACGGCACCATGAGCGCGACCGCATACGCGGCCCAGCCGCCAAGCTGCAGCGCCCAGAACACACCGACGTGGCCGTGACGCGATGTCGTCGACATGCCCTTACAATCGAGACGGGATCGATCGAGTCAACGCTCGCGGCCCAACCCTGACGATTCCGCCACCGGCCGGATTCGGGCGATGACGCCGCCCGTCCCATCGGACGCTCGCTGCACGCCCAGGTAGATGAACCCGTCCGGACCGGTCTGAACCACGCGGACACGCCACTTCTTTTCCAGCAGCAGCTTCTCCTCGCGGTCCACCCGACCGTTCGCGACGACGAGGCGTGCCAGGAATCGCGGCGTCATCGCGCCGACGAACAGGTTGTTGCGCCACTGCGGAAACGCCGAGCCGGTGTAGAACGCGATCCCGCTGAGCGCAGCGGACGTGGCGTAATGGAAGACCGGAGCCTCCATGCCCGGCGCCTGCGTCAGGCCGTCGCCGACCGCCCCGCCGTCGTACTCTCGGCCAAAGGTTACCGTGGGCCACCCGTAGTTCAGGCCGCGCTTGATGACGTTGATCTCATCTCCGCCGAGCGGTCCGTGCTCGGACTCCCAGAGCTCACCGGTTTGTGGGTGGAACGCGAGCCCGTGTGGATTGCGGTGACCGTAGCTCCAGATCTCGGGTCTCGCCCCCGCGCGCCCGACAAACGGGTTGTCGTTAGGCATGCGGCCATCGTCGTACAGCCGGACGATCTTGCCCAGGTCGGTCCAGAGCTCCTGCGCGAGCGCACTCGACTCGCGTTCGCCCAGTGTGATGAACAGGTAACCGTCCCTGAGCGCGAGGCGCGATCCGAAGTGGTAGTCGCCGGCCATCGCTGGATATGCGGCGAAGAGCCGTTGGCGATCGACGAGTCGTGCATCACGGAGCCGGGCGCGTTCGACTACCGTCGCCTTACCGGTGTCGGTCTTTTCGGCGTAGGAGAAGTACAGCCATCCGTTACGCACGTAGTCGGGGTGGACTTCAATGTCGAGCAGTCCGCCATCGACCGAATCGGAGACCGCGGGCACTCCGGCGACTCGGGTCATCGTCCCCGTGCGGATGTCGAGAAGCCAGAGCGTACCCGGTCGATCCGTAATGAGCGCCCGCGAGTCGGGAAGGAACGCCATACCGAACGGAACGCGTACGCCGGTCGCGATCACCTCGACGCGATAGCGGCCCAACTGACTGTCGTATTCCCAACTCGCGCCGACGGTGTCGGCGGAAGGCTGTGACTGGGCCTGCACGCTTGTCAGCGCAGCGAGCGTGGCGACGAATACGAAGCGCATGGCTACCCCTCAGGCGAGGACATCCCGAGGATGTGGTGCCGGCAACCAGGCTCCAGTGCGGGTCGATGAAACGCGGGACTGATGCGACGAGCCGGTATCGGGAGGCGACGGACATCGCTAGCTTCGGCGTCGCGAGGGCGGAATCGAAAACGGTTCATCCCACTCCGGAGCGGCAGGTGACGACTATCTCGACGCCGGGCGCGCGCTATACGGACGGATCTCGTGCGGACCGGGGTACGCTGTCATCGACTGACCGGGTGTCGGCACAATACCGAGTGCTAGTGGTGCTGGTCGCTCTGGGTATCGCCCTCCGAGCCTGGGCGTATTTCTCGAACGTGTCGCTGTGGCTCGATGAGCTGCTCGTTTCCAGAAATATCCTCGGTCTTCCGCTCAGCCACCTGCTGACAAAGCCGCTGCTGCTCGATCAGGTGGCGCCGCGTGGATTCCTGCTGCTCGAGAAGCTCGCCGTCGATACGTTAGGCAGGAACGAGCTCGCCCTTCGGCTCTTTCCTTTCCTCTGCTCGGTCGCGAGCGTGCTCCTCTTTCACCGACTGGCGAGTCGGGCGCTTGATGGCTGGGCGCCGGTATTCGCGCTCATGCTGTTCGCGATTGGCATCCCGTTCATCCAGTATGGCGTCGAGGTCAAGCAGTACATCTTCGATGCGACGGCTGCGATCCTCCTGCTCTATCTCGCGCTCGCCGAGCGGGATCCGGAGACGACGACGCGGCGCCTCGTGATGACCGGCCTGGCAGCGTTCCTCATCATCTGGTTCTCTCAGGCGTCGGTGGTGGTAATGGGAGGGATCGGCGCGGCCCTCGCCATCGAATGGCTGATCAGGAGAGACCGAAGGACCGCTCGTGCTCTGCTGATCACGATCCCCCTCTGGGCGGTCGCGTCGCTGGTCGCGGTCGCGGCGGGGCTTCGAAGCATGACGCCGTCGACGCGCGAATTCATGGATGACTTCTGGGGCACGGGGTTCATGCCGTTGCCCTTTACGGTGACCGGCTCGGTTCGCTGGCTCTGGTCACAAACACTGTCGTTTTTCACGGATCCAACGCTGCTGCGTTATCCGATGCCTCTCCTGTTCGTAGCCCTGAGCCTCCTCGGCATCGCGAGCCTGTGGCGCACGCGACGCGACATCGTGTTGATCCTCCTGAGCCCGTTCGCGCTCGCTGTGCTGGCCGCCGCCGCACATCAGTACCCGCTTCGCGGGCGCCTGATGTTTTACCTCGCCCCGGGTGTTCTCATCGCGATCGCTGCTGGTATCGAGCAGCTCCGGCGGTGGACGGCCGCGCTCGGTGGCCCGTTAGGCAGTGTCATTCCGGCGGCGGCGCTGGTGCCGCCTGTCATAGCGTTTGCCAACGCCCACCCGCCGTACGAGATCGAGAACAATCGCGCGCTCTACGCTCAGCTGCAGCAAAAACGTCAACCTGGCGACGTCGTGCACATCTTTCCACTCTCGCGTATCGGGACGCTCTATTACGGCGAGCGGTATGGATTGAAACTCGGGAAGTGGAGAACCTCGGTGTGCGACCGGAACGATACTCGTGCGTTCGTGCGCGACGTCGACCAGTACCGCGGCGTTCGGCGACTCTGGCTCGTGTCCGGGGGCTCGCGGCCGTACAGATCGGCACGGGCCGCCGTCCGCGACTACCTCGCGGCGATCGGCGTCAGGCGCGACTCGTTGGTTTTCCCGTCCCTCACCCGGGAAGGGATTTGGCTCGACCTCTACGACTTGAGCGATACGGTCCGCCTCCGATCCGCCGACGCGGAGTCCTTTCCGGTTGCGCCCATGCCGAAGGACCCACGGCCAGGCTGCCGGCCGTGGGTGAAACCGTCGCCGCTCGACAGTCTGCGTTAGGCGGCCCGCAACTATCACCCATTGGACTCCGTCTATGAGTGATCTCGCGGACAAGATCGCCCTCGTCATGGGCGCGGCGTCCGGGATCGGCGCGGCGGTGAGCGCGACGCTCGAGCGTGCAGGTGCCCAAGTGTACGCCGCCGACCTGAAACCGCCCGCGACCACAGGACCCGATTCCCGAGCGCGCGCCATCAAGCTCGACGTGCGGGAGGAGGCCGACTGGGCAGCGGCGATCGAGACGATTCTCGCCAACCACAGCCGCCTCGACATCCTTGCCAACTGCGTTGGCGTATCAGCGGGAAGCCCCCTCGCTGATACCACGCTCGACGAGTGGCGTCGCGTCCTGAGCACGAATCTCGACGGAGCCTTCCTGGCAACCAAGCACGGCATCCGCGCCATGCGGGCCACCAATGGCGCCATCGTCCACGTGGGTTCGGCGTCCGGAATTCGACCCGCCGCAGGAGCGGCCGCCTACTCGACGAGCAAGGCTGGCCTGCGAATGCTGGCGAGAACCGCCGCGAAGGAATGCCGCGACGCGCGGCTCGCGATCCGAATCAACGTGGTGAGCCCGGCAGGCGTGAAGACGCCGATGTGGAGTACGATGCCCTTCTTTCAGGATCTCGTGCGCACGCACGGATCCGAGGACGCCGCATACGCCGCCATGGAAGCAGCAGGCGGGGGTCGCTTCATCGAGCCGGATGTCGTCGCGCGAGTCGTGTGCTTTCTCGCCGGCGACGAGGCACAGCACATCACCGGCGTCGAGGTTCCCGTGGATGATGGCTACGTCCTCTAGCGCCAAACTCGAGCGTTAGGCGACGCCGGCCCGGGTCGGTCGAATGGGTAGCTCCGCAATCAGCTCGTCGAGGCGCCGACGCTGTGCAGGCATCGTCACGTGCACGCGCGCTCGCTGATATGCGGTCGTCGCATCGCCATACGCCTGGACGCTGACCGCCCGCGCTGCCGCGAGCAGCGCATACTCGAACGCGCGGTCTGCCATTCCCGACCGATCGAAATGCTCGGCGATCTCGAACAGCGCGACCGGCCGAACCCGTTCCAGGCCACGCGCAATACGTTCGTGAACGCGACGCAGACGCATGCCATCGACCGTCTCGCGTGCGGCACGCGCAACCTCGCGATGCGTGAACGCGAACGCCGCCCCCGGTTCCGCGCCGTCCTCACATACCAAGGCGGCGGCGAGCGCCTCGTCGATCGCGTCGAGCAACTCGGCCTCGTCGCCGATGCCGGCCGCGAGCGCCACGTCCACCTCGAAGCTGTCGCCAAGAACGGCAAGCTCGCCGAGGATCGCGCACGCCTTGGGCGACAGCAGGTCCAGTCGACGCGCGAGCACGCCAACCGCATTCGGCTCCGCCGGTGCCCACGCGAGGTCAGTCGGGTCGACGGCGCGCCACGTTCCGTTGGCGTACGCGAGCGCCCGGCGATCTACGAGCACATGGAGGGTGTGGGCAGCCAGGAGTGGCGTGAGCATGCCGCGTTGAGCGAGATGCGTCGCGCAGGCGTCGGCCGTCGCGCGCTCCGCGAACAGGTCACCGATCCACTGCCGCAGGTCATCCTGGCTGAGGTTCCCCAGGCGAACCTCGTAGTGGCGTCGCACCGTCGCGAACCGAGCCCGCGACGCCGACGCGAACGAGTCATCGCCCGTTAGGCAGAGCAGGACCCTCGAGTCGCCGAGGTGCGTCGTCAGCCGTTCGCAGACGTCCCATGAGGCCTGGTCCGCGTGCTCCAGGTCTTCGATCACCAGCACGAGCGGGCGCGAGCTCGCCACGGTCGCGAGCAGCTCGCAGATCTCGTCGGTCAACGAAACGTCGGACGCGGTGCTGGACTCGTCGGCGAGTCTGAGCGCGCGCTGACTTCCAGCCAACGATGGCACCAGGCGAGGGAGTGAATGCCAGCGCTTCTCCGGGATGACCCGCGCCACGCGGAGCGCTTCGATCAACTGGATCCACGGCGCGAAGGGCGCCGGGAACGATGACGGACGACAGTGGGCGACGGCATGTGCGGCGCCGCGCCGGCGCGCATCGAGCATGAGCCGCGACACGAGCGTTGACTTGCCAATGCCCGACGGTCCCACGACCGACACGACGCGTGCATCTCCACGGAGACTCGCGTCGAGCATCTGCTCGAGGCGGCGCAGTTCAGGCACGCGGCCGACGAAGCGCTCGAGAACCGGGCGCGGTGGCTCGGCCGCGGCGTCAGCCATCGCGAGCGCGCTCGTGGCGTGCTGTAGCTGCGATGTCACCGCGCGTCGTGCCGCGGCGACGAGTGTGTCGAGGCTATCGCCATGCTCGGGAGCGGTCGCGATGCCGATCGCGACCGGTGCGACGTCGGCGGAGAGCGCGAAGCCGTCCGTGAGCTGTGTCCGCACGCGACCGGCGACGCCGAGTGCCTCCTCGCTGCTCGCTTCGCTCACGAGCAGGACGAAGTCGTCGGCCCCAAAGCGCGCGAGCACATCGCCGCGGCGACAGACTCGCCTCAGCACGCTCGCGACTGTTGCGAGCACATCATCCGCGCGAGCCTGGCCGAGTCGCTGCCTAACGTCGCCCAGATCCGTGGCGCGGAGATAGATGAGACTCGCCACACCGCCATCGCGTCGCCTCGCGGCAAGCAGTCGCGCGGAGGCGGCCGTGCAATCGCGGCGGAGTGGCAGTTGGGTGAGATCGTCCTGGCTCGGACGTCGACCAGCCGAATTCGG
>JAJKIV010000203.1 GCA_021154285.1 Gemmatimonas sp. | reverse complement strand
TCGTTAGGGTCGTGGGGGAGCGACTCTCGATAGTGGCCGCGGCGCTGACGGCGTACGCTCCGACCTAAGACGAACGAATGCTCGATATCGGACTCGAGCCCATGGAAGAAATAGTAAGGAGCTGCCAGCTGCGGGCCGCTGCAAGCTGGTAGCCGACGGCCGCTCGCTCCTGCCGCTTGCTGCGAGCTGCTGCTATTAGCGCAACGAGCCCGACCCCGACGGCCAGTTGTGAGTTATCAGTAGGCAGTCCCCGTCTCCCATCTCCCGTTTCCCGTGTTTGTCGAGCTCCGCGCCCACACCGGGTTCTCCTTCGGCGATGGTACCGTATCGCCCGAAGCGCTCGTCGCGCGCGCGATCGCGTTAGGCTTCACGGCCCTCGGCATCACCGACACGGCGGACCTGGGCGGCATCCCGCGCTTTGTCGCCGCGGCGCATTCGAGCGGCAAGCTCCGACCTGTCGTCGGGGCCGAGCTCCGCGTCGATGGGCGGCCCGCCGCGTTTCTCGTGCGGACGCCCGAAGGCTACCGCAACCTCGCCGCGCTGGTCACGCGCGGACGTATGGGCGCCTGGGCGAGCTGGACCAAGGAACACGGCCAGGAGCGACGCGGCCGGCCTAACGTCACGTGGCGGGAGGTCGCCGAGCTGAGCGGAGGGCTCGTCGCGCTCACCGGGCCGGCAACCGGGCCGATCGCCTCACTCGTTCGAGGTGGCGACCGGGCCAACGCCCGCCGCCTGCTCGACGAATGGCGTGACGTGTTCGGCGAGCGCCTCGCTGTCGAGGTGCAGCTCCACTACACGGGAGGGGCGGAGGGCGCGCTCGCCGGCGCGCTCGTGGACCTGGCCGAGCGTCGCAGGATCCCGTGGGTCGTCGCGCACGACCCGCGGTACATCGACAACGACGGCCGGCTCGTTCACGACGCGCTCACCGCGCTTCGCTACAACGTCGACCTCGAGACCGCAACCAAGGGCGGCTTTCTCCACCCGAACGGCGAGTGGCGCCTGCTCTCCCCCGAGGAGATGGCGCGGCGATGGCAGGGTCGCGAGCAGGGCATCGAGACGAGTGCTCGCATTGCCGCCGAATGCGGAGACTTCGAGCTCGGCTGGATGCGTCCACCGATGCCGAAGTTCCCCGTCCCCGATCGTCATACCGACACGAGCTACCTCCGCGAGCGCGTTCTCATCGGCGCGAAGGAGCGTTGGGGCGACACGCTGAGCGAGGCGCAGGTGAAGCAGGTCGATCACGAGCTCGGGGTGATCGACCGCCTCGGGTTCTCCGGCTTCTTTCTCGTGATGTGGGACGCCGTGAACTTCGCCCAGACGAAGGGCATCCTCTGTCAGGGCCGTGGCAGCGCCGCCAACTCCGTCGTCGCCTACCTGTTAGGCATCACGGCCGTCGACCCCGTGCGACACGGTCTGCTGTTCGAGCGCTTCCTCTCCGAAAAGCGCACGGATGGCAAGACCGAGCCGCCGGACATCGACGTCGACTTCGAGCACGACCGCCGCGAGGAAGTGCTCGACTACGTCTACGACAAGTACGAGCGGGCAAGGGCGGCGATCACGTGCACCGTCCAGAACTACCGGGCACCGAACGCCATCCTGGATGCAATGCGGGCGTTCGGCTACCCGGCGGAGTACGCGACGCAGTTCTCCAAACGGCTGCACTACGCCGAGCCGGCGGAAGCCGTCGCCGCCATCCGTGAGAGCCTCGCCAAGCGCTTCGAGCTCGACATCGACGGGCCCAAAGGCCGCGCGCTGCTCGCGGCCATCGCGGCCTTCGAGGGATTGCCGAGATTGCGGTCGACCCACGTTGGCGGGTTCGTGCTGTCGTCTGGATCGTTAGGCGACTACATGCCCATCGAGCAGACGACGATGGGGCGCACGATCATCCAGTTCGACAAGGACGACCTCGACCTCATCGGCGTCCCGAAGTACGACTTCCTCGGCCTCGGTGCCCTGTCGCTCGTGCGCTACGCGTTCGACGAGATCGAGCGCCGCACGGGCAGCCGACCGGCGATGTACCGCCTCCCGCCTGACGATGCGGCGACGTACGACCTCATCGCCCGCGGTGAGACCATCGGCACGTTCCAGATCGAGAGCCGGGCGCAGATCGCGTCGATCCTGCACACACGCCCCGAGCGACTCTACGACCTCGTCGTCCAGGTCGCGCTCATCCGCCCCGGCCCCATCCAGGCCAAGTTCGTGCGCCCCTACACACGCCGCCGGCGCGGGCACGAGGAGGTGTTCTACCAGCACCCGAACCTCCGGCCCATCCTCGAGCGCACGCAGGGCATCCCGATCTTCCAGGAACAAGCGATGGCCGTCTCGATGGCGTTAGGCGGGTTCAGCGCCGCGGAGGCCGACGAGCTGCGCCGGACGATGGGCCACATGCGAAAGAAGGGGAAGCTCGTGGCCGTCCTGCAGAAGCTCGCGAACCGCATGGTCGAGAACGACGTCCTGCCCGACATCGCGAACCAGATCTGCGAAGACCTGGAAAGCTTCGCCAACTATGGCTTCCCCGAATCGCACGCGTGGAGCTTCGCGCTCATCGCCTACGCGACGGCGTGGCTCAAGACGCATCACCCGACGGAGTTCTATCTCGGCATCCTCAACGCGTGGCCCATGGGCTTTTACTCGCCGGCGACGCTCATCCACGACGCGAAGCGGCACGGCGTGGACGTGCGGTCACCCTGTATGCGCGATGGGCAGCGCATGTGCACCACGGAGGAAACCGACGACCCGCGCCGCCCTGCCCTGCGTGTGGGATGGCGCTACGTGCATGGCATCGGCGAGAAGGCGCTCGACGCGCTCGACGCGGTGTGGAAGGCAAAGCCGTTCGCGTCGATCGAGGACGTCGTGCGCCGAGCGGGGCTCGGACGGGCCGACGCGCTGTACCTCGCGCGCGCTGACGCCTTCAAGGCGTGGGAGCCCGATCGTCGCAAGGCGGGATGGGAGGCACTCCGATGCGTGAGCGACACGCTGCCACTCGCACCGGCGCGCCCCGCGCATCACGCACCGCGTCCGCTCGATGAGACGGAGACGATCTTCCTCGATTACGCGACGACGGGATCGAGCATCCAAGGGCACCCGATGAAGCATCTGCGCGACTTCCTGAAGTCGAAGGGCGCGAAGTCGAGCGCCGACCTGCCGTCACTGCGCGGCGGCGAGATCATCGCGGTCGCCGGCCTCGTGACGGTGCGTCAGCGTCCGCAAACCGCGAACGGGACGCTGTTCCTGCTGCTCGAGGACGAGTTCGGGTTCATCAACGTGATCGTGCCGAAGTCGCTCGTGGAAGACAACGCCGAGGTGGTGAAGTTCGCGCCATTCATCGCCGTGCAGGGGAAGTTCGAGCGAGACGGGCAGGTCATGAACGTGGTAGGACGTCGATTCCGGGCACTGCGGACTCGAGAGATCGCGACACGATCACGGGATTTTCAGTAACTACTGGTAATTGGTTACTGGTATTGGTAATTGGTTATTTGAACCCTCGGGATGCGCATCTGGTTTGCGAGAGAGGCCTCCCGGTCGATTACCTGTAACCAATACCAGTAACCAATTACCATTCTCAAGAATTCCGTGAGCACGCTCGCGCATCTGCTCGTCGATCTGCTTTCGACCGCGCCGGCACTCGTGCCGATCTATCGCGAACACCTTGCCCTGCACGACGCTCTCTTGCCCGACCTGTTCATGGCGCAGGTGGCGAGCTGGGTCAGCGGGACCATGCATGCGCCGGGGGCGCACACGATCGAGGGTGGTGCGGGAGGTGACGCGGCCCGAACGCTGGTCGGCGTGATCGAGACCCATCTGACCTCGGGCGACGCCGAAGTGCGCGAGCTCATCTCGCTGTCGTTTCTCGATTCCGTGGACGCGAGCCCAGCCAACGAGGTGCTCCGTCTACATTTCGGACCATCACTCCGCGCCGAAGCAGCACGTCGGGACGGCTGGAACGAGCAGTGAGTCCGGGCCGAGGTCGTCGGCCACTCCTTCGACGACCTCGACGCTGACCACGACCTGACACTATCGACTCACGACCTGCAACCGGACTTCGTGCCCAACCTAACGAACGCCCTCGTCTACTACGTCGTCTTCCTGCTCTCCACCACGCTGCACGAGGCCGCCCACGCGTGGGCCGCCGCTCGTGGCGGAGACCTGACGGCCTACCACGGCGGCCAGGTGTCACTGGATCCGATCCCGCATATCCGGCGTGAGCCGTTCGGGATGCTGATCCTGCCGCTCGTGAGCGCCCTGGCAACCGGGTGGCCGTTTGGCTACGCGAGCGCGCCGTTCGATCCACAGTGGGCGATGCGGCATCCGAAACGCGCGGCACTCATGTCGCTCGCCGGGCCAGCCGCCAATCTGCTGCTCGTCGTCATTGCGGCCGCACTCATCCGCGCCGGCGTGGCGGCCGACGTCTTCTACGCACCGAACAGCATTCGTTTCGGCGAAGTAACGGCAAGCAACGCCGAGGGCGTGTGGCCCGCGCTCGCGATCATGGTGAGCGCCTTTTTCTCGCTCAACCTGCTCCTCGCCGCGTTCAATCTGCTTCCGTTCCCTCCACTCGACGGCAGCGGCGCCGTTCCCATCCTCCTGAGCGACGACGCCGCCCGGAAGTACCAGGTGTTCATGTGGAGCAACCGCGCGTTCGGCCTGCTTGGGCTGGTCGTCGCGTGGCAGCTCTTCAAGTATGTGTTCGACCCGGTCTTCTTCGGCGCCGTGAACCTGCTCTACCCGGGAATGCGATACGGGTGACGCGGCCGGCGAGTAGGTTGCAACAGTAGCCGACCGCCGCCGAGCGCGGCGCCGACAGGAGGGCGACCATGGGCTGGTGGAGCGACGCAGTGAGCGCCGCGAAGGAGCGCTTGATGACCGACCATCGAACGATTCGCGGCGTGCAGGTCACCGTCGTCAACACGCGTCCCGATATCGAGACGACCCGCGTTTTCGAGAAGCTCGACGGGGCGCTGGGCGTCATCGAACAGTATCAGCCGCACCGGATGCGGCGGTTCCGACGAGACGTACGCGGCATCATCGTGAAGCGCTTTGCGTGTCGGGCGGCGTTCTTCGGCGAAACGCGAGAGTGTCTGATCGAGCTGACGTTCGCCGGTGAAGGCAAGTTCTCCGACGCGCAGGTCGCGGCGTCGATCGTGCACGAGGGTGTGCACGCGCGACTGTTGACGATGGGGCTCGCGGGCCATCCGGGATGCGGCGCGCGCGAGGAGCGGCTGTGTCGCAAGGCCGAGCTCGAGCTGGGCCTCGCCGTTCCGGGAGCGGAGGCGGTCGTGGAGCGTGCGCTGGCGTCGCTCGACCTGGACGACTTCGAGGTCGCGCCTAACGTCGACTGGCAGGTGGCCCAGCAGCGGATCGCGGAAGCCGACGCCGCGGCCGCGGCGCGGCGGCACTCCGACGCGTAGCGATGACGGGCTCCCTTGGCGACGCGAGCGAGGCCGGGCCCAACGCGTCGCCCGTCGAGACCGTGCGCGGCGACTACGTCATCTCGACGGACCGCTCGCGCATCGATATAGCCGCGGTCCACGCATTCCTGTCGCAGAGCTACTGGTCGCCCGGCATACCCGAAGACACCGTCCGCCGCGGCATCGCGGGCGCCATCTGCTTCGGGATATACCACGGCCGCGCGCAGGTGGGTTTTGCGCGCGTGATCACGGACCAGGCGACGTACGCGTACCTCGCCGACGTGTATGTGCTCGAGGAGCATCGCGGCCGTGGGCTCGCGAAGTGGCTGATGGAAGTGATCATGTCCCACGCCGCGCTCCAGGGCCTCCGCCGTTTCGCGCTCTCCACGCGCGACGCCCACGCGCTGTATCGGCAATTCGGGTTCGAGCTCGTCGCGAGTCCCGAGCGGCAGATGGAGATCATGCGGCGGAACATCTACCTCGAGTCGCCAGCCGGGGGCTCCAGCGGCGCCGAGCGCCCGTAGCGGGCGGCGCGCGACGGATGTCGCCGCGGCCACGGACCGTCTCGGACGACGCGATTCTCGCGGCGACCGCGCGTATGATCGGCCGGGTCGGGCCGGTGCGCCTAACGCTTGCCGACGTCGGCAGCGAGGTCGGCCTGTCACCGGCGACGCTGCTCCAGCGCTTCGGCTCGAAACGCGGCCTGCTGCGCGCGCTGGCCGAGCAGAGCGTGGACTCGGTCGAGCGAAACTTCCGCGACCGGCGCGCTGCCGCGGCGTCGGCGCTGGAGGCGGTCGTGGCGGCAGCGAGCGACATGGCGGAACACGTGCGTACGCCGGAAGAGTTGGCCCACCATCTCGCGTTTTTTCAGATCGATCTGAGCGATCCGGAGTTTCAGCGCCTTGCCCTCGAGCATTCGCGGCGCGTCCGCGCCGGCTACCGAGCGCTGCTCGACGAAGCGGTGCAGGCGGGTGAGCTCCGCGCATGCGACACGGCGGCGCTCGCGAGCGCGCTGCAGGGCGTCGCGGCAGGGTCGCTGCTCAACTGGGCGATCCATCGGGACGGCACGGTCGTCGACTGGGTGCGGCGGGATGTCGAGACCGTGATCACGCCGTACGCCCGCGAGCAGTGACCCGGAGGTCAGGGCCTCTTCCCGCCTAACGAATCCGCTGATCCGGGCCGCCAATCGATGTCGTTCATCGCCGTCAGCGCGTCGGTGACGATGTCGCCGACGCCTCGCATCGGGGCTTTGCGATCGATCGGCCGGCTCTCCATCACGCGCACGACGCGATTCCGCTGCACGTCGAACAGTTGCAGCTGCAGCACCAGCGTCGAGTCGGGCCGCGGAAAGTACAGACCGGTGAGCACTGCGCCGGCGCCCACTGCACGTCCGAGCGACGTCCGCGACCGCGAGGCGTACAACCTCGGATCCGTGAGCGACGCCGCATCGATCACCTCGTAGCCCGGCTTGGCACCGATCGCGCGACGGATGCTGTCCGAGATCGCGGCGCCGATGGCCGACAGCTCGCCCCGGTACGCGTTTCGCGCCGCGCCCATCAGGACTCGGCGAACCCCGGGCGCTGGCGACGGAAACACGCCGGGCTCGCCCGGCGGTGACGGGCCGCGGTACCCCGGACGATCGGGCAAGCCGGTGGCGGCCCGCGTCATTCCAGGGATCGGTGGCACGTTAGGCGCGGCCGCCGCCGACCGCTTCGCAATCTCCTGCAGCCGCTCGAGCTCCACGGGGTCCATCCCGCGAGCGTCGACGCGCCGCCCGCCGCGAAGCTCCGCCAGGATACGCGCCATCGAGTCGCTCAGCGCTCGCTCGAATCGGCGGGACAGCGAGTCGGCCCACGCACGTTCGCCTTTCGCGACCTGGGAATCTCGATGCGCCGTGAGACGCTTTTTCACGGCCTCCGCGATCGCGAGCGACTCCGCGCGAGTGAGCACGATCGGCGTCCGCGTCGTCGAGTCGGTGCCTGGTGCATTCGAGCCCGCACCGGCGATTGTCACCACGGCTCCGACGCCCGGCGTGCCGGGCGTGGCCGCCGAGGCGGGCGCGCTATTGACGGCCACTGGCTGAGGCGCGCTGCCGATGCCCCGTCGACTCCATGCCGCGATCGCGACGGCGACGCCCGCAACGATCACGAGGAGCGCACCGGCGAACACCGCGCGTCGCTGTCGGGCGTTCGATGGCGATGGGGTCGCCGACCGCTTGAGCGTCAGCGGAGTCACGGGGCCACTGCCGCCTGCCGGCGTCACGGCGCCCTCCAGCTCGTCCAGCAACGCTGCTGCCGTCTGCGGCCGGCTCTCCGGCTGCTTCTCCAGGCACCTGGTGATGACCGCGGCCAGAGCCGGCGGCACATCATCGCGGAAGCTGTCGAGCGGATCGGGAACTCGCGTGAGCTGTGCGGCCATCGTCGCCTGCGGCGACGTTCCCACGAACGGCGACCGCCCTGACAGGAGCTCGTACGCCAGTAGTCCGACGGCGTAGATGTCAATGCGGTGATCGGCCGCCGGGTCGGCGGCGAGTTGTTCGGGCGCCATGTACGCTGGTGTACCGATCGCCATTCCGCCGGACGTCATGCCGGACGTGGGCATGGCGGCACTCAGCGCTTTCGCGACACCGAAGTCCGTGACAAGCGCGTGCGAGCCCATCGTGAGGATGTTGCCCGGCTTGATGTCGCGATGAACGACGCCTCGGCTGTGTGCGTAGGCCAACGCCTCCGCCACGTCGTGAATGATCCGGACGACATCACGAACCGGCAGCGGGCCGCGCCGAGCGAGCGTGGACCGCAACGACTCGCCCTCGATGAACGGCATCGTGTAATACAGCAGCTCGCCTTCGGTCGTCCCGTCGGGTGACGGCACACGGCCCGCCGATAGCAGTGGGACGATGTGCGGGTGCTGTAACTGCGCGGCGACCTGGATCTCGCGCTGGAAGCGCTCGCGGTTCACGCCGGCCGACAGGTCTGGCGGCAGCACCTTGACCACGACCTTCCGGCCGAGTGCGTGCTCCGTGGCCGCGAAGACACGACTCATCCCGCCGCCGGCCAACTCGTCGTCGATCCGGTAGGTGGCCGCCAAGGCGGCGGCGAGTCGATCGCGGAAGGTGTCGTTCACAGCGGGCGAAGCTGACGGAATCGATCGTGGGGTGGTTGAAGTTACGTGGGCGATCCGCTGGGCGTAACGCTCCGTTCCATCGGTTCAGCGTTTTCCGTTTCGTGACGGATTCTGAACCGATTTCACACGAACCGTTTGGCACCAAATGCGGCACATGCGGGTAGTGTGACCGAGTCACCCCCATGTCCGCCCGACATAGGGCCGATGAAGGGAAGCGGGAAACGGTTCGGGCTCGACCGACATCTAATTTTCGGCGACCAGAAGCGCGCCCGCCGGAATGGGCAGATGACGCAGTCTCGAGTGACCCTGGCCTCGGAGCACCGGTTCTTGACACGGACGGGAGAGCTGAGCGGGCAACTGCAGACTTCACTCGGCGAAGCCTTCGCTATCGAGCGGGAGCTCGGGGGCGGGGGGATGAGCCGGGTTTTTCTCGCGCGTGAGCGCGCGCTGGATCGCCAGGTCGTCGTGAAGGTGCTGCACCCGGAGCTCGCCGGGGTCAACGTCGATCGGTTCCGCCGCGAGATTCAGGTCGTCGCGCAGCTGCAGCATCCGCACATCGTCCCGGTTCTCGCGGCCGGCGAAGCCCAGGGCATTCTGTACTTCACGATGCCCTACATCGACGGGGAATCCCTGCGCGCGTGGCTGCTGCGCGAGTCCCGCCTTTCGATCGATGATGCGGTTCGGGTGCTGCACGACGTGGCTGACGCGCTGGCGTACGCGCACGAACGCGGTGTCGTCCATCGTGACATCAAGCCGGACAACGTGCTCGTGAGCCGACGTCACGCGACGGTGACCGACTTCGGCGTCGCGAAGGCTCTCAGTGCCGCGTCGCGCAACGGACACGATGAACGCGACGAGGGGAGGACGGGCCCAACCACGACGGGTAGCGGGCTCGCGATCGGGACTCCGGCGTACATGGCGCCGGAGCAAGCTGCCGGCGACCCTGCAACCGATCATCGCGCCGACATCTATGCGTTCGGCGTTCTGGCGTACGAGCTGTTGGCCGGACGCGCGCCGTTCACTGGCCGGCCGCCAAGCGAGATACTCGCCGCCCACATCGCCGAGTTGCCCCAGCCGATCGAGACGCTGCGCGCGGACGTGCCGCCGCCGCTAGCGGCGCTGGTGATGGGCTGTCTGGCCAAGCGTCCGATCGATCGACCCCAGACAGCGGCCGACGTGCGGAGCGAGATCGAGGCGCTGGCGACGTCCGGTGTGGGAACGGTCATCGGACCGGCGGCACGCCGTCGCCGGTCCGCTCGTCGCGCGGTGGGAATGACGGTCGCAGCAGCCCTCGCGATCGTTGCGGGCGTCGTCGCGTTCTCGCGACGTGGCGCCGCGCATCCACCGGCGGACGAGAATCTGGTTGCGGTCGCACCGTTCCGGGTGGTGAGCACTGACGGGTCACTCAAGTATCTCCGAGAGGGCATGCTCGACCTGCTCTCGGCGAAGTTGACGGGTGCCGCCGGTCCTCGGTCGGCCGATCCGCGCTCGCTGCTCACGGCGTGGCGTCGCGCAGCCGGCGCCGACTCGGCGGATCTCCCACGCGAGCGCGCGCTCGATGTGGCCGAGACGTTAGGTGCCGGCCAGCTGCTCATCGGCGATGTGACGGGGGATTCGTCACACATCACGCTCCACGCGGTGCTGGTGAGGGTCGCTGATGGGCGAGCGCGGCCGCCGGCCACCGTGGAGGGAAGTCTCGACAGCCTCCCGAGGCTGGTGGACATGCTGACCGCACAGTTGCTCGCGACCGACGCCGGTGAGGTGGACAACCTCTCGACGCTGACGAGCACGTCCCTCCCTGCCCTGCGGTAGTTCCTCAGTGGCCAGTGGCTGTATCGTCGTGGGCGGTATCGCGAGGCGGCACGCGCGTATTCGACCGCACTCGATCTGGATTCGACGTTCGCGCTGGCGGGTCTCCGGCTCGCCTCGGCGAGTGGCTGGTTCGGCTTTCCGGCGATGCGGGAGACAGGGCTGCGCGTGGCCTGGGCGGGACGTGAGCGACTTGGACCTCGCGACCGGGCACTGCTCGACGCCACGGCGGGGCCGAACTACCCATCCGCCTCGAGCTACCTGGACGTGCTGAAGGCAAAGCAGCACTACGTGGAGATCGCGCCGGACCGGGCGGATGCGTGGTTCGAGCTTGGCGACGGGATGTTCCACTTCGGCGCCGTCGTGGGGTATCTCGACGCGGATCCGCGGGCGGCGGACGCGTTCAAGCGCGCGCTCATGCTGGACTCCTCCTACGCGCCGGCGGCGGAACACCTGCTGCTGATCGAGGCCCACGACGGCGACACGATGGCCGTCCGTCAGCTTGGCCACCATTTCCTGTCGATCGATCCGGCGAGTGAGAACGCTGACGGCGTACGCTGGCGCATGGCGGTCGCGTTAGGCGACTCGGCGGCGCTGGCGGACATCACGCGGCGACGCGACACGCTGACGCCGATCAGCGCCCACACGATGGCGTCCATGAGTCAGATCGACGCGGTCGATCTCGATCGGGCGCAGCGGATCTCGGATGCGGCAGTGGAGAACGCGCGCATCCAGAGCGACAAGTATGCTGCATTGGTGAACGCGCACGACCTCGCGTTGAACCGCGGCCGGCCGACGGCGGCGATACGGGCGAATGCACAGACCCGCGAGGCGGCGCCGGCGAACACGCGCGGGTATCTGCGCGAGCGCGTGCGCGACGCGCTGTATTGGGATGGCGATAGCGTCGCGGCGGTGGCCGCTGTGCGCGAGCTCGAGCGCACAGCGTTCGGACCGACGCCCGAGAAGCCGTCGGATCGCTTCGGTCAGATCGTGGACCTGTGCAACGTAGAGCTGTGGCGCGTGGGACACGACAATCTGCGGACGTCGACGGCGAGCATCGCGCGGCTGCGTCATGCGGCGACGGCGTGGCCAGAGATGCCAACCACGTTCGCGACCGCGTGCGCGATGCTGCTCGATGCGATTGCATCGAGGCGCGCTGGACGACCGGACGCGCCGATCGCTCTCACGCGACTCGATTCGCTGCTCAAGACGGGGCCGGGGGGCTTTGTGCAGGATGCCGGGAATCTGATCGTCGCGCGTCTCAAGGAGGATCAGGGCGACGTGCGCGGCGCGCTTGCCGCGGTCCGGCGTCGCGAGACGTTCCTGACGCGGCCGTTGTACTTGTCGACGTTCCTGCGCGAGCAGGGTCGCCTGGCCGCGCTGGCGGGGGAGAACGACGAGGCAATCGAGGCGTACCGACACTACGTCACACTCCGCGCGGCCTCCGAGCCTCCTCTTCGGTCCGAGGTGGACTATGTGCGCGACGAGCTCGGGAAGCTCGAAAAGACGAATGGGCTCAAGTAACGGGGACGGACGGGCGACGGGCGACGGGCGACGGGCGGCAAAAGGCGCGTGTCATTCCGAGCGAGCGGCAGCGAGTCGAGGAATCGCCGTCCTCCCGGTAGAGGGCTCCAGTTCCCAGTCGCCCAACTATTTCCCGATAGTGGCGGCTCCCGTCGCCAGATCGAACGTCCCGCCAGCTGGCACTACGTGCATGCGAATCTCCGAGGCGCCTAACGGTTTGCCCGGCGGCGTAACGGTTGCGCGGCGGGCGTCGTAGATCGTCGCCTGCGACGCACCGATCACTTGCCATGGTCCCTTCGGCGAGACGACCAGCGCCGTGGATTCGTCGATCCCGATGCCCACGACGGTTGGGTGTTCGAGGACGACGCTGATGAGCCGATTATGGCGGCGGCGGCGAAGGAAGTGCTGATCCACTGTCACGTTAGGCAGCAGGCCGAAGCCGGGCACCAGCACGACGTCATCCCGGTCGATCGTCATCCAGCCGTCGCTCGAATCGCTCGGCGGGCGAGCGCCGCCCGGCCGGCGCTCGTCGCCGCTGATCATCGGGTCCGACATGACCGCCGCGCCCGCCGACGTGCCGCCGACGACGGCGCCGTGACGGTATCGCGAGCGGATCGAATCTATGACGGCGGTGCCGAGAATCGTGGCCGTGAGGCGGTTCTGGTCACCGCCCGGGAACCAGATCCCCGTTGCCTGGCCGAGCAGCCGCGCGACGGAATCGGCGTCGGTGTCGTTTCGCGCGAGGTTCAGAGAGACCGCGTTGACGGCACCCAACTTCCGGAACGACTCCGCTTTTTCGGCGCCCGATTCAGCTCCCGACTCGCTCGCCATCGGCAGCACGACGATGCGCGCCTTGCCTGCGCCCCCGGCGAGGTCGAGGAAGCGACGGTTGATCTCGTCGGGAATCGGCCCACCGCCGACGATGACGAG
>JAJKIV010000202.1 GCA_021154285.1 Gemmatimonas sp. | reverse complement strand
GGCACTGGAAGTCGCTCGCGAGAATCATCCAAACCTTCGCCGCGGGATTGCCGCGAATGCGTGCGCTATCCGCGTGCGCGACGAGTGGATCGGTCGTGGAGACGGCGGCGGTTGTGGCGGGCGTGGCCGCGGTGCCCGGCGTGGATGCCGCGGCCGGTGCCGCACTCGCGGCCGGTGGTGTTTTCGCGCGCGCGTCCTCAGCGCCCTTGCATGCGGCGCTCGCGATGAGCAGAACGGTGGCGACGGCGATGCGGAGATCGAAGTTCATCGGACGATGTACCGTGATGGAGTCGGTCGCGCGAGAAATTATGGCTGAGCTTTGTGAGTCGCAGTTGCGTCGCGGAAAGATACCGCACCGGCGACTTGCGAGGCTACGTTGTCGGCTCGGTGACGACTATTATGGGGCATACGTCTTGCACCCCCGCTCGCCGGAGTCGCGCCTGCGATCCAGGCGATGCAGCTCTATGACGACAGGCCAGTTGGTGTCGGTTCCGTCGTGCCGCGGGTTGTGTCGTCGGTCGTGCCGTCGCGCTTCGCGAGCTAGCGCCGAATCGCTTCACTAGTCGGGAGGGCTGATGCGCCGACCGCCGCGGACGAGAGCGTGGGTGATGGTCGCATGCGCGACCGGCGTCACGGTATCGTCCGCGCGCGCGCAACTGGTGCAGCCCCCGCCGCAACCGTACACGCAGACGATGCAATTCGGCGCCGGCTACATCAACACGCCGGCAGCGTGGGTATCGCAGCGCAGCGCCGACTCATGGCTCACGATTTCGGCGAAGGACATCCCGTCGTTCGAGAATGGCGCCGGTAATAGTCTCGCCTCGCGCCTCAACTCGAACTTCGCGATCGACACGCACTGGGCTGGACGGGCGTCCATCGGCCTGTCGCTCTACAGCCAGAATCCCGAGTGGGGCTTTTTCGGCCAGGCGCTGCTCGTTCGCGACGGCGACTTCGGCAAGAGCTACATGCCGTCGTTCGCCATCGGCGCTCGCAACATCGGAAAGTTCAAGCACGAAGATCGATTCCTGATCGGCCACGATGTGCGATACGACAGCACCGGCCAGTCCGACGAGATCGTCGTTTCGCGTTATGCAGATTTCAAGACGGCGCCGACGCTGTACGCCGTGGCGACCAAGGAGGTACCGCTGTCCGGTTACTCGCAGAACGGCCGGATGTCGATGTCGTTCAGCCTCGGGTATGGCAATGGCCTCTTCCACGACGACGGTGGCCTCGGCGATCAATACAACGACCGCGGCACGATCGCCAAGGGCGTGTTCCTCGGGAGCCGCCTCGTTATGCACCCGTGGTCGAACGGCAGCCTGACGGTGCTTGCCGAAAACGATGGCTGGGACTGGAACGCCGGTGCCGTCGCGGAGTGGCGAGGCGTGACCGTCGGGTTCTACGGTACCGAGCTCGAGGAGGGCGGCCATACGAGCCAGGCGGAAGGCTTCAACGTGTACAACTACGCGAAGTTCAACGTCTCGGTCGGGTATTCCGGGAACGTTCGGGATATCGCCCACGGCATGGTGCTTCGCTCGCAGGTGGCCGATCTCACGCGCGAGAGCCAGCAGCTGCGCTACGAGATCGCGTCGCGGGAACGCCGCATCGACCAGCTCCAGAAGGATCTCGCGGACGCGCAAAGCAGCCAGCTGGCGCGGATGGAGCAGCGGCGCCAGCAGCTGGAGCAGGAACTCCAGGCCGAGCGCGACGCCGTCAAACGGGCGAACGATCGGTTGAAGGAAATCGAACAGGGTCGGCCGCCGCAGCCGCCCGTCAAGAAGCCGCCGGAGGGTCGCTGACGATGAAGGCTCGGGTGGTGCTTGCCGGGCTGGCGTTAGGCATCGCGCCTGTCAGCGGCGCGGCGGCCCAGCAGGATTTCCCCCAGACGCTCTATTGGGGCTCCGGGCTGATCGACATTCCCGTGGCTTGGGCGTCGCCGCTCAGCGGGGATTTCTCGCTCAACTATGCGGCGAAGCGCTTCCGCGCCGACCCGGGCATGACGAATGTCACGTTCAGCGACCGGATGAACTCACAGTTCACCCTGTCGGCCGCGGCGCTCGGTCGTCTCGAGGGCGGTGTCGCCTTTTACTCGAGCAATCCGGAGTACGGATTTTTCCTCCGTGGCGTGTTGGTGACTGAGGAAGATCTGAACATGCGTGGCGGTGCTCTCAGATGGTTTCCCGCAGTCGCTGTCGGCGTGCGGAATCTCGGGAAGTACAGCCATGTCGATCGCTTCGGGATGGGTTACGAAATCCTTCCGCCGAATGGCCAGGATCCGGACTCGCGACACGTGGCTGATTCGCTTCACCAGGGCTTCGATACGGCGCCGACGCTCTACGCTGTCGCCACGAAGAGCATGGTGTTCAGTCAATTCCACGGTATGGGGCTGAGCCTCACGGTCGGGGGAGGGAACGGGTTGTTCAGCGACGACGGCGGGCTCGGTGCCGCGTACGCGAAGAACGCCACTGGCGGATTCTTTTATGGCGCGATGGCAGACTTTCCGGTGACGCCGGACTTCCGCGTCAACGTCATGGCCGAGAACAACGCGTGGGACTTCAATCTCGGCGCGGTTGCGGTGTATCGCGGGCTGCGCGCAGGCTTCTACGTTACCGAGTTGGGCGCCGGGTCGAGCGAGCCTTCCTCTGCGGGTCTCTCTCCGGAACGCTTCTACAACTATCGCAAGATCGCCTTCACGCTCGGCTGGCAGAGCAACGTGATGGCGCTCGTGCACGGCGACTTCCTGCAGAAACGCGCGGAGCGGCTCGCACACGAGCGCGACCAGCTGCGGGCCGACATTACCGAACGTCAGCAGCGTGTCGCGTCATTGCAGTCGGAGCTCGACCGGTATGAGGCACAAAATCTGCTCGAGCTGGAGCAACGCCGCGCAGCGGTTGAAACGCAGTTGCGAGAAGAGAAGGAAACGCTGCGTCGTCTCGAGGATCGGCTCAAGCGACTCGAGCAACAGCGCGGCGTGCCGCCGCCGGCAAAACCGTAGGCCGATGCCGATTCACCGCTTCCCACACAGCGGACCGAGTCCCATGACCAGACCTGTACTGGTTACCGCGGCTGCGGTGGCCTTCGCATTCGCGATTGTGCTTCCTCGCACTGCGGTCGCGCAGTCGGATCCAAAGTACAAGGCAAAGCGTGAGCAGCTCTCGAAGGAGCTCGAGCAAACGGAGAAGGCGCTTGCCGGCGTGAAAGGCGAACGCGCGCAGGTGGAGGCCCGACTCGAGCGCCTCATCGCCCAGACAATGCAGGACCGTTCGCAGGCGCTGCTCCTGACTAACGAGCAGACGGCGCTCCAGCAGCTCGATGCGCTGCTCGCAACGTCGCAGACGAATCTCACGGCGCAGCGCGACCGATTCGCTGGCCTCAGCAACGCGATCGGGGGAAGGTCGGGCGCTATGCTCGTCGTGCTGCTGCGTGCCGACTCGTCACAGGCGCAAACGGTGCAGTCGGCCGTCGTCTCGGTCGACAACGTGTCGAGCGATCCACATACGTACTCCGCACTCGCGAGTGGAGCGCTCGCGCGTGGCGCAGTCGATGAGGTCTATCGCGCGCCGGTCATCCCGAGCGATCACGCGATCGCGATCCAGGTGACCGTGGATGGCCGGACTCTCTCGGGAACGGCCAAAGTCCCGGCGGCGCAACAGGCGGTCACGTACGTGCAGTTCTCGGTGAGAAACGGACAGGTGACGTCGACCTCCTGGGCGGGTCGGGGCAGCGGGCAGTTCTGATGCGACGCGCGGAGCGAACGCTCATCGGAGCGCTTACCGTCGCGGCGATCGCGGCCGCGTCAATGCCGCGCGCGACGACCGCGCAGTCGACGAAGCGCGATACGTCGCGAACGATCATCGTCGACTCCGTACGGAAGACGGTCGGTCCGCTACCGCCAGCCACGCCTCAGCCGCGGAGCCTCGCGGCTGGTGAGCTCGCGCGAACCGTTGATGCGGAGGCGCGCGTCGCGATGTTCGAGCTCGCGATGGACCGACGGTATCCGGCGCTGAGCCGGCTCGAGCGCGTTTCGGCGATTGTCGGTCAGGACTCGATGGGCCTCGCTGAGCCGGAGCGCGCCGCGCTGCATTTCCTGCTGTCGCAGACGTACTATCAGCTCGGCATGCTGTCGGCGTTCCGTCGTGAAGCGGATGGGCTGGGCGGCGGCTCGACTCGTTATGCATCGGTGCTGCGGGCGCAGCTCCTGGTCGAGGCGTATCGCAGCGGCGACTACGCGCGCGTCGCAACGCTGTCGCGCACGCAACCCACGAACGACGCCACTGGCCTGAGCGCGCTCGTTACCGGACTGGCGGCGTATCGTTCGGGCGATCTCGCCGGCGCGCGTACTGCGTTCGCGCGAGCCAGCGCGTCGAACGGGTCGTTCGCGTCGTATGCCAAGTACATGGATGCCTTGGCGCAGATCCGGTCCGACACCGCACGCGCCGCCACCTCCGTCGCGTCTCTCGAGTCAATCGCCACAGGATCGACGGGTGCGTTCGCCGATCAGGTGCGTCTCACAGCCGCGCAGGTAGCGTACGAGACTCGCCGCTACGAGGACGCGGTGCGCATAGCAGGCGCCATTGGCGATAGCAGCCAGCAGGCCGCGCCGGCGCTGCTCACACGCGCGTGGGCGCTCTACAAGCTGGAGCGCGTCGAGCAGGCCGCGCAGGCCTTCACTGACTTCGGCACGCGGTACCCGAACCGCCCCGAGTCCGACGAGGCGCGGCTCATGGCGGCGCAAGCGCAGCTCGAGCTTGGCCGGTCGGTAGACGCGGAGCGTGTGTTTCAGCGTGTTGCCGATTCGTCGTCGGCCGGCATCGCGCTGCTACAAGCGCAGACGAACGCGGCGATCGCAGATCTGTCGCGCGCGCTCGTCACAAGCCGTTCCGTTGAGACGCTCGTCCTCGGCGACCCTAACGCCAAGGCCTTGGTGTTGCAGGATTCGTCGACCGCTGGTGATGTGCTTGCGTCGCTCGGCACGAGCGCGCCTGCGTCTTCGGCGGGTAGCGGTCTCACCGCTATTCTCGCCGCCCCTGACCCAGCGCGTCTCGACTCGATCGCCGCGCGCGCTCCGACGATGGCCAAGCGCGTGCTGTTCACGCCTGCGTCGGCGACGAAACAGCTCGGTGATGTCGCGGTTCGCTCTCAGAACCTCCTTGCTGCCGACGCAGCGGTCGGCGTTGCTCGGTATCGACTGAGCCAGCAGCTCGATGCGCAGCAGCGCGAGATTGCGCTGCTTTCACAGCTGTCCGGTTCCCTCGCCGCCGACAGCGGTCAGATCGGCACGATGGCGTTGAGCTATCAGGCCCTCGCGGATTCTATCGCGCGGCTCGACCAGCTCCTGTCTGCCGCCGAGACACGTGTTCGCGAGATGCTGGGTCGTGAGATCGAGGGCACGCGAACTCTCGCCGCAGAGAACGCGAAAACTGCCGACAGCCTTCGCACGGCACTGGCACCGCGCGCCAGCGCAGAGGATCGTGCTGCGCTCGACGACGAGCTCGCGACGGCCGCGGCGTATGCGAAGGTCGCGGAGATCGCGGCGCAGGGCCTCGACAGTGCGATCGCTCACCATCCCGTCTTCGTCGCACGCAATGCACTCCGCGCGCGAGAAGTGAACACGAGGGCAGTGCTCGCGTCCATGCAGTCTTCCTACACCGGTTCAGTCCGCGACGTCAGCGCTACGCTCGGCACGCTTCACGGCGGCGATACGCCGGAGGTGCAACGCGCTCGGCAAGCGCTGGCCGATGCGGAATCGCGGCGGAGTGCCGCGGAGGGCGAAGCCGTGGCGGCAGTGAACGCGGAGCTCTCGGCACGCGCCGGGCGGTTGATCGCCGAGCTACAGCGCAATACGGAGGCGGCGCAATTCGGCGTCGCGAGCGCCGCGTTCTTCCGCGCCATCGACGAGACCCGTGCCGTTGGCGGAGCCGGGAGCGGCGGCTCGCCGCGGACGCGCGATCCGGAGCGGAGGCGTTAGGCATATGCGTCGACTGACCCTCTGTGTGCTCTTAGTCCTCGGCGTCTCGACCGTGTCGTCGGTGGGCATTGCTCAGCAGGATACGTCGCGCGCTCGGCGGGGCGCGACGGCTTCCGCGGCCTCCGGTGGCGAGGTCGCGCGGCCGGTGTACAACGGCCCGGCGGTTGACACGGCGATCATGCGTCTCGAGCGGTTCCTGCAGCAGTATCCGCAAAGCGCGGCGCGTCCACGCGCGCTGATGCAGCTCGGCGAGCTGCTGGTGCGACGGGCCGACGAACGCTTCGCGGAGAGCCAGCGGTCGGGAAACGACACGACCGCGCGCCCGGATTATCGCGAGGCTATCGCGCGCTATCAGGAGTTGTTGAGCGCGTACCCGAACTTCGAGCGGCGCGACGCCGTGGCGTACACGCTCGGAACGCTGTACTCGCAGGACGAGCGACACGCCGACGCCGTGAAGGTTTTCTCGACGGTGGCGCGAGATAGCTCCGCATTCACGAGTGAGGCGCTCTTCCGACTCGGCGATTCGTACTTCGAGATTGCCTCGACTCAGCGAGGCGCAGCGCGTCGAGCGAGCTTTGCCAAAGCGGCTGCCGCGTATGAACGGGCGGCCGCGGCCGCGCCGAAGGATGGCGACATCTACTTCCTCTCGCTCTACAAGCTCGGCTGGTCGTACTACAATCAGGCGACGCAAACGTCGCAGGGCGACTACACGAAGGCCGTGGATGTCTTCGGTCGTCTCATCGATGCCTATGACAAGCTGAGCCCGCAGCAGCAGTCGCGGCTCGGTCTGCGAGGCGAGACCATCGAGTACATGGCTGTCGCGTTCACGCAGGTCGGGGGGGCGGAAGCGGCCAATCGATACTTCGCGGCGCACGGTGGAGCGGACTATCGATTGCCGGTCATGCGCCGTGTCGCGTTCAACCTGCAGGAGCAGGGAGACTTTGGGCGGGCGGCCGACGCGTACGAGGCTGTGATCACGCAGGCGCCGAACGATTCCAACGCGCTCGGGCTTCAGCGTGAAATCATCGACATGTACGAGAATCGGATGCTGGAGCCGGAGCGCGCGCAGCAGGCGCGCCTGGATCTCGTGAACCGATTCGGCCCCGGGTCGCAATGGGCGCAGGCGAATGCGAACAACGCGGCGGCGATCGACAGCGCGGCCGTCGTTCGAGAGGCCGCGCTTCGGCAGGCAGCGCAGTACAGTCTCGCGCAGGCGCAGCGCGGTCGCGACAAGCAGAAGTACTCGGCCGCGGCGTCGCTCTACGAGCGGTACTTACGTGAGTTCCCCAAGTCGGACAGTGCCCAGGCGGTCAATACATACTTCGCCGAGGCCTTGTTTAGCACTGGTGACTACGTTCGCGCGGGCGCGGAGTACTCACGGACGGCGTACGCATACCCTAACGATTCGACGGGTGCGATCGCGGAGCGCGCCGGACGCAACGCGATCGTGGCCTTCGACTCGGCGCTCACGCGGAATCCACGCGATGCAGCCGCACAGGACTCGCTCTTCACCGCCGTTGACCGATTCGTCGCGCGCTTCCCGGCGAGCGACGTGTCACGCAACGCGCTCATGCAGAAGGGGCGCCGTGCGCTGGAAGCGCAGCGCTGGGATGTCGTGGAGACGACATTCCGCACGTACGCGCAGCGCTACCCGAACGACCCGCTCACGCCTAACGCACAAAAGCTCATCGGCGATGCGCTCTACCGTTCCGGTAAATACGATGCCGCGCAGGCGCAGTGGGAGCTCGCGCAGAGCTCCGCGCGCCAGGGCGGCAAACGAGGGCTCGCGGACTCCATCGCCAGCGTTCGCACCGCCGCGGCGTCATCGTACGCCGACACGCTCATCAGAACCGGCAACTTCGAGCGTGCAGCCGAAGGCGTCTACGTCGCATTCGCGGACAAGAACCCGACGTCCGACAAGGCACCCGCCGCGCTGCGTGACGCGATCGAGACCTACCTGCTTGCGGACAACGACGCCCGTCGCCGCGGAGACGCCGCGGCATCGCAGAAAGCGCGCGATCGGGCGATCGCACTCGCCGATCGCCTGACGACGCAGTATCCGAAGTATCAGTACCACGCACAGTACCAGGCGCTGCGCGCGCAGCTCCTCGCCGAGTCGGGCAAGCGCGAGGAGGCGCTCGCGGCGCTGCAGAAAGTCGTGGCCGAGAACCCCTCGTGGGATGGGCGGCCTGACGCCATGGTGCGGATTGCGTCCTCGCTCGACTCGCTCAAGCGAAAACGTGAGGCCGCGGGCGCGTACGAAGCGTTCGCCTCGGCGTACCCGAAGGACCGTCGGGCAGCGGATGCCCAATACAACGCGGCGGTGACGTATCTCGAGGTGCCTGACAGCGCGTCCGCATCGCGCGCGTACGGCACGTTCGCGGATCGCTTTCCGCGAGATCCGCGCGCACCGCAGGCGCAGTCCACGCGGTTGGCGATCATGCGGGCGAGCGGCGACTCTACGGGAGTCGCTCGGGAGCTCGCCTCGTTATGCACTGCTTCACCGCCGGCAGAGCTGCGGACGGCATGCTCGGCTCGCATTGCGGAGCAGGAATTCAAAGCGGGCGCTGCTCTCTTCCCACAGTACAAGGCGCTGCGCCTCGTGATTCCGTCCAAGGCACAGCTGAACGCTGCTGGCGTGGCCAAGGCATCACGGCAGAAGCAGCAGATGCTCAAGACGATGTCGGATCATTTCACGAAGGCGATCCAGACAGGTTCGCCATTATATCTGGCTGCCGCCACGTACTACGTCGGGCTCGCGCAGTGGGAGTACGGTGACTTCGTGAAGCACGTGCGTCTGCCGGTAAACCTCACAGCGGCAGAACGGACTGCGGCCGACGCAGGCTCAGACCGTCAGGCCACGCAGTATTACGACGCGGCGCGCGCGACGTGGAGAGCGCTGCTGGACAAGGCACAACAGGAGAAGATCGATAACGAGTGGGTCAACCGAACTCGGGACGCGCTGGCGGGTAATGTTCCTGCAACACCACCAGCCGGGCCGGGAGGTGAGCGATGACAACGGACGTCGGTAGGGTCGCGATGCGTGCTTTGGTGCGGTGCGTCACAATCACTGCCATGCTCGCGGCGTTCGCGTCGCTCTCGTCGGGCACAGCGCAAGCGCAGCAACCCGCGCGAAAGAAGCCGCGGGCTCAGGCGCCGCGGTCGTCAACGATCGAGATTCGCGGCCAGGTGCCGACACCACAGGTGGTTACGGTGCGCCCGCGCGAGACGCCCGCCTATAGTCGACGCGTGCTCGTGCCCGGCTTCCTCGACCACGACTTCTGGCCATCCATTTTGCCGCCACTCGACATCGTCCCGTCGAAGGCGGCAAGTCGGTCCGACACGACCTCACGGTCTACAGCGGACTCCACCGCTCGTCCGCCTTCAGGGTCACGTCCTCCGTCGGGCACGCCTCCTGCTCCTCTGAGACGGTAAGCGGATACACGTCGTCGTCTTACTGGCGACGTCGCCACGTTTTGCGCCGATCCGCGACCGCCGATCGCGCGCGCCCGAACCTACGCTCGTACGGAGACTGGTTGAGATGAACACCGTGCTCGAGTGGTACCGCAACGGCGGTCCCGTCATGAACGCGATCCTGCTGGTCGCGGTCGTTGGCCTCGCTGTCTTCATAGAGCGGTTCTACACGATCGTCATTCGGTCCAAGATCAACGGCCGCGCGTTCATCGAACGCGTGATCCAGCTCGTCCGCGCCGGCAAGATCGAGGACGCGATCAAGCTCTGCGCGCAGTCGAACGCGGCGCTGCCCGACATGGGACTCCTCATCCTGCGCAGTCGCAGCCGTGACGAGTCCGATCTGCAGAACGTTGCCGACGCCGCCGCGCTGGCGGTCATCCCGCGCCTGACGCGCCGTCTGCAGTACCTGCCGATGCTCGCCAACGTCGCGACGCTGCTCGGCCTGCTCGGGACGATCTTCGGATTGCGCGCGGCGTTCCAGTCCGTGTCGTTGGCTGCGGCGGCCGAGCGTTCGGAGCGGCTCGCGTCAGGCATCGCCATCGCGCTGAACGCGACGGGTTTTGGCCTCCTCACCGCCGTGCCGCTGTCGGTGGCGCACGCGTATCTCGTGAGCCAGGCGGAGACGATCATCGAGCAGATCGACGAGTTCTCCGTCCGGCTGATCAACGCGCTCATTGACCGGCCGGACGTGCGGCTCGGCCATCGTTAGGCAGGCGTCGTGGCGTCGGTTTACCTCCGATCGAAGCAGCGGCGCGCCGAGCGCGCGTCGCTGACCGATGCGGGGCACCTGAACCTCGTGCCGCTCATCGACATCCTGACGTCGGTCGTGTTCTTCTCGCTGCTGACCTATCAGGGGGCAGCGCTCGCCGCGCTGACCTCGTACGACCTGACGCTCCCGCCGGTCGTGATCACGGCGCAACAGGCCACGTCCGCGCCGCAGAACGCGCTCAACCTCCTGCTCGCGGTGCGCATTGACCGCGACAAGCTGCTCGTCGAGCACACCGGTGAGGGCGGTTTCCGAAAAGAGATCGGGGGCGTGCAGGGCCCGTCGCTCGACACGCTGCAGTCGGTCATGACGGAAATCCGTCGGCGCTACCCGCAGAATGCGGACGTGGTGGTCGTTCCCGCAGATGACGTGGCATACGATGACCTGATCCACGTGCTCGAGCGGCTCCGGATCGCGCAGTTCTCGGGGATCTCGCTCGGGAATCGGACGCGTACAACGCAGGTCGCCGCAGTGGAGCGCCGGCCCACTCGGGTGACGCGATGAGCTCGCAGATCACGCCGCCGGGGTCGATGGAGCCGGTGAAAGCCATGGGTGGCTCGCACAACCGTGCCCGCGCGGCGCGGCTGGCGCGCCGCGCGGCCCAATTCAACAAGTTCCGGCTCGTTCAGCTCAATCTCGTCCCGCTGGTGGACACGTTCGTGTCGGTCGTGTTCTTCACGCTCGTGACGGCCACCGTGGGCGAGCTCGCCCCGGTTGTGCGAGGGGTCAACCTCCCGGAGTCGCGGGTGGGCCAGCCGGCGCTGCAGCAGATCACGTTAGGCATCGGGCCGCAGGTCACGCTCGCCGGGCGGCCGGTGATGAGCACGCTCGAGGCCGCGCAGGCTCGGTCCGACAATCCTGCCCAACCGCTGCTGATCCCTCCACTGTACGCCGCGCTGCGCGCGAAGGCAGACTCCATTCGTGCGCTGCGGCGCATCCCGAACGGGCAGTCCATCGACGCGCCGCTGGCCATCCAGGCCGACCGCACGATGCGCTACGACCTGCTGTCTCGCGT
>JAJKIV010000201.1 GCA_021154285.1 Gemmatimonas sp. | reverse complement strand
GCGGTCGCCGTTGACCGCGTGACCCTTTCACAGGAGAATCACATGCATCGGTTTTTCGGCCGCGCCGTCATGGCGGGTGGCGCGTTGCTGATCGCAGCGACGGCACAGGCTCAGTCCAACGCGGGCGGTGTGGGCAAGTCGTACAAGTTCGGCGGCGACCTCGGAATGGCGATGCCGCTCGGGGACTTCGGCGATGCCGCGAACGCCGGCTACCACATCGGCGGCATGTTCGAGTACACGCCAAAGTCGATGCCCGTCAGCTGGCGCGGTGAGATCGCGTATAACCACAACGGCCTCAAGGACTCCGGAGTCGCCGGTCTGGATGGCAACTTCAGCATGCTCAACCTCGTCGGAAACGCGGTGATGCCCTTCGGCGACAAGGCGGCGTCGATTCGCCACTATGCGATCGGCGGTCTCGGCATTTATCGCGTGAAAGCATCGGCCGAATTCGACGGCGTCAGCGCCAGTCAGTCGGACACGAAGATGGGTCTCAACGCGGGCGCCGGTCTGAGCTTCCACCTCAGCGGCTTCGAGACCTTCGTTGAAACACGCTTCAACTCCGTCTTCACCGATGGCAGCAACATGAACTTCATGCCCTTGACGTTCGGCTTCAAGTTCTAACCGAAGCAGCACTGCTCGACTCCGGCGACCGCTCGCGTGACGCGAGCGGTCGCTTTGCTTTGCGGGGTGCCTAACGTCAAATCCATGACGGAGCACGCCCGTGCACCGATCGCGGCCGAGTGGGCTGGTCAGTTCGCTTCGGCTGTGATGTAGCGCACGTTGCGCGCTGCCTCGTCCGCTCCGAAGCGCGGTGCCTTGCTGCCCGTGCCCAACGGCACGCATGCTGCTTTATTGCCGTTGGCAATGCACTCGATCGCTTACGAGCTCGCTCGCTGCCCCGTATGTAACAGTGCGGACTCGCACGAGATCGCCGGGACCGATGACGTCCGAGAGGAAGTCGAGGCTCTGTGGGGCTTTCACACGCGCCGGCTTCGCGACGAAACGCCGCCCGACCGATTGACCGATCGCGTCGCGTTCTCCCAGCCGCCAGCACTCCGGATTGTGCAATGCGCGCGATGCGAAACGGTCTTTCGCAATCCGCGCGAGCGGGCGTTCGAGGTCACCGAGGCCTACGCCGACGAAACGCCATCACTCGAGACACTGCAGGCGTTGCACGAAACGCAGCAGGCGACGTACAGCGCTCAGGTCGCGCGCCTCACTGATGTCGCCGGTCATCCCGGACGAGGACTCGAAGTCGGCAGTTACGCCGGTGGGTTTCTCGGCGCGGCACGAGAGGCCGGCTGGCAGTTCGAGGGACTCGACGTGAATGAGGCGGCGAACGAGTTCGCGCGCGCGCTCGGGTTTCCGGTGACGTCAGGCGACCTCGTCTCGTTTCGTACGCGAACGCCGTTCGACGCGGTCGCCATCTGGAACTGCTTCGATCAGCTCCCCGATCCGCGAGCCGCTGCGCGCGCGGTGCACGGGTTGCTGCGACCATTGGGCTTGCTCGCGATCCGCGTACCGAACGGCGCATTCTACTCGGCGGTTCGTCGACGACTCGATGGCATCGCGGGCCCGATCGCGCGCGCCGTGCTCGCGCACAACAATCTGCTCGGTTTCCCCTACCGACACGGCTTCACCGTCCATTCGATCACGTTGCTGCTCGAGGACACCGGCTTCGATGTCATTCGCACTCACGGTGACGCGCTGGTACCCATCGCTGACGAGTGGACGCGCGGGTGGGCCGCGGCGGAAGAGCGAATGATCAAGGCCGCGATGAAGACGCTGGGGGCGCTCGACAGCGACGGCGCACCGTGGTTCGAGGTGTACGCCCGGCGCGATCAGTAACGAAGTCTCACGCCGCAGCGGTGACGGAACGCAGCGTACGAGCGAGCCACTCTGCCGCGTCGTGGACGGCTGCGTGCGGCAGGTAGTGACCGGCGTCCCACCACCGGATCTCCTTCGGCTCATCTGCCGCCGCAAAGAGTCGTTCGGCCTGTGCCGGGAGAATTGTGCGATCCCGACGGCCGTGGACCATGAGCAGTGGGCGACCAGCGAGCGCTCGTACACCGCGAAGCGGATCCGCGACTGATCGAATCAGCTGCGCGAGTGGGAAATCAGGGAGATCGCCGCCGGCTGCCAGCACAAACGCGCGCGCGGCGCGATCGCGCTCGGCGACCGCCAGCGAGAGGTAGGACCCGAGCGAGTACCCGATGACGGCAAGTCGTTCGCGGTCGATCTCCGGGCGGGCGCCCAGAAACCGGAGCGCGAGCTGTGCCTCCTCGATCGCCGTGCGCCATCGCTCAGCAAGCTCGAACGGATTTCGCACGGACCGGAGCTCGAACGGATCGGCGCGCTCGCCGTGCAGAGGCAGGTCGATCGAGAGCGTCGCGATCCCAAGGGGAACGAGCGCCTCACCAACCGACTCCGCCATGTCTTCCTTACGCGAGGCGTAGCCGTGGAGGAGCAGCGCAGCCGGGACGCGTTCGATCGCCCGCGGCAGGCGAAGCACGGCGGGGATTGGCGACGCGGCGCTCGGGCCGTCGTCCGCGCGGAACGTCAGTGTGATGCCACGACCGCCACCGTCGATCGGTCGTTCCTCGATGACGCGCTGGGATATGCGCTTCCTGCCGGCCATGCCTAACGCGGCTTGAGTGCCACGTTCCCCTTGAAGCTGCGGACGACGATCCGCGTATCACCGTTGCCTGACGAGAAGCCGAGCTCCATGCCGCGACCCTCGCGACCCGGGATAGGCCTGGAGGACGTTACCCCGTTCTCGATCGTTCCTGTCACGGTCACGGCGTCGAGCTCGAGGCTCGGTTTGGGCGGCAGGCGCAGTTCGATCGCGCCACTGTGCGTCGTGATATCCACCGAACCCTTGTTGCCGACCGCACCCTCGTAGATGACGTCACCCGTTACTGTCTCGAGCTTCCCTCGCTCGTAGCGCCCATCAGATACACGAACCGTTCCGCTCACCGTCGAGATGCCGGCGTCCTCGCTGCCGCCGCGAACGTCCACGTTCCCCGTCGCAGTCTTCACACGCAGCCACGACGCACCGGCCTGGACGCGAACGTCACCATCCATCGACTCGATATTCAGCTCGCGGGGCGTGCCCTGCACCGTGACCGACCCGCCGACGATGTTGAGATCCAAACCGCCCGTCACACCCGAGACGTCCATATCCGCGCTGCCGCTCTTCGCCCACACGCGCGCCCGAGTGGGCACCCGCACCTCGAGCGCCGCTCCATTTGGAGATATCTCGGTCGTTCCTTCGACATAGAACTTCGCGCCGCGGCTGGGCCCCGCCGCCGGAGTGGCCGCCCCGCCGTCGAAGCGCCAACCGACCGGCACGGTACCGGTGATCACGAGGGAATCGCGGTCCCAGCCGATGATACGGAGGTTGGAGATGGCGCCGGCGACACGAATCGACGCATCCGGTGCCATGGCGTATCGCCGCTCGACCGCCACGCGGGCAGCCGATTTGGGTTTTCCAGCGTCCGACGCGGGCGGTTTCTGAGCGGTCGCCGTCGCGCACGGCAGCACAGCCACCATCGCGGCAGTCACGCTTCGCCACCAACCTGGTCGATGGATCCGCAGGGCCGCCAGGTTCGAGCTCATTGGTGCGTTCACGATATCAGGTTCGGGATCCAAGCTCCGATGTCCGGCGGAGCAGGTCCAGCTTTCGTTGGTAGCTGGCTGACAGGAGGTCTACCAGCATCTGGTTGTTCGGGTCCGCGAGCAAGGCAGCTCGCGCTTCCGTGATGGCCGAATCGACGACGGCCAAGCTTCGGTCGACGGTCCGGATGGTTTCCGGACTCAGTTGGCCCCGCTGCGTATCGACCGCGAGCTGAAGCTCCTCGATGGTTCGATTGAACTCGTTCTCTGTCTGTCGGAACCCGGCGGGCAGCACTGCTCGCGGGATCGTTGGTCCAGGTTCGACGCGAGTCGGGGTGGCGTTGCTGGTGAACCTTTTGTTGTCACTGTTCCGTAGCACGAGGGCCGTGACCCCGGACGACAGTACAATCAGAACCAAAGCCGCAACCGCCAACAGAGCGATCATCCGCCCAGATGATGGCCGAGCAGTCGTGCTCCGAGCGTTGTCGCCAGCGAGAATCCTGGAGCTCGGGAGCACGATCTCCTTGCGATCCTCGAGTGACTTCCGAAGATCAATCCAAAGATCCTCGGGAGGGAGCACGGACTTTGGCAGCCCACTCGCATCGGCCACCAGGCCGCCAAGGGCTTTGTACGTCGCTGCGCAGGAACCACATACCGCCAGGTGCTCCGAGACCGGTGCAGCGTCCTGCTCGCTCAGGTATCCGTCGAAAAGGTCGCTGAGGACCTCGAAATTTGGATGCTCCCGGTTCTCGGTCATCGAGACAGAGCCTCCATCAACAGCTTTCTGGCACGGTGAAGCTGTGCTCTCAGTGTTCCCTCCGCAGATCCCGTCATGTGGGATATCTCCTCATGGCGGTATCCTTCGATATCGTGGAGCACGAACACGGTGCGCGCGCCTGGTGGGAGCGCCGCGATCGCCTTCTCCAAGTCGATCCTGGTCTCCGTATCGTCTGGCAGCGTGACCCCGGCTATCTCGGGAGCATCCAACTGTGCTCCGGGCTCTTCGTCATTCTGATCGTCCGCCAGCACTACCCGCGCGCGCCGACGACGGTCCGACCGTGCTTCGACGAGCACCTCGTTCACGGCGATCCGGTGCAGCCATGACGACAGCTGGGAGTCTCCGCGGAACGATCCGAGCCGATCCCACGCCCGAATGAACACGCTCTGCGTGACCTCGCGAGCGCGCGCGGCATCGGCGGTCATGCGCAAACAGAGCGCGTAAACGCGCCCAACCTCCCGGCGATATACGTGCTCGAAGGCGTCGACTTCGCCGGCCTTCGCGCGCTCGATGAGTCGCGCGTCGTCGTCGCGCTCCGGGCTCCCGTTCGCGGGTGGGACCGCGGTCATGGAATCGGTCGAGTGCTTCCAGGCGAGGTTCGTCGGCATCCCGGAAGTAGGATGCCGCCGAGGACGGCTGTGTTTGAACGTTACAGCTGGCGACTGGCGTTTGCAGTCCAACCTGGAGAACCTTCCCGCGACATCGGCCGACCGCAAAGCTACCCTTGCATGATGCTTCGTGTGCCCCTCCGCATCCTCAGCGTCGCCGTTGCCCTGGGCCTCGTGGCCTGCCAGGCGCCACCCAAGACCAACGCAACCCAGCGGAACGCCTTGACCGGCCAACGGCTGCCCACCGGAGCCCATCTGGACCCCGTCGCAGTCTCCTGGCCCGTCGGATCGATGCCTCTCGCCATGGTGGTGGCGCCCGACGGGCGACAGGTGGTCGTGCTGCTCAATGGCTGGCGTGAGCAGGGCGTCCAGGTGCTCGACCGCCGAACCGGCCGGCTCTCTCAAACCCTGTCCCAGGCGGCGGCGTTCCTCGGGCTCGCGTTCGCGCCGGACGGGCGATCGCTCTATACCTCGGGTGGTAACCAGGACGTTGTCTATCGATACGACTGGGCCGACGGCCGTGCGACGCTCGCTGACAGCTTCACCCTCGCCGTCAAGCAGCCGAACCGGTCGGGGATCTCGTATCCGGCCGGCATTGGGGTATCGGGAGATGGCAAGCGTCTCTATGTCGCCGAGAATCTCTTCGACTCGCTCGCGGTAATCGATGTCGCGTCGAAGCGCGTCGTGCAGCGGTTCGCCACCGAGCGCTACCCATACGGCGTCGCGGTCGCGGCGGACGGTCGCGTATTCGTGTCGGCATGGGGCGGAAACTCGATCTCGTCCTTCAAGCCCAATGCCGACGGCTCGCTCGCGGAGGACGGCCGGCTCCGAGTCGCACGCGATCCATCCGCGCTCGTGCTCTCGGCCGATGGGTCGCGTCTCTTCGTCGCGTCGGGAAGCACTGACCGGATTTCGGTCATCGATACGCGAGCGAAGCGCGTCATCACCGATCTCAATGACGCGCCGCCCGCCGGCCCGCGTGAGGGCAGCACGCCTAACGCGCTCGCGCTCGGCGCGGGCGGCACGAGACTCTTCGTGGCCGAGGCGGACAACAACGCCATCGGTATCTTCGACCTTTCTGCGACCACGTCGGGCATCGCGACGGCGACGGGTCGTGACAGCCTGGCGGGCCGAGTGCCGGTTGAATGGTATCCAAGCGCGGTGGTCGCGGCTGGCGACACGCTGCTCGTCGCCAACGGCAAGGGCCGCGGCACATCGCCGAACCGGGATTATCCGCATCCAGGCACGGGCGTGCACACGACGCGGCCGTGGACGTACACGTTGGGGCAGCTGAATGGCTCCATCATCGCCGCGCCACTCGCGCGCGTGAGCGGTACGGAGCTCGCCGGCCTGACGGCGCGCGTCGAGCGTGCGAACGGATGGCGGGACGTCAAGCGCGACGCACCGTACCCGGCGTTCGAGCACGTCGTCTACATCATCAAGGAGAACCGAACGTACGACCAGGTCCTCGGCGACATGACGCAAGGCGACGGCGACACATCGCTTGCATTCTTCCCGCGCGCCAATTCGCCGAACCACCACGCGCTGGCCGACCGGTTCGGCCTGTTCGATCGATTTTTCGTGAATGCCGAAGTGAGCCCGGACGGACACAACTGGTCGATGGCGGCGTACGCAACGGATTATCTGGAGAAGACGGTGCCGTCGCACTACTCGAATCGCGGACGCACTTACGACTACGAGGGCACGAACCGCGGGCGAGTCCCGTCCGACGAGGGTGCGGACGACGCGGCTGAACCAGCGAACGGGTACCTGTGGGATCTCGTGCAGCGAAAGGGGCTGACATTCCGCAACTATGGTGAGTTCGTCGTCCCGGAGCGCGCGAACCCGAACGCCGCCATGCCCGCAGGATACCGCGGCAACAAGCCGTTCCTGGCCGCGAACACCAACCGCGAGTTCCCACAGTTCGATCTGAACATTCCCGACCAGCGACGGGCGGACATCTGGCTCAGGGAGTTTCAGGAGTACGTGCAGCGCGGGCAGATGCCGTCGCTCATGATCGTGCGGCTGCCTAACGATCACACTGCCGGCGCGAGTGCGGGCGCACCCACGCCCCAGGCGTACATGGCGGACAACGACCTCGCCCTTGGCCGCATCGTCGAGGCGATGTCGAAGTCGCCGTTCTGGAAGAACACCCTGATCGCCGTGCTGGAGGATGATGCGCAGAACGGACCCGACCACGTCGACTCCCACCGATCGGTTCTGCTCATGATCTCCGCCTATTCCCGCGGTGGAACGATGCACCGCTTCACGAACACCACGGACGTTCTCGCCACGATGGAGGAAATACTCCGGCTGGACGCGCTCTCGCAGTTCGACCACTACGGTCGGCCGCTGCGGGAGATCTGGTCGAAGGAGCCCGACCTCAAGCCCTACACCGCGCTCGTGCCTTCGGTGTCGCTCGACGCGAAGAATCCGTCGTCCGGACGTGACGCGCGCGAGTCGGCAAAGCTGGATTTCGACTTCGAGGATGTGGCCGACGAGCAGGCGTTCAACCACATCCTGTGGCGGACGATCAAGGGCGAGACGGTTCCCTACCCGGGAACGAATCGGATGTCGGCGTTGGAGTGGAAGCGAGGCTGGTAGCACATGACGCCACGGCGGTGGATTCTCACCGCGATCTCCTTCCTGTTGGCCATTGGCGCGTCGGTCTACATCATCCGATCGAGCTGGTCGGAGGAAGGGGCGCGGGTTGGCCTCCCGCTCTGGGGACACGTTGCGTGTTTCGCGGCCGCGTTCCTCGAGCTGCTCTGCCGCTCCATCAAGATCCGGTTGAGCGGGGCGGCGCTGCGCATCCCGCTCGAGCTGCGGACGACGCTGCGCGCGTCGTTAGGCGGCGACTTCGGGGCGGGCATCACGCCGGCGCGGTCGGGGGCGGAGCCCGCGCGATTCCTGATTCTCCGGGAGGAGGGACTCCCGGTCGCCGACGCGCTCGTGATTCTGTTTCTGGAGCTGTTTCTCGAGATGCTGTCGCTGGCCGCGCTGGCGATCGCGCTGGCGTTCGTGCTCGGAAGCTCATCGACCGCGGTGCGCGGGCTCGTGGCTCTGGTGGGCGGATACTCGACGTTCGTGATCGGCCTTGGGGTCATTGGCTACGCCGCGGCTCGCCGATGGGCTCACGGCCCGGCACCCGCGTGGTTGCATCGATTGGGGTTGAGTGACCGACGATGGCACGCGGTGCAGATCTCGCTCCGCCACCTCCGCAGCAACGTGACGATGATGCGCACTGCACGCTGGTGGGTCATGGCATCGTCGCTCGCGTTCTCCATCCTGCACGTGCTGATGCGGTTGACGATTTTGCCGATCATCGTCTTCGCGCTCGGCGCGCGCGCGGCGATCGGTCCGCTCGTGCTCTGGCCACTCGCCATCTACTACGGTGGCGCGGTATCGCCGGCTCCTGCCGGTGGCGGGTTGATAGAGATCGCGTTCCGCAGTGCGCTCAGCGATCACATCCCGGCAGCAATTCTCGGGGCGGCGCTGCTCTGGTGGCGCGTGTACACCTTCTACATCCTGCTCGTCGGCGGCGGGATCGTCACCGGCGCCGCGGTATTGCGGTCCCTCAAACGAGACGGTGTCGCTGACATGGTGACCGAGTAACAGGAGACCATGGCTTACGACTCGGGGCTCGTCGAACGCGTGGCCGATACACTCGCACAGATCGGCGAGCGCGGCGTTAGGCAGAAAAACGTCTTCGGCGGACGCGGATTTCTGGCCGGCAAATCGACGTTCGTGATCGTCTGGGAGGACGGGTTGCTGGTGAAGACACCGGCAGATGAGTACCCGGCGCTACTCGAGCGGCCGGGAATCGAACCCTTCGCGCCAGGCGGCGAGGCTCCCATGGGCACCTGGCTGGTGGTGCCCGCGGACGCCGTCGCCGACGACCCCGAGCTTACCGAGTGGGTGCGGCGAGGGCTGAAAGGGATCCGGCGTTAGGCCGTATCCGTCAAGGCTCGCACGACCGGCGAACCGCGACGACGTTCCCGGCGTCCCCAGTAGCGGTGGCGCGATCGATCTCCTCGAGGCTCCCGCGCATCATCGCGCCGGCCGGCCCCGACACGCGGATCCGCGCTGTTCGGCTACCGAACGTAAACTCGAGCTCGATCGCGTCCGGGCCGGTCGGGCGCCACAACCCGTTCGCTATTGGATTCGTGCGAGCGAGATCCCGCGCGCGGTACCAGACGCCGTCGGCGTTGGCCGGCACGATCTCCGAATCGAGCGCAACGCGACGCGGCACCTGCCGAAACCCGGTGCCGGTATTACGGCTCACCGACACCGCTGTGATGCCAAGATCGTAGCAGCCCACCGCGCCGGACTGTTCCGCCGTGATCGACGCACCCGGTGGCGTGTCGCCGGGCGGCACGGGCCGCCCCGGCGCGACCGTCTTCGCTTTCGGACTTGGGGCAGCTCGCGGCGGGGCGCCCTGCGCACCGGTCACGACCACTTGCTCCTGTGCCAACTGGGAGGCGATCAGCACGACGTCCGTCTCCGCCGTCTGGCCCGGCGTTACGGTGACGTCACGGTTGGTCGGTTGAGCTCCGATCCGCCTAACGGTGAGCCGATGCGCGCCACCCCGCAGACCGTTGATCGCGAACTCGCCCGCCGAGTTCGTGGTCACGCTGCTGGTCGTCCCGTCGACACTCACGGTAGCCCCGGCGAGGGGATTGGCATTCGCGTCAGTCACTCGCCCTCTGAGTCCGCCCACGCCCACACCCGCGGCATCGGCCGAGGCCTGCGGCCGATCCACCCGTGTGCTATCTGGCTTGGCCGTCGTCTGCAGCGACGCGAGCGCCTCGCGTCGCGCCGGGGCTCGCGCTTGCGCCTGCGCCGGCGGAGCCTGCGGCGGCTGCGCCGACTGCGCGAGCTGCTTCGTGTCCTTCGCCAGCTCCTCGGCCGGCTTGTTCGCCGCCACCTCTTTCTCTCGAATCAACATCGGCGCTAAGCTGTCGGCCGCCCGGGCACCGCCCACCGCCATGGCTTGGGCTTGGCTAGGCTCGGCCTTCTTCAGTCCGGCCGCTTCGTCGCGCAGGCCCTGAACTCTCGCCTCGTTCGCCGCGTCACGGGCCACCATGGCGCCGCTCGGAGCCCCGGCGACCGAGGGAGCGGGTGCGATACTGTTGCTGCCTAACGATTTTTCGGCCGCCGGCGAAGCCGATGGCACTGATGCCGCCGAGCTCGAGTCGGCTGATGGTCGCGAAGCCACCGTCGTTGGTTCGGCCCGTTCCGGCCGGGCGAGCGGCGCGCGCAGGACAGACCGCTGTATGAGAGGGACCGTCCCGATGGCGGCAACGATCGCCGCGGCCGCCGCCAACGACGCGCCGTTGAACCACCGCCGCCGCGGCCGCCGCGCCACGAGTTCCAGCGGCACAATGGCGTCCGCTGCGGCGTCCGCTACGGCGGTAGCCGCTCGTGCGGCCTCCTCGGCTGTGCGAAATCGCGGCTCTTTCGGCACGGCCTCCCGAGGAACGCCATCGAGCGCAGTGAGTATTCGCGACGAGGCGGCGATCAGTCCGCGCGCCTCCGCCACCGCGTCGGCACACTCCCGACACTCGGCGACGTGTGCTTCGACCTCGAGCGCCTCGTCTCGAGGCAGTTGCCCGTCGAGCCACGCGTGGATCGTTCCCTCGTCAAGATGCTGCATGTCCTCCTCGCCCTCCCGCTGCGTCGCGCCGCCCTTCGGCCTGCATCGCCTCATACGCTTCGGCGAGTCGTCGCCGAGCGCGCGCGAGCGTCGTTCCAATGGACCCCACTGATAAACCCAGGGCGTCCGCAATCTCCGTGTAGTCCAGCCCTTCCTCGCGCATGAGCAGCGCCAGTCTGTCGCGCTCGGCGAGCGAATCCACCGCCTTGCGCGCGAGCGCCGCCTCCTGCGCGCGCTCGAGCGTCGACGGCTCCGGTTCTTCCTCTTCCCGCGCCCGCTTCTCCTCTGCGAGAATCGCGAGGTGGCGCCGGCGGCGTTCATCCTTCCGTGCTTCGTCGCGCACGAGGTTGGTCGCCACGGCGAAGAGCCATGAGCGTTCGCTCGAGAGCGAGTCCTGCCGGAGGGCGCGCAGGAAGGTTTCCTGCGCGACCTCTTCGGCCCAGTCTCGGTCGCCGAGACGCCGGGTCAAATACCGCACGAG
>JAJKIV010000200.1 GCA_021154285.1 Gemmatimonas sp. | reverse complement strand
AGGTACCCGTACCCCGGGTCCGAGAAGTCCTTCATGTCGTGGTTGCCGTGCACGATCAGCACGAGCGGAAACGGCCCATCACCCTGCGGGTACCACACGCGCCCGTTGATCGGGAGCTTCTTGAAATCAAACCCCCAGTATTTCGCGCGGTCCTTCGCGATCTCCGGCGGCGCGGACACCATCGTGGACCCGTCGACCGTTTTGGTCTTTAGCGTCACAGAATCGCGAAATGCCGCGCGATGCTTGTCTGTGCCGCTTCCGTACACGAGCGTCCGAACAGTGTACGTCCCGGGCTGGCCCGGATTCGGCGCCGTGATCGACTGATGCGACAGAACGACCGGAGCGTCGTTCGTCGTCAGCTTAAGTGGCTGTTGAATGCAGGCGGCGGCGCCAAGCAGAAGAGAAGAGACCGCGAGCGCCACCGCGGCGTGACGGCTAGGCAGCATGAATGGATCGGGTGTCGGGATAGCGAGCTCTCGAGTGGTCCCTGATGATGGCCAGCGACCGTGATCTTACCATCCGGCGCGCTCGCCCGCACCGCGCTCAGAAGTGCGCGTTGACGAGCGGCAACCAGCGCAGCCCCGATGAGTTGTTGCGCGCTCGGTTGATCAGGCCAAGTTGGATGCCTTTGAGGTTCCGAGCATCGTTGTAGATGCCGATCGTCAGCCCCCGCTGGTGCGCCACGTAGTTGTAGCCTGCCACTGAGACGCCACGTAACCAGATGGAGCTCATCTGCACAGCCGAGAGCGAAAGCCCTGTCACTCGAGGGCTGCGCACGCGATAAAGTCCCATCAGAAGGCCGGACGCATCTGCTCTCGCTATGAGCGTACCGGCGGTGAGCGTTACCCACCCGACCTCGCCGTCCGCCACGACACCGAGGCCGCCCACCGTGATGCCCTTGATCTCATCATTGGACATCACCGCGCCTGCGGACGCCGTGATGCCATGGATGCTCGACGACGATAGCACCGCGAGGCTGCCGGCCGTGATTCCGCTCACCCCGCCCTCGCCAACGACAGCGAGCCCGCCAACATGCACACCGCGCGCTCGGCCGGACGCGAAGGAGACGAGCCCGCCGAAACTCAGGCCGGTCATGTTGCCGCGAGTTGTCACGCCCAGCCCCGACAAGGCGACACCCGTGAGCGGCCCTTCCGTCACGACGGCGAGTCCACCCACCGCGAGACCCGTGACCTGCCGCTGCAGCACCACCGCAAGCCCGCCGATTGCGGCGCCGCGCAATCCGCCAGACGCGATGACGGACGCACCAGCCACGCTGATTCCGGTCATCGCGTTGCGCGACATGACCGCCAGCGCTCCAGCCGTGATGCCGGCGATGTTGCTGTCGGCCACGACCGCGAGGCCGCCTACGTTCACGCCACCGATGGACCCGTGCGACAGCACCGCGAACGTGGCGAGCCCGATCCCCGTTAGGCGATCCTCGGCGCGAATCCCGAGTCCGCCGAGCACGATGCCGTTCAGGTGCGATGCCCCGGGGGCGACCACGCCGAGAGCCAGACCGTTCACTGACCCTTTCGGGTTTTGTCCCGGCGCCCACAGTGTCAAGTTGATGCCGTTGACGTACTCGAGCCCCGCGTCGCGCCAGTTGAGGCGGATGCCCGTCAGCCGCCGGGAATTCCCGATGCTGATCCCAACGTGGTTGATCGCGATGTCGAGACTATGATGATCGGGCGCCTTGGGCAGTGGTGGAGCAGGCTCCTGGGCTGACGCGACCCCGGCGACAACGCAGAGCAGCGCAACGATGATTCGTGTCAACGTCCCCCTTGTCTCCCTTGAGGCACGAAATCACGGGCACTACTCGCGTCTCAGCGCCGTGAGCGGGTCGAGGCGGCTGGCTCGACGCGCAGGAAGATAGCACGCCAGGGCCGCCACTGCGCAGAGTACAATCGGGACGGTTGCGAAGGTGACGGGGTCCGACGGTGTCACGCCGAATAACTGGCTTGCCATGAGTTGCGTGGCACCCGCGGCAGCCGCCAACCCAAGCAACAGAGCGATGACCGTGAGCCGGAGTCCCTGGCCCACGATCAGTCGTAGTACCTCACCACCGCTCGCGCCAAGCGCCATTCGCACGCCTACCTCGTGCGTACGCTGCGCGACCGCGAAGGACATCACGCCGAAGATCCCGACACCCGCCAGCAGCAGCGCGACGCTCGCGAACACGCCGACGAGCGCAAGCAGCACTCGCTTCGAGCCGAGCGTGTTGGCCACCAGCGAATCCATCGTCCGGATCTTCCAGACCGGCTGATCACGATCGACCCGCCAGATCGCCTCGCGGACGAGCGGACCGAGCGCGATGGCGTCGCGATTCGCTCGCACGACGACGCTCGTGAAGATCTGCGGCATCTGCATGAATGGGATGTACGCCTGCGGCGTCGGCAGATCGGCGGGGCCGAAGTGTTTCGCGTCTCGTGCGACGCCGACAACGGTGACCCAGCGATCGCTGTCCACGAACCGAATGCGTTGCCCGATCGCCGACGCGTTTGGCCACTCTCGACGCGCAAACGTTTCGTTTACCACGGCAACGAGAGGTGCGTTGGCGTCATCATGCTCGTTCACATCGCGGCCGGTCACGAGCGCGAGCCCGATCGTCTTGAAGTAGCCGGGACTGACAGTGTTTAGCTGCAGGATGGGAGCTTGCCCCTTTTCCGGCTCTGGCGCGCCGGCAACGGCGTAGGCCCTGGCGTCGGAGTTGCCGCTCAGCGGAACCGCCCTAACGAGAGCGGCACTCCGAACGCCGGGAACCGCGCGGATCTCGGCAATAGCGCGCGTGAAGAAGTCGGAGATCTGCTGGGGCTGCGAATACTTCGTGGCGGGAAGCCTGAACTCCATGGTGAGCAGGTTGGACGTGTCGAACCCGAGATCGACCTGCTGGAGCTTCACGAGCGTGCGGGTCAACAATCCGGCGCCGACGAGAAGCACAATCGACAGTGCGAGCTGGGCAACTACGAACACGCCGCGCATCTCGATACCTCGAACGCGGGCCGAAAGCCCGCCCGTACGCGTGGACAGGGCATCGTTGAGATTCGTGCGCGACGCGTGAATCGCTGGGGCGAGGCCGAACACGATGCCCGTCAGGATGGACACGAGCGCGGCGAACGCCATCACTCGGCCGTCGACGCGAATCGGGCTGAAGAAGGTGAGGTCGATCGGAATGATCGAGATCAACAGCGCGACGAAAGCATACGCCACGGCCACACCGAGCAGCCCGCCGAGCGCCGAGAGGATGACGCTTTCGGTGAGCAGTTGGCGCGCGAGACGCCCGCGGCCGGCGCCTAACGCAGACCGGACCGACATCTCGCGTCGCCGTGCGATGGCGTGGGACAGCTGAAGGTTTGCGACGTTCGCACAGGCGATGAGCAGCAGAAGCGTTACCGCGCCCATCACGATGTAGAGCGGGGCACGAACGTCGCCGACGAGCAGTGTGTGCAGGCTCTCGACGTGCGCTCCGCTTCCGACATTCTCGGCCGGGAACTGTTCAGCGAGGCGAGCTCCGATCGCGCGCATCTCCGCGTCGGCCGAAGCGAGCGTGACGTTGGGGCGGAGGCGGCCCACGACGAACATGCTGTGGTCCTTCCGCGTCAGCCCTGCGTTGTTCGGGTAGTACGTGATCGGCAGGTATACGTCGGTACCGCTGAAGAACGAGAACGTTGACGGGACGATGCCGACCACGGTGAACTGCTGTCCGTTCAGCACCATGGTGCTGCCGACGATCGTCGGTTCCGCGCCGAACCGCCGTCGCCAAAGCCCCTCGCTGATCACCGCAACCGGAGCGGCGGTCCCGACCTCGGTCTCGGCGAAGGTGAACAGGCGCCCAGCGAGCGGCTCGGCGCCCAGCAGCGTGAGCAGGCTCGCCGAGACGAAGTTGCCGCTCAATCGCTCGGGCGTTTCGCGTCCGGTGAGGTTGAGGCTCTGCGAGCGGGTCACTCCGAGCGACTGGAACGAGCGCGACTGCTCGCGCCAGTCGAGGAAATCGGGGTAGGCCGGAGGCTCACGCAATGACCCACCCCGCGTCATGTTGACGACGACGATCTGCTCCGGGGCAGGGTAGCGGAGCGGGCGGAACAGCATCGTGTCGATGACGCCGAAGATGGCGGACGTCGCCCCGATGCCTAACGCCAGCGTGATCGCCGCCACGATCGTGAATGCCGGACGGCGACGCAGCGTCCGCACAGCATACCGGGCATCGTGGACGAGTGTAGCCATGAGCTCCTCGGGCGGTTCGTTATTGGAGATCCGCGGTCGGCGGCGCGGAATGGTGCCACTCGTGGATCGCGACGCGGCGAAATGGACGAGGTGCTCGCGAACGGCGCCCGCGACGCCATCCACAAGGAGGTGACAGACGAGCCCAAAGGCTCCCCACGGGCTCGCATAACGCGGCTCGCCGAGCCGTCCTTGCACGAACGCTCGCATCTCGTCGCCGTATTGGCGGCGGAAGTCGCTCGGATACAGTCGCAGGATGAGCTCGAAGACGTGTTTGACCCCACGCATCAGGCAGGCTCCGGGCGACGGATAACGTTTTTCGCTCGGGCGAGCGCGACCACTCTCGAGAGGCGTTCGGTTTCGGACTCGAGCACGCGGCGGCCAAGCGCCGTCATCCGATAGAAGCGACGCCGTTCGTCATCGTCACCTCTGCCGCGTGGGCGAGTGGACTCCTCGATCAGCCCGCCCGCCACCATGCGGCCGATGGAACCGTACAAAGTCCCGGGTCCCATCCGCACCGTACCGTCGGTGACGGCCTCGATGGCCTGCGCTATCGCGTAGCCGTGCTGCTCGCCGTCAGCGAGCGCGAGGAGGATATGGAGGACTGCCGGTGTGAGCGGCAGAAAGTCGGCCGGGCGGGATTCCCTGGAGCGCATGTGGCCTGTTGCCTGTGTCCGTATCGGATATATCCGTTACGGACATAGTAGCGCTTCGGTTTCGCGTGGCCAGAGAGTAACAGCGAATGCGTTTCGTCCCACTGGGGCGCGACGTGCCCCCGTGACACACTGGACGGACCAGCGTCACTCGCGCGGCGTTTGCACCGCCTGTACTATAAAAGGACAGTAAAGCCTCGTCGCGCTCTGGAGGCAAAGGTGTCCATGTATCGTTCTCTTGGCGCTCTACTCGTCGCTGCTTCGCTGGCAGCAATGCCCAACCGTGTCCAGGCTCAAGACCAGCTACCGCCGGGCACAATCTCAGTCAGCGTCCACGATTCGCTCGGACGATCGATCTCCGGCGCGGAGCTGACCGTCGACGGCACGGCTGTTCGCGGCGTGACCGATGACCGCGGTGAAATTCGCTTCGCTGCCGTGCGCGGTGGGCCAGCGACCGTGCACATCCGCCGTCTCGGGTTCAAGCCGACGAGCATCGATGTCGTCGTCGATCAGCGAGTGCCCGCTACGAGCATCGTGACTCTCTCGCCGATTGCCCAGATCCTGGCGCCGATCGTGGTGAAAGGCGGCTCGAACTACACCGGCCGCATGGCGGGATTCTACCAGCGGCGCGACCTTGGAATTGGCCATTTCGTCTCGCGGGAGAGACTCGAGAAGGACAATCCGGCACAGCTTAGCGATGTCTTCCGTCGACTACCCGGCGTGCAGATTACCTCGACGCGCACGATCCGGAACGCTATTCGGTTCCGCGGCAACGGCGGGTCGTGCTGGCCGCTCGTGTGGCTCGACGGCGCACCGCTTCCGACGGCCGAGTTCGACCTCGACTTTCTCTCGCCGCAGTCGGTCGAGGGTATCGAGGTCTACAGCGGCGTTTCGACGATCCCGCCGCAGTTCATGGGAGCGCGGGGGCTTGGCTCGTGTGGGGTGATCGTCGTGTGGTCGCGTGAAGGTGAGCGACGCCAGAAGAAGCGGAAGCATGCCGTCACGGCCACGGAGCTCGCGGACATGGTGGCGTCGCTCAAGGTCTACACGAAGGATCAAGTGGACGTCCCGGCCCGCGGCGACAGCGTGTCACGACCACAGCCGGAGTACCCCGAGGCGCTGCTGTTCACTGGCGTACCGGGGCAGGTCCTCGCCGAGTTCGTGGTTGACACGGTCGGTCATGTGGAGCTCGACACGTTCGGCGTGATCTCGTCCACGAACCCAAAGTTCACCGAGGCCGTCCAACGTGCGCTGCCCGACTGGGCGTACGCGCCGGCGATGAAGGACGGCAAGCGCGTGAGGCAGCTCGTTCAGCAGCCGTTCACGTTCGTCGTCGATTCCTCGGTCATGAAACGCGCGAGCAGCCGCCAGTAGCGACCCACTCGCATCCAACCTGGCCCGCGATGCGCGTTATCGCGTGGCCAGGGCGCGCAGGAGCGACGTGATGGTTGCCAGGTGGTGATCGTCGTGCTCCGCCACGAACAGCACGTGGTCGATCACGCGCATCGGCTGCTCGAGCCGAGGGTGAAGTGACGTGCGCACGATGAGGCTTTCGTCGTAACGCTCGAGACGTTTCACGATCGCCTCACGCTCGCGCCGAAATGCGGCCAGCAACTCTGACAGATTCGACGCGTTGTGGTTTGCGTCGAATGTTCGCTGATTCTGCAGATCGGTGGGCGACAGCCGTTCGGCCCCGCGCTGGAAGTCGTCGAGCCGCAATGCCCACAGCGGTTCCAGATCGAGCAGGTGGCCAGCGTTCTCCTGAATCGACCACTTGCCGTCGAGGCGCGTCGTCAACACCGCGCTGCCGAGTCCTCGGAGCCGATCCTCGAGCCGCGCCGGCGTGCCGCGAAGTCGTTCCACGATGTTCGGGAACGCCCACGGCTCGAGGTCGAAATTGAACCGACGCGAGAACCAGAGCTTCCGTTCGACCGGGGCGTTAGGCACGGGGGCCTGCGAAAACCTGAGACGTTGTCACGGCCTCTTACCAGCCCATACGTTCGCGCAGCCGCGTCACGTGGGCGGTATGGTGCGGCCCATGCCACGCGTACAGCGCCAGCATCTGGTCGAGGCTTTGACGACCGGACTCGGGATGCACCAGCATACGGTCGAAGTCGGACGGTTTCATTGCGCGCAGGATTGCGACCCACCGCGCGTGCACGGCATCGAGCAGCGCCAACGACGTTTCGATCGGGACCGCCTGCACGTCGGGCAACAGCGCCCACAGCGACTCGTCGTATGGTTTGATCGTCGGCTCGTCCTCCGTCAGCGCGAGCTTGAAGCGGCAGTAAGCGTTGAGGTGGCTGTCGGGGACATGGTGGATGACCTGCCTAACGGTCCAGCCTCCTGGTCGGTACGGCGTCTCGATCTGCGTTTCGGTGAGTCCGTGCACCGCCTCACGCAGGCGGGCTGGCGTCGCGGCGACGGTGTCGATGGCCTTGGCTCGTGCCTCGGGTTCGAGCCTGGCGGGCCGCTGGAACTTTCCCGTCGGGAAGGAGAGGTCGCTGGACGGCTGGGCCGTGGAAGTCATCGGGTGCGCTCCTGAGGGCGTGAGTCCAGACTCAAAAGATGCCTCCGGACGTTGCGACGATCCAGTTGCGCGGTATCTCACACGCGCATGAGCGGGTAGCGCGAAACGCGCTACGCTGCTCGCCCGTCAGCGCCCGCCGTGGCTCGGTCCCGCAGACGCCGACTTGCCGCGCGCCGACGCGATCTTCTCGTATCGCGACGGCAACACCGCCACATGAAAGTGGGGCGGATGGCGTTCCTCCGTCGCTTCGATCACGCCTCGGCGCTCGGCAGCGAGCAGCCTGCGTCGCAACCAACTGCGACAGCGGCCTGCTGGCTTTCGGAGGTCGACCGCCATCCCCGTCGGGTGCACCGAAAGCTCCGAGGAGTTCGCGAGCCGGCGCGCGATCGGTCTGGTCGCACTGGTGATCACGAGCGGCGCACCGCAGGCGCGATGATAGTCGGCAGCCAGATCGAGCACGAACGCCTTCGTCTCGGGCCGCACGTACGGCATTCCGATGTCGGCGATCCGATAGTGCGCGTTGCCATTCAGGCTGACCAGCTCACCGCGTATGACCGCGCGTTTGACGTCGGACGACGTCTCGTAGAAGTCGAGGCCACCGCGAACGGCGCGGCGGTACATGAGACTCACGCTGGCGTGCGAGCCGCGAAGAGACTGCGCCGCACCCGGCTGCGGTAGAGCGATGAGCGATGCCGCGATGAGTGCGGTGGCAACGAGAGAAGCCGGCATTGACAACAGGACGACTCAGCGAAAACGGCGTCAGCGTGACAGAGAGCTATCGGCTCGCGAAAACCTTCGTCGTTCCGCCCTTGCTGAACGCAATGACGTCGTACTTGTCGGACCGTCCGGTTTCCATGCCCGGCGACCCTTGCACCATGCCAGGCACTGCGAGGCCTATCACGTCCGACGGCCGCGCTGCAACGAGCTTGTCGATCAGATCAGCGGGCACGTGGCCTTCGACCACGTAGCCGCTCGTCACGATGGCCGTGTGACACGAGCCGAGGTTGTCGGGAACACCGTACTTCTTCTTGTACGCGCCCACGTCGGGCACGTCGTGGGCGGTGACGGTCCAGCCGTTCTTCTCCATGTGCTCCACCCACTTCTTGCAGCAGCCGCAGCTCGCGTCCTTGTACACGGTCGCTTCCTTGGCCGGCGCGAGCGCGAGCAAGCGCGAGGCACTCGCGGTGCCGAGTGCGAGACCGCTGGCGGTGAGGCGCAGCCATTCGCGGCGGGAGATCATCAGTCCTCCGAGGAGTAGAAACCGTGCACGCCGGCGCGTGTGAGAGAAGCGCGCGCGGACGTCCCTGTCGGGACAGCACAATAAGCGAGGTCGGTCGGTTGGGCTACCCGTCATACGTCTCAGATCGCCGGAAGGTCCTCCCAGCGAGCCCGGCCGTCGTGCGCCGTCAGGCTGCTCCGCGTGACTCGACGCGCTCACCGGTCGACGAGGCGGCCCTTCCGAGGTGTCGGTTCTGAAGGAAGTACGCATACCCGGCGAACAGGAACCGGCTGCGGTCACGCGCGACACCGAACTCCGGGATGTACTCCGACCGAACCGTCGCGAGGCGTCGGATGGCCTCGTGACGATCGCGGACGACGGGCTCGAAGAGGAATTCGTCGTCGCCGTCGCGGAACAGGATCCACGCGTGTCGGCTGTTCTCCGATCCCGGCGGGACACGGCGCCCGATGACGAGGTCGGCGTCGATGCCTAATCCCACGAGCTTCCGCCAGGTCCAGAGCGCGAAGTCCTCGCAGTCCCCGCGCCGCAACTGCTCGAAGGTGTGCGGGTGCTGCCAGTAATCCTCTTCGCGAAAGAGGCTCGCGTCGGATTCATACTGACACGTGCCGAGCCAGTCGAGGATGTCGTCGACGCTTGAGACGGCGATCATGCTGTCGCCTTCGAATACCCAATCGAAGCCGTGACGTGCGCCATCGCCGTAGACGTCGAGCGGCGCTTCGTAGGGGAGGCGCTGCCACGGGTCGCGGACGGGAAAGAGGCGCAGCCGGAGCTGGTGCAGCGCGCGACGAACAGGCCCGAACAATCCGGCGGCGCCTCGATTCACCTCGCCCCGGCGGGGGCGGTAACAGACTCCGAGCGGCGGAGCTGCTCTCGGAGGTCCCAGACGGTCGAGTCGCGAGCGTCCTTGGCAGCAAACGTGTAGCGCTTCTGCTCGCCCTTGTCGCTCACGAATGAGCGGTAATGGACGGTAGTCCCGGCCGCGCCGCTTTCAGTGAAGTCCTTGTGCTTCCACCGGTCGCCGGACTCGGTGTGGAAGGCGACCCACCCGTCGGCCATGGGCTCGAGCTTGTCTCGCTTGTTCATGCCGTATCCTCCGCGCGTGAAGGCAGTGGATGACGTCGGCGCCATCGTCTGACGTTAACGCTGCTCGCGTGGGACGGAAAGATACGTATGGGGTCAGACTCCTAACGGAGCGGAAGATCGCTGAATGTGCCGTCCTTGCTCTCCAGACGGGCGTAGACGATCGCCGCCTCGCCGGGGAACCCGAGCCACAGCGTTGGTCCGTCGCCGAGGCGGTACTTGTAGATGAGCAATCCGCTGCCCGTTATCTCGTCCGGACTGCCGAACTGCGACCGCGCCATTGCGGGAGTCAGCCTCCGCGTCAGGTACGGTTGAAAGGCCGACAACGACCTCTCGTTGCGCGACGACGTTGGCGCTCGAGTGCACGCCTCGCTCGACGCCACCGCGACCCCAAGGCACAGCGCGAACAGGATTCGTCTCATACTCGCATTCCCGCCTAGCAATGCCTCATATACCCCGCGCGCGGTGGCCGCGTCACCCGAGGCGGCTCGGGACGGGCGGGTCGACCGAGTGATCGTAGAATCCGCGTCCTGATTTCCGCCCCAGGTGCCCGGCGAGCACGAGTCGGCGGAGCAGTGGGGGCGGAGCGAACCGCTGCTCCCGGTACTCGTCGAACATCACCTCGGCCACGAGCTGCACGGTGTCGAGGCCGACGAAATCCAGCAGCGTGAACGGGCCCATGGGATACCCGGCGCCGAGCTGCATGCCGGCATCGATGTCCGTGACGCTGCCGACGCCGTTCTCGAGCGCTCGAATCGCGTCGAGCATGTACGGGATGAGCAGTCGGTTCACGATGAACCCCGACTGATCCCGCGCAGCGATCGGCTGCTTGCCGATCCGCCTAACGAATTCGAGCGAGCGCTCGAACGTGTGCTCGCTCGTCGTGATGGTCCGCACCACCTCGACCAGCCGCATCAGCGGTACCGGACTGAAGAAGTGCAACCCCACGAGTCGATCGGCCCGACCGCTCGCGGCCGCCATCGCGGCAATCGTGAGACTCGACGTGTTCGACGCGAAGATCGTCCGCTGATCGGCGAGCGGATGCAGCTCGCGCCAAAGGGAGGTCTTCACATCCAGATCTTCCACGACGGCTTCGATGACAATGTCGCACGTGGCGAGGTCGTCGAGCCGCGTCGTGAACGTCAGCTGCTCGAACGTGACCGCGCGGGCATCGGACGTGAGCTTCCCCTTCTCGATCGCCTTGTCGAGCGATTTTGTAATGGCGCCGCGCGAGCGCTCGCAGAGTGCATCGGTGAGCTCACGGACGATCGTCGTTAGGCCTGCCTGCGCGGCCACCTGGGCAATGCCACTGCCCATGAGCCCACCCCCTACGACGCCGACCCGCGAGATGGTTGCCGCCGCGCCCGCAGGCGCCGTCACCGGATCACCGATGACAGCACGTCGAACAGCGTTCCCTGCCGGGGAGGCTCCGGGTGCTCCAATCGATCGAGCGCCTGCTCGAGCGCGAGCTGCGCGCGCTCGACGTTCGACCGATACGACTTCGCGACCGCCGTGAAGCCGACGCCACCGATCGCGGCCCAGACGCCGCCGATCATCAATGCGACCGCCATCGACGAGCCGGGCATCGTCGCTGCCAGCGCGATCACACCGCCCGCGCCAGCGAGCCCTGTCCCGGCCACCACGCCGCCGCCCGTGACACTTCGGCGACGTGCGTCGCTGAAGGCCGCATCCAGCCTGACCAGGACGCGAGCCGAATCGACCGGGACGACCGTCGCGCCAACTTCGTCCGCCCTCGTCAGCGCGTATGCTCGCCCCCCGAGCCCGAACCCGCGCTTCATCTGACCGAGGAAATCGCGGCGCGGCTCCCAGGTGATGCGCTCGGCGTACCGCCGCCGCACGGCCAGCGCTTCCTGGCCCTGCATGTACCGGTCGATCCGCGCGAGGATGTCGGCCTGTGTACCGGGGATGACGCGCTGCGCCCACGCCGTGTTCGGGCCGAAGACGCCCGTGACGCGTCCGGCAGGCTGCTGCACGGCCACGCGAGTCTGCTCTTCGGCGATCGCCTGCCTAACGTGCTCCGGCGACAGGCCGACTTCCTTGCCCAGCTCGATGAGCTGGTCTTCGGTCATGGCTTCGGTGGGCTCGCTCGTGCCCGCCTGCAGCTCGCTCGCGCGCGCGAGCACACGCTCGAGCGCAGCGCGATCGAGCGGCCGGCCGCTCGGCGCAGGCTTATCGGGCAAGTCGGTCATATCCCGCCCAATACGACATCCAGCTGCCGCTGGATTCCATCGCGGATCGCGTCCGGCAGCGGAAACGTCTTCGCGAGCGCCGCCGCCGCGTCGCCAGTGAAGGACACGCGGGCGGCACGCAGGTAGTACCGCGCGTACCCGTCGGCCATCTCCGGCGCCAACCGCTGGATCAGCATCGCGCCGCCACGCACGAGTGCTGCGCTCGAGTACCGGTCGCTGGCTCCGCTGCGCTTCTCGGCCGGGCTGGTGTTGTCCTCGATCGCGACGGACGTCACCGACACCACGACCTCGTGGGCGAACGTGAAGACTGCCTCGCGCGCATCCGCTGGCGTCATGGGGTAGTTCACCGCCACGAGTCGGGTGCGCTGACCGACGTCGAGCGAACGTCCTTCGCCATCGAGCGGCAGTGAGAGCAGGATCGTTCCGCGGTCCGCCCCCGCGTTGTTCAGGAAGCGCGCGAACTTCTGTCGAAGGCCGCTCCGCCAGATCGAGTCGACACTGGCGCGGACACCGACCCGTCTCGTCTGCTCCTGCCGCCAATACGCCGAGAAGAACTTCGTACGCTCGTCGTCGACCGCCTGAATGAACAGGCGCAGCCACTCGCGGTCGGGCGGGGTCGGGAAGTAGCCGCCGAACAATGCGACGATCTGCTGCGAGCGGAGATCACCAGCCTGGTTCGGGTCGCCCTGCGTTCGCAGGAAGAGCTCCGCGCTCTGTCGGGTTTCCTCCCAGGTCCCGAAGTAAAGCGGGATGAACTGGGCGGAGACCAGATTAGGGAACGCGACGAAGCGCGACGCGAGCTTCTCGCGGTTCGCGTCGAGCATGGACACGACGTTCGCGCGTTTCCGCGCCACGAGAGCGGAGTCGCGATACCCGCGGCGGAAGTACGGAATGCGGTTCGAGTCGGACTCGAGCAGCGCGAACGAGTGCAGCCAGAGATCGACGTGCTCACGCGAGTCGACGGTCCACTGGCCCATGGCCGGCTGCTGTGCCGGGGCCGGCTGTTGCACCGGGGTGGGATCGCCGCCCAGCGTGGTGCACGCGGTCCCGGCGACGGCAACCGCACCCCAGAGGAGGGTACCTAACGCGATGCGCACGACTGCCTCAGCTGGCCGCGCGCCCGCAGGTGGTGCAGAACTTCCAGCCGACATCGAGCTCGGTGCCGCACGCCGGGCAGTTGGCCACGGTGAGATTCTGCCCGCAGTGCGGGCAGAACGTGATGTTCCGGCCGTCGGGCAGTGCGCCGCCACAGTACCGGCAATTGCCGGATGCGACGATGGAACGCTGCCCGATCGCGGACGTGGTCGTCTGCGATGCTGTGACGGCGGGCGGCGGTGCAGGTGGCGGCAGCGCTGCGGGCGCGGCGGGGCGAGCCGCAGGCTGTTGCCGTGGCTCCGCCTGATCCGGAACGCCTAACGTGGGGCGTTCGGCCATGGCCTGCGCGGGCGCCGGCGGACTCGCTGGAGCCTCCGGGGCGCCACCGCTTCCCGGACGCCGAACAACCGGCGCGTCGGCCGCACGCGCACCGTCCGGCGCGACCGACACCATCGTGGTCGCGTACGCCCTGAACTTCGTCAGGTCCGGGTTCGGCGCGTCGAGCTCCGCGCGAAGGTCGGTCTGCATCTGGGGATCGCCGATCAAATACCCACGCTCGCCGGACAAGAGTCGCAGCAGCGCATGCTCGTAGTCCTGGTTGGTCTCGAGCTCCAACTCGCGACGATTGTGCCGGTACGGAATGACCGTCGTGTAGAGCTCGGCGACTTCGAACGGGCGGCCCAGCAGATCAGGGAAGCCCGTGCGCAGGTTCTGCACGAGCCGTCGATACATGCGGTCGAGTTCGTCCATGCGAGGAAAAGAGAGGACGGCGTTCGGGAAAGGCAAGGTGACCCGAAAGCTCGGCGTTCGAAAGCACCTGACCTCCCTTCGTACAAACGAACGAGGGACGCCGTTCCATTGGCGTCCCTCATGGGTCGTGCAAGCCCGCGGGGCCGGAGCCGGGCTCTATCGCTTCTCGAGATTGTCCATCCGCTTGTCGATGTCGTTGTTGTATTTACCGCGATTGCTTCCGCCGACCTGCGCGACCACACGCGTTACGACGTTCTCGTCGTGCTTCTTCGCGTCGTCGAAGCCGTAGAAGTAGCCGATCGAGATACCGACCACGAGCGCGAATGCAAACTTGAACATGACTTCCCGATCCGTGTGGGTCTGTTGTTATTGACGTCCTGTCGAGACCGCCGGTAACGGCGCGGCAGCCTTGAACGATGCCACGGACGGAAATTCGTCGATGTCTTTGCGCATTGCGCCACGCTCTCGCTGTGATGCAAGCCACGCGTCGAACTGCGAGGCCACCAGCCCATCGGACTGCGTCTGCCTGGCCGCCGCGGTCGTCGCGAGGTAATTCGCGTACTCGTTCTGCGGATGCCCATGATGGCCGCGCACCCATCGCCACTGCACCTGATGGCCGGAGACGGCGTCGACCGCCGCGTGCCACAGCTCGAGGTTCTCGATTGGGCCGCTCTTCCGTGTCCAGCCGCGTTGCGCCCAGCCGTGGACCCACGACTCCATCCCGTCGACGAGATAGCGTGAGTCGCTCGTGAACACCACCGAGAACTGCTTGCCCTTTCGCGACAGCGTGCGAAAGGTCTCGATCGCCGACCGCAGCGCCATGCGGTTGTTCGTCGTCGCCGGCTCGGCTACCCACAGATCGCGGCGGACAACCTCGCTCGACTCGGGCCGCATGTATTCGATGAGCGCACCGGCGCCGCCCGGATTGTCACCCTCGCGGCCGTTGCCCAGACACGATTCGTCGGCGTAGACGGCGACGAGTGGATGTCGCGCACTGCTCACCCTTCCGGCCGTCACTTCACGACCTCGATCGACTGCACTTCATCAATGTAGAACGTCATCACATTTCCGCTCGGGTGGCGCGCCTGGATCGCTTCTCGGCCCCCCTCGACTGACAGCCGTGATGGCACCACGACGTACTCGGTTCCGCGACGCATCACCGCGATGCGTCGCTTCTCGGTAATCGCTCGCTCGAGCAGGTCGTACTGCTCATGGTTCAGTTGCGCCATCTAGGACTGATCTCCGTCACTGATTCGCATGCAGGTGAGTCCGGCTTCGTCGATCACAACGGGCATAATGTTCGGTGCCAACTCGGTGACGGCAGCCCGAACACGGTTCACACTGTCGTCGCCCGCGATGATCAACACGCACCCGCCACCCGAAGCGCCGAGCGCCTTCCCACCACGCGCGCCGGCGGCGCGCGCGCGCTCGAGGATCGAGTCGATGAGCGGTGTCGGGATCGACGGATGCAACGCGCGTTGATGCTGCCAGTGCTCCCAGATGAGCTCCCCGAGCTCGTCGACATCGTTCGCACACAGCTCGTCGGCCATCGCACGCGCGAGCGCCTTCATGCGGGCGAGCGCATTGAGGACCTGCCGGTTCCGGTCGCGATACGCGTCGAGCACCGCGGTGATCGTGTCTCCCGAGATCCGCGACTCGCCGGTGTACACGACGATACAGCGACGCTCGAGCGCTTCCTTGCACTCACGCGAAAATGACAACCGACGCACGCGCGTGTCATCGGTGAACGTGAGGGCGAGCGCGCCGCCAAAGGCAGCCGCGTAATGGTCCTGTCTTCCTCCGGGAACACCGAGATCCTGCACCTCGATCGCGCGGCTCTGTTCCGCGAGCGCAGCTCGATCGATTGAATCGCCACGCCATGTCGCGAGCGCGCCGTTCACCGCCACGCCCGCCGCCGACGATCCTCCGAGCCCGGCACCGAGCGGAAAATCGCTCGCAATCTCGATGGTGACACCGCTGACCCCCGAGCGTCGGACTGCTGCTTCCGCGAGTGCACTGTCCGTCGCGCGCCGGGTGTCGATGGTACTCTCGCCGTCCAGCGAAGGGCGGAGCCGTACGGTCGCGTAACGCGCGATGGCGATGTTGCAGACGAACCCGCCTTCTTCCTCGCTGTACGGCGGGACGTCGGTCCAGCCGCCTCCGAAGTCGAGACGGGTCGGTGCGCGCGCGACGATGGCGGTCATTCGTGGTGTGAACGTCGGGAAGCCATAGGCGCGGAAAGCTAACCGAGAGCGGGCGACTGGCGACTGGCGACTGGCGGCAGGCAACTGGCGAACTGCCGGCGGCGGACGACGGGCGGCGGACGACTCTTATTCGTCTGCCGGCGACCGACGTCGTCGCGTGTAGCGATCGAAGTACTCGGCCGCGCGCTCGAGATCTGCCTGCTCGACGAATTCCGCGCCTAACGCTGCACACCCGTCGAGCGCCATGTCACAGAGCGTCGGCGCTCTGGCTCCGAGCATGGGATCCAACAATCCATCACGGCCGGCTCGCACCAGCAGATCGGATTCAGGGGCGCCCAAGACGTCAAGCGCCGCCTCGAGATTGGGACGATGGTACACGAGCCCCGCGACGAACACGAGCGGCGCGGCGTACCACTCCGGCGACACCACATCCGCGGAGCGCAGCTCGAAGTACCCGCGCGGCCGGACCTCGGGAAACAGTGTGGACAGATGCAGGCGCCAGTCATCCAGCGTCGCGTCCCCGCGCGCGAGCCAGTCACCGAAGCTCGCCGTCGAATCACCGACATCGGGCATGAAGATCGCCGGCGCGTCGAGCGCGAACGTCAGATATTCCTCGACGATGTCATCCCCCACGCCGAGCAACCCGGTCCGCTTCGGGTCGAGCGAGCGCCAGACATGGCTGCGGAAGCTGCGATGGCCGGTCTCGGCTCCGCCGTACGTCGGCGAGTTCGCGAAAATCGCGACCATGTAGGGCGCGATCGCGTTGAGCACCCGCCACGTCTGCTCGGGCGCCGGGCCGCCGTCCACGCACACCTGGAACGACGCCGTCTGCCGCATCATCCGCGCGCCCGACGGCCCGATCGTCTCGAAATGCTGGAGCATGCGCCGGTACCGTTCGGCGTCCAACTGTGGCGCGACCTCGTCGATCGGCGTGCACGGGTCGATCCCGCGCGACAGGAGCTCCACGCCCTGAGGCGCCGCGCACGCGATGGCGGCAATCGTATCCTGCAGGCGACCGACCAATCCGGTCAGCGACACGTTAGGCGCCGCGCTGATCTCGATCTGGCCGCCCGGTTCGAAGGTGATGCGCCCGCCGTCCGGCAGGACGATCTCCGGAACGTTCGCTTTCGCCGAGCGGCGCTCGCACCACGCGGCGGCTGCTCCCGCACGGCGCAGGATCGACAGGCTGCTCACGCCGGTACGCGCCTCGAGCGGCAGCGGACGACCGGAGCGGACGTCGATCGGGATCACCTCGACCTCAGCGCCAATGCGAGGCGCGCACTCGGCTGACTGCGGCGCTGGAAACACGCGCTGTCGCAGGTCGTGCGCGAGCACGCTGCGGTCCAGCGCCATCACGCGTCGATACCGCCGTCGCGCGCGAGGGTCGCGACCACGAGGGCGTACGTCTGCGCGGAGTCGGTGATCCACCGCTCGATTACCAGGCCGGCGTCGCCGAGCATGCAGTCCAGCGACGCGCGATCGTATTTGCAGCTGATCTCCGTGCGGATCGACTCTCCTCCTGCAAACGCGACCTCGCCCACGCCCGGGATGCTGACACGCTGGTCGTCCGTCGACACGAGGTGCATCTCGATGCGATGGAGCGTGCGGTCGTAGAACGCCCGGTGCTCGAACTTCGACGGATCGAAGCTTGCGCCAAGGTCCCGATTCAGCACACGAAGCACGTTCAGATTGAATTCGGCGGTGACGCCCTGCGCGTCGTTGTAGGCCGCCTCGATGACTGCCGGGTTTTTTCGGAGGTCGGCTCCGAGGAGGAACCGGTCGTCGGGCCGCATGGCACGCGCGACGTTCTCGAGGAGCGCACGCGCCTCGGCCGCATCGAAGTTGCCGATCGTACTGCCGAGGAATCCGATGAGCGCGGGGCGTGGCAGGTCGGGACCGAGGTCGAGCGGGTCGGCGATGTCGCCCACGACGGGCTCGATGCCTAACGTCGGATACTCCTCGCGCAGACGCGCCGCCGCGTCGTCGAGGAACTCGGCGCTGACGTCGATCGGCACGTAGACCTCACCGCTGCCCGCGTACACCATCGCGTCGAGCAGGAGGCGCGTCTTATCGGCGCTGCCCGCCCCGAGCTCGACCAGCGCGCGCGGACGCAGGGCGACCATCACGGGAGTGCTCCAGCAATCAAGCAGCGCTCGCTCCGTCCGGGTCAGGTAGTACTCCGGCAGCCTCGTGATCTCGTCGAACAGCTCCGACCCACGGCGATCGTAAAAGTATTTCGGCGGCAGCTCCTTCTGCGCGCGGGACAACCCCCACGCGACATCGTGCAGCAGCTCCGCCCGGAGCGACGCGTCGGACCGACCGGCGATGCTAGTCATCGGATGCGCACCGGAACCCGCTGAAGATCTGGCGGCGAATGGGGTAGTCCCAGTTGCGGAACGTGTTGCGGACCGCGCCCGGGCGCGTGGCGAACGACCCGCCGCGCAGCACCTTGTACTCCGTTCCGAAAAAGACCTCGGAGTACTCGGGGTACGGGAACGTCTCGTAGCCGGGATAGCCCGCGAAATCGCTCGACGTCCATTCCCAGACATCGCCGATCATCCCGTAGCAGCCCACTGGCGACACGTTGAGCGGATACGCGCCAACCGGCGCGGTGTCGAACGACAGCTGATCGAGGTTCGCTTTGTCGGGCGTCCACGGCGCGTTCCCCCACGGATACAGCCGATGCTCGCCCGTGGCCGGGTCGAACGAGGCCGCGGCCTCCCACTCGAATTCGTTAGGCAGGCGCTTGCCCGCCCACCGCGCGTACGCCTCAGCCTCGTGATAGGTGACGTGGCACACGGGACGCCGTGGGTCCACCGGGCCCGTTCGATCGAACATTCTCGAGTGCCACGTCGACCCAACACGCAACCAATACTTCGGCGAATCGGCGCTGTCGGTCTCCTTCCACGTCCAGCCCGCGTCGCTCCAGAGCTCGCGGCGACGGTACCCGCCGTCCTCCATGAACTCGAGATATTGCCCGTTGGTCACGGGAGCGACGTCGATCTGGAATGGGCGAAGCTCCACCAGGTGCTGCGGTCGCTCGTTGTCATACGCCACCCGACGGTCGTTCGTCCCGATCGGCACGGCGCCGCCAGGGAAGCGGACCATTGAGCCGACCGAGACGTCGATACCGGGCTCCGGGAGCACGATACTTCGCGGTGCGCGATATGGCTCCCCGAGCTTGAGCTGCAGCGTCTGCAGGATCGTCTCGTTATGCTGATACTCGTGCTGCGCGACCATGGCGTACACGTATCCGTCCCGCAGGAGCGGATCGCCGGCCTCGAGATCGAGCGTCTCGATCTTTTCCAGCACACGCTGACGGACCTCGGCGAGTATCTCGAGCACTTCGTCGCGCCCGGGAAGGTCGAGTGCGCCACGCACGCGCCGGGGATGCTCGAACGGGTTGTAGATGCCTGGCATCTCGCCAAACTCCACCGTGCCGTGCACGTTCCGATTCAGCCACAGCTCTTCGAAGTGTGCGATGTGGCCGAGATCCCAGACGATGGGACTCATCAGCGGATTGTGCTGCAGCTGGAGATCTTCGTCAGTAACCGGTCCGGTCAGCCGGACCGTTCGCTCTCGCGCCTCGCGAAGGAGCGCAACAACGCGCTCGACTATTTTGTCGACGCCGGGGCGCGTCTGAGTGGATTCGGCCATTACTGGACCTCTCGTCGAGGGTACGCCGTAAAGGTTCCTCTTGAACCACCACTGGACCCGACCCTCGGACCGGTCGGGGAGCCGGTGCACACAAATGCATGGCTTCTATTTCCGGTTCCACAGAAGGTGTCATGTCAACGTCTGCTATGACTTCGGATTGGACTCGCGTAGGCACCGTGCCCCCTGCTGCCCTCGTGGACGCGCGCCTACAACTGCATCATGCCGCGCAGATCGCCGTGTCGGTCGCGATCTCGTATCTCGCTGCGCGGCCAGACGATAGTCACACTGCCCTATCATGGATCGCGCCGCTTCGCGCTCTCGCCACGGAGCCGATTCCGGCGACGCGTCCACTCCGGATAGCGTTGCGAGTGGAGGACCTCACACTCCAAGTGATCGACGAACCGGGCGTCGCGACGCGGTCGTTCGCATTGCCCGGTCACACAGTGGCGGATGCCCACGCGTGGCTGGGCGAGGTCTTGGCTCAGGCCGCCTTGGACCCCGCGCGCCTCACCGCACGCAAGCACTACACCATACCGTCTCACCCGGTTATGTCTGGGGCGGCCTTTTCTCCTGGCGCCGCGGAGCTTCGCGAGCTCGCGAACTATTGGTCGAACGCGGCGGGCTTGCTCGCCGCGCTAGCGTACGCGACGGATGGTTCCGGGCCGGCGTTGACCTGGCCACATCACTTCGACGTCGCGACGCTCATCCAGTTGCCCGGTGCCGGCGGGCGAACCATCGGCGTCGGTCAGTCACCCGGCGACGACTCATACGCGGAACCGTACTGGTACGTGGGGCCGTATCCGTACCCACCCATCACCGCGCTGCCGCCACTCGCGGGCTCAGGCCACTGGCACACGAAGGGCTGGGTCGGCGCGGCGTTGCCGGCAAGCGACTACGTGAGCGCGTCCGATCAGCGTTCGCAGGTCACTGCGTTCATCGACTCCGCAGTCTCCGCCTCCCGACAGCTCCTCGGCGCGTAGAATTGATTCGTTTGGGGTCAGAGTCTTAGTCCATCGTTTGAACGCGTCGCGTTCAAACGATGGACTAAGACTCTGACCCCAAACGGGGCGAATTGTCGCGGCTCGCGACTTGGGAATCAGGGCGACATCTTTGACCCCGTTCCCAGAAACCCCAGGCGGAGCCTATGCCCGTTTCACGTCGTGATTTCCTGGCCGCCGGCGCGACGGCGGCTGCTGGCGTCGCACTCGGCAATCCACTGCTCGGCGAGTCGCCGGGCATCACGCATCGCGCGTCGGGCGTGGCGAGTTCGGCCGGCATGGCCGCCCGTCCCGTCGTGATCGCCTCCGACAACGGCATTCGCGGCGTGAAGAAAGCGTACGACATGATCGTGGCTGGCGCCGACACGCTCGACGCCATCATCGCCGGCGTAAACATCCAGGAGCTGGACCCCGACGACATGTCGGTCGGGCTTGGCGGCCTACCTAACGAGGACGGCATCGTCCAGCTCGATGCCAGCTGCATGCACGGCCCCACCAAGCGGGCCGGCGCCGTCGGATGCCTCGAGGACATCGCCACGCCCTCGCTCGTGGCGAAGGCGGTCATGGACTACACCGACCACATTATGCTCGTCGGCCACGACGCCAAGCGCTTCGCGCTCAAGATGGGCTTCAAGGAGCAGAACCTCCTGACCGAGAAGTCGCGGCTGGAGTGGATCAAGTGGAAGTCGCGGCTCAATGCGAACGACATGTGGCTCGAGCCCACGGACACGACGGCGTTGCCCTCGCAGCCGTCCACGCGGCCGAGCTCCACGCCGCGTCGCACTCCCCCGAGCGATGGAGGAGGGGGTGGTGAAAAGATCACGTACGATGAGTCTGGGGTCGCGCATACGTGGGGGACGATCAATATGAACGCCGTCGACGCCAACGGCGACATGAGCTCGGTGACAACCACGAGCGGCATCGCGTGGAAGATCCCGGGTCGCGTTGGCGATTCGCCGATCATCGGGGCAGGGCAGTACTGCGACAACACCGTGGGCGCCGCCGGCTCGACAGGCCGAGGTGAGTCGAACATCAAGGTGTGCGGTGCGTTCCTCGCCGTTGAGCTCATGCGCCAGGGGCTCACGCCGGAACAGTCGATCATGAAGGTCATGGAGCGCGTGCTCGCGATGACGGAGAAACGGCTCCTCAACGATCGAGGCCGGCCGTACTTCGACCTGCAGTTCTATGCGCTGGCGAAGGACGGTCGATTTGCGGCCGCGACGGCCTACGAAGGCTCGCAGTTCGCGGTCTGCGATGCGCAGGGTCCGCGACACGTCGATTGCGCCTATCTCTTCAAGGAGAGCGACAGGCCGAAGAAGCGATAGGGCGCGTTTCAAGGGGTCAGAGCCCTTGATCCAACTGATCAAGGGCTCTGACCCCTTGAAACGTCGGGAACCGGGAACGGGGAAAGGGAACCGAGCATCAGCGCAGCGCGTATTGGTTCGGAGATGAACAACCTTCCCCGTTCCCTGTTCCCGGTTCCCGCTGTACTCCTCCTTGCACTCGGGGCCGCGTGCAAGGACGTCGCGCCTCTTTTCGACCGACCGCGAGCCAAGACCGCCCACGAGCGCTATGCGGAAAGCCTCGAGAAGGCCGGGCTCGAGAAGACTGCGCTCGGCCGCGATTGGCTCGCGGCGGCGCAGAGCTCGATCAAGGCTCCGCTGACGGTCGCACTGCCATTCCGCGAGACCGGCTACTTCGCCGCGTCCGAAGCACGAGCCGTCGGCTACGCCGTCGACCTCCGAGACGGTCAGAAACTGACGGCCGTCGCCGAAACGAGCGGTTCGGCGGTCACGATCTTTCTCGACCTCTTCCGGCAGACCGGCGACACCGCCAACCCGCTCGACCTCGTTGCCAGCGACGACACGAGCCTAACGACGGCTGGCGCGCGTCTCGTCCACGAGGTGAGGCGCGACGGCGTTTACGTACTGCGCCTGCAACCCGAGCTGCTCCGCAGTGGCGCGTTTACGCTGACCGTGTCCACCGAGCCGTCGCTCGCGTTTCCAGTCTCCGGCCGCGATAGCCGGGCCGTGAAGAGCTTCTTCGGCGCCGAGCGGGACGCAGGCGCTCGACAGCATCACGGCGTGGACATCTTCGCGCCGCGCGGCACGCCGGTGCTCGCCGCCGCGCGCGGCGTCGTGCGGTCGATTTCGCCTAACAACCTCGGCGGAAACGTTGTCTGGCTTTCGGACTCCGATCGCGGCCAGACGCTGTACTACGCTCATCTCGACCGCCACAACGTCGTCGCCGGCCAACACGTCGAGATCGGTGACACCCTCGGCTTCGTCGGGAACACCGGCAACGCGCGGACGACGCCGCCGCATCTCCACTTCGGCGTCTACCGACGAGGCGAAGGGCCCGTCGATCCTTACCCGTTCATCTACCGGTCGTCCGCGCGTCCGCCACAGATCACCGGCGATACCTCTGAGCTCGGACGACTTGCCCGCTCACGGGGGAAAGCTACGGTGCTCGCGTCTCCCGATTCGCGCGCGACAACCCTAACGACAGTGCCAGCGGCGACGCCGCTCCAGGTCGATGCCGCGGCGGGCGCGTGGTTCCGGGTTCGTCTGCCGGACGGCACGGCAGGGTTCATCGCGTCGCGTGTCGTCGAATCGACACGTCGTGCCGTGGGTCGCACCGATGTCGCCACGGGCACTCCGTTGCGCGACCGGCCCGCGGCGAACGCCGCGATCATTGCGACCGCGCCCGGTGGTGCGCTGCCGGTGATCGGCGAGTTCGCGGACTACGCGCTCGTCGAGACCGCCGAGGGGCTTACGGCCTGGGTGCCGTCAGGCCGGCTGAAATGACGGCGCGGCGCTCAGCGCGTTAGGCGACGCGTCGTCCAACGGCGCTGGCGGGACCTGAAGCTCGCCGGTGGTCGTGTCGAGTTTGAACCCGCCGACCAGCCCCGACATGTGCGCGGCCGCTTCGGCCAGCGTCGAAGCGGCCGCGGCGATCTGCTCGCTGCTCGCGCTCTGCTCCTGACTCGAGGCCGCGACCTCCTCCATCGCCGAGGCGTACGACTCCGTCGCTTTTGCGACGTCGTCGAGCCGTGCGGTGACGTCGGCGACGAGCTCGCGTGAGGTGCTGGCGGCCTGCTCGATCGACGCCGTCCACGATTCGGAACCGTGCATCGCGTCCTCCACCTGGGCGAACAGGTGCATGCCCAGCTGCGTGGTCTCGAGGACGCCGAGTACGGTCTCCATCGTCCGTGCGCTCGACGAGCGAGACTCCTGGACTTTCGTGAGCACGCCTCGCACGAGCGCTTCGGTCCGATGCGCGGCATCCGCCGAGTTCGCGGCGAGTCGACGAACTTCGCTGGCGACGACCGCGAAGCCCTGGCCATGCTCTCCCGCTCGCGCCGCCTCCATGGCTGCGTTGAGGGCGAGGAGCTTCGACTGCTTGGCCATCTTCTGCACCAGCGTCACGAATGCACCGAACTCCTCGGACGCGTCGGCGAGGGCCTTCACAGCGTCCGCGCTCGCGCGGGCATCGCTCGCCAGTTGTTGCAGCGCGCTCGCGCTGGCATCGAACCGTGTGCGGTTCTCCTTCGCCAGCGCGGCGAGCGCCACGTTGCGCTCGACACCATCATGTGCGCCGAGCGCGAGCTGATCGGCGATGGACTGGAGACGCGACGCGTCGGAAGCCATTCGCTGAATCGCGTCTGCCATCTCGGTGGACTGGCGGCTCAGGTCACCTGACGTGACCGCCATCTCCTCTGCGGCCGCCGCCATGTTCTCGCTGCCGCTCGTGATCTCGGCGGCGCGTGCCGTCGTTTCGCGGGCGGCATCGCGCATCGTCGACACGACGCGTCGCAGATCGTCGACCATCCCCGCCGTGGCGCGGCTCAAGCGCCCGATCTCGTCGTTGGCACCGGATGGGATGACAACCGTCGAGAGGTCGCCGGACGCGACCGCTTCTGCGACACCGGCAAGCTCGGTGACCGGCACGCTCAAGCGCCGATCGAGGAAGCGACTCATCGACCACAACGTCAACACGAGGAACGAGACCACCGCGATGAGCGTGGCCGCGATCATCGGTCGTGCGTCGCGCAACGGCTCGAGCACGCTCCTTTCATCCATCGACGCGACGACGCGCCACGATCCATCGTTCGCCGAGGCGACCATTCCGCGACGTGTGGTGTCGGCCGCGGCGAATTCCACGATCGTATCGCCGGCGGCGCCGGGGATCTGGTCCGCGCCCGGCAGCGTCCTCATTCGCGCGCCGTTTCGCGATGAGCTGGCGATCAGTCGCCCACGACCATCCAGGACATCGATGCGGGTCTCGCTGCTGGTGGCCCGCCCGAGCGCCGCGTCCAGCGTCGGGATGCCGAACGCGATCTTGATGACGCCTTCCGGCCGGTCTTGGCCCGGCTCGCGGATGGACCCGGCGATCGAGACAACCGTCTGGCGCGCCGATTCGTCGTACTCCGCCTCAGCGGACGTGAGTCCCTTGCGCACCGCATCGCGCCACCACGCCTCGTCGCTCTGCACGAAGTCGGACGTCATCTCCGTCGCGACCGCGGTGAACCCGTTGACGTCGGTGACGAACATCTCGGCGACGCCGAGCGGGGCGAGCTGGCTCCGGAGGTAACGGGCAGCGCTCTCGCTTACGGCAAGGTTCCGTGTACCCGCCATCTGCCGTTCGAGCGCCTCGACGGGTCGTCCGACGAGGCCCATCTGCGCGGAGCGCTGGGCGCCGACACGCGCGGCGTCCACGACGGTCGGCGATGCGCCAATGAGCTCGACCTGCCGCGCGCGCTCGAGCAACGCCTGCTCGGTCACGAGCTCGCCGCGTCGGGCGACATCACGGAGTCGCGTGTCGGCGCGATCCGAGAGGAAGTCGGCGGCGGTCCGGACGGCGACGAGCATGGCAATCGCGACGATCGCGACGGCGATGCCGGCGGCACCGATGACCATTCCGCGACGGAGCGAGCTGGATTGTGCGGTCGGCCCTGATGCGCTGGACGGGCCGCGCCTGGGGCGGAGGCCGGGCGGGCGCGGTACCGAGTGCGTCGAAGTGATGGAGGAGAGCGTCATGTCGGCCAGGGTCAGATTGGCTTGTTCAGCCTTCGACCAGCGCTAAATTCCTACAGGTCAAACCCTTCCGAATTCGGGCGCGCTCGAGACTCCCTGGCGCTGCGCCCGCGAGCCCAGACATGACTGTACCGAATCCGCACGAGCCCACTCCTGTGAGCGCTCCCGTCGATTACGACCCGAGCACTGTCGAAGCCAAATGGCAGCGCCGGTGGCGAGAGCGCGGCACCAATCACACCGACCTTGCGGGCGGGGACCGGCCGTTTTACGCCCTCATGATGTTTCCATACCCGTCGGCGGAGGGGCTGCACGTCGGCAACCTCTTCGCGTTCACGGGGAACGACATCTTTGGACGATTTCAGCGGCTGCAGGGGCACACAGTGTTCGAGCCGCTCGGGTACGACGCGTTAGGCATCCACTCGGAGAACTACGCGCTTCGGATTGGTGAGCATCCGATGCGGCTCATCCCGCGGAACATCGCGAACTTCCGCCGGCAGCTCGAGCGCGGCGGGCTGATGGTCGACTGGCGGTATTCGGT
>JAJKIV010000199.1 GCA_021154285.1 Gemmatimonas sp. | reverse complement strand
GGCTCGACTACGCGCGCAGCGATGTCCGCAGTGATCCGAAGCCTAGACGCATCTCCCGGACGAAGAGCTCTGGTTGCTCCCACGCCGCGAAGCGCCGCCTTTGGGAGCTTGTTGAAATAGATCAACTTGGGATATGCGCGCTCTGCCCAGGTCTTCGGAGCTGCGTAGATCTCGTCGGGAAAGACGGTCACGGCGACCGGGATCCGGACGTTCCTGGGGTCGAAAAAGCCCGACGTCGCCGTTTGCGTGGTATCCCAATAGAGGCGAGCCGACGAGACCGCCGTGTTCGTCAGCCAGTACATCGTGATGTTGTCGAGAATGTCGTCTCGGCTGAGGCTTTCCTGCTGTCCGTCGAAGACGCGCGCGATGAGCGAGTAGCTGCGCGCGTCGTGGTCGAGTATCCACGCCGCCAGCCCGACGGGCGAGTCCGCGATCGCGTAGAGCGTTTGCGGCCGGAGCGACATCTCGTTGGCGTAGCCCAGCCCCTTCCTGTAGAAGAAGTCCAGCTGGTCCCACGCATTGCGTTCGTCACGCGTTTAGGAACTGTTCTAGCGCGGGACGGAGAGAGCTTGGTATTCCGCGGGTGCTTCCCATCGATGCGACGCCGTAGCATGTCGCCGGCTAACGACCGGCCTCACCTGCGAGCGGGCCGGCATGGGGCGGCGGTACGGCAAGTGGCTCTGCTGCCTTCGACACCGCAACAACTCGTTAGGTCGATGGCGCATGAACACTCTGCTTGCTAACCCCCGCTGCGCTCAAGCGCAGTCATGAGCAGTGCTATTACTGCTCCGACACGCTAACCTCATCGCCTGCATGACTTCGGTGCAACCGAGATGGACGGCTGAGCTGGAGCGTATCGGGATCGAGCACCGACGCGTCGGTGGAGGTCGAACCTCGCCCGGCCACCCCGATACTGCGCGAATACGGGGCGGCCTGTACACGTTAGGCAACACCCTCCTCGCGGACCTTCCCAAATATACTGTTTCGTACCGCTTTGTCAGCCACATGCACGATTCGACAGACACGCGCACGAGCAGGGCACGTTAGGCGCAACCACGCACCGCCCTTCCTCGGGGTTTGCCTCAACCCCAGCGTGGCAGTGGCATGAGACGGCCGGCATGTTCAGTGCCGCGCGCCGGTCAATCCACCACGGATGGCAGGATGTACTTTGGAATAATCTCTGTCAGCATCATGAAGTTCGCCCTATCCGAATAATTGCCTCCCGTGGAAACGATGACGAGGTCCAAGTCGGGAATAAAAATCGAGAAGTTGCCACCGTTGCCCGAAGCCATGTGGGCGAGAATGCGCTTACCCTTGTGTGTGTATTCGCTTGTCCACCACAAGTAGCCGTAGTTGGTTGTGGTGCCGATCGCAAACCGCGGTTTTACCGATTCCCTGATCCACGCCTCCGATACGACTCGCCGGCCCTTCCACACACCGCCATTGGCGTACAACTGTGCGAGCTTCAGAAAGTCGCGGGCACGGAAGTACGCGCCGCCGCCCATGTACGCTTCGCCCTGTGGCGTTAGGTTGAGGTAATAGCGGCTCATTTGGAGCGGCTCCCCCACCAACTCCCAGGCGAGGTCGGGGAACCATTTTCCGGTCACGCGGCTCAGCACTGCGCTGGCGAGAAAAGGATTGATCGAGCAGTAGACCGCCTGAGCGCCCGGCGCCCGCAACATGCCAAGGGTCGTGCAGCAGTGACCCAGTCGGTCCGCGTCCGCTCCCGGAAGGTGTCTTCACTGCCCGGCTTTTGGGGATCATTGAAATCATCGCAGTCGAGCCCTGACGTCATGGTAAGCAGGTGCTCCATAGTCATCGCGCGCTTGCGCGCGTCGAGCGTATCCGACCTGAGCCCCATGGTGGCATAGACCGACGTCGCAGGGCTCACCTTAATCCCGCGCTCCATCGCGGCGCCCATCACGATGTTCACGAGCGTTTTCGAAGCGGAGCGCGTGTCGTGTGGCTTTCCGGCATGTCCGCCGAAGAAATACTCCTCCACCACGAGCTTTCCGTGGCGAGCGACGAGAATGCCGTGCGGCCGATACGCATTGGACGAGTCGGTCGAGCTCCCAACTATCCATTGCATGAGCTCCGTGATCTTCTCAAGTGAGAGGCCGACATCTCGCGCGTGGGCCACGGGCCAGCCATCGGCGAGTGCGCGCGGCACACGATACACATACGGGGGACGCCGGCCGCCCTCTGGCGTAGAAGTTGGTGAAGCTGTCGGGAGCTGTCCGCGCGAGATCGAAGCCCATGCCGGGAAGGCTCACGGGCAGGACGCCGCCCTGAAGCACGGTGGTGAATACCGACGAGTCGCGCGCATTGCGGAACACCACCGTATCTCCGCGACGCACGACGTATTGCGTACCAGGGGCCGGGATGAATCGTCCCTGGTTGCGCTCCGGATTGCGCACAAGAACGCCGAGCTTTCCGTCAGACCTCGCCTTCACCTGCAGGTACACGGTGTAGGTGTCCTCCAGCGGCACGACGGGGCCGGAGTAGCAGTTCTTCCCGCACGTTACCAGCGCGAGCGGCGTAGCGTATCGCTCGCCGGTGATTGCGGTGGCCAGCTGGATCCAGTGGCCGACGACTCGCGCCTTCGCCGCGTCCAAGCGCCCGCGAAATGTGCCGCCGGACGGGAAATCGAATACGATGCGGTCGTCCGCGCCGCGATACTCGGCGTCGCGCCCCGCGATTCTCGCTTCCCACCCGGTCGCCGTACGATGCACAAGCAGTTCTCCCCGAAGCTCTGGGCCAAACCAACGCTTGTCATACCAGACGCCGACCAGGCTTGTATCCTGGCATAGAGCAACCGACGGCGAAAGCGTCAACACGAGCACGAAGGCCAATCGAAGCACGCACGTCTCCGTCAAGCGTGTCGCGTAGTATAGCCATAGTGGATATATTGTCAACACAACGCCGAGGGCGGGTAGTTATAACCACTATGGCTATATGGCCAACGGTGTGTCACGGGCGGCCGGCGTCGACGCCAACCCCCGAACATGACGCGGTGACGATCCGATCCGTCATTGACAGTATAGCCACAGTGGCTATACTATGCTCATCGCCTAACGGTTGTGATCGTTCCGACCTCGATGCCGAAATAGGCAAGCTCACTGGACCTTCCGGTGCGCGCACCACGAGACGTCTTCTCCACACGACGGCTCGCGGGTGATCCAAACTGCAACTCAGCCAAGGTATATATGACTCGTTTACTCGTTGCATGCGGCGCGGCCACGCTGCTCGCGGCGTCGTCTCTGCCCGCGCAGTCTGCTGCCGATACCGGCGCGATCAAAGCCACGGCCCTCGACTACATCGAGGGGTGGTATGAGGGAAACGCGGAGCGCATGGAGCGCGCCGTACATCCCGACCTTGCCAAGAGGATCGTCAACACTGACCAGCGCGGCCGCAGCGTTCTCGGGCATCAGAGCGCGATGACGCTGGTGCAGAACACGCGGCGCGGTGCCGGTAAGGAGACGCCGATAGGAGAGCGACGCACTGACGTGCGCATCCTCGACATCTTCGGCAACACGGCGAGTGTGCGCGTCGACGCAAGCACGTGGATCGATTACATGCACATGGCCAAGTGGAACGGTCGCTGGGTCATCATCAACGTCCTCTGGGAAAACCGGCCATGACGCCGCCGACCTGATTCACAAGACGGGTTCTGTAGATCGATTCGTCCTTCGAGGCCGCCCGTATCCTCGCGTCGAGCGAGAGTCGAATTCGGACCTCGGTTCGTATCGCTTCTGCGCCACAACGCTCTGACAACAAGGCTTTCACATTCGCCTTCAGCGTTGCTAACCGTTCCTAGCGGGCGCCGAGCTGTCGACGTTGTTCGGCTAATTGCTGACGTCCAACATTGCCGCACCACGGGTCGCAGGTAGCGCGACGACGATCTATCCAGGGTTTGGCATCAGCGACAATCTCGACGCGGGTCAGCATCACGACGGTGCGTTCGATCTCATCCGACGTGTCGTTGGCGGCAGCGAGTGGTGTGCGGTGATGCCGACTCGTCATTCAGCACGACCCGTTCAAGCGCGTGTATTTGTCTCTGTTACGCTTCGGGCGCTTCAGTCACCCCGAACAGCCATCAAAGCGACGCTGGTATCTGCGGCCAAGCCGGGGATCTACCGCCAGCATGTAGGCAGTGTGACCTCTGACGGTTTTCATCAGCGCCTCGGTTGGTAAAGCTCCCGACTGTACGACTGCATCGAGCAGCTTGCGAACCTTTCGTAGATACGTCGGTTGCGCTCTTGGCCTGCGCCCGATGGCGATACCGCCCACGACCGGCGTGAGTCGCGGCCCCCAGTATCGTGTCTTCTCCGGAGAGAGGTTGAGACGGACGTTCGCCAACTCAAGCCTCACTGCGCGTTCGAAGAATCCAAGCGTTCTGTTGCCCGAGACGCAGATGTCGTCGACGTAACGCGTGTAGCTGACACCGTGAGTGAGAGCGGCGTCCGAGAGGCGACTATCGATCGGCGCTAGAACAGCGTTCAAAATGGCCATGCTGGTCGGCGCACCTTGCGGCAGACCACCTCTGAAGGTGACCAGGGACGCGACCAAAGAAGTGATCGCTGGATCAAGACCGGCGCGAGCAACGGCGCTCGTCACATGAGCCAGGCTTACGCTCGGGAAGCAGTCTTTGATGTCAAATCTCGCTACGCATCGGTGCCGCCTCAAGCTTCTGAAACGACACGCCCGGTGGCAGCTGATTCCGAGGTGGATTGCCCTAGGCCTCTTTCGGAGTTGTCAACTGAAGCCTCGATGACGAGAGCTGGTCGTCCGCCGGATCCCCCGCATCGCCGTGTAGCCTAGAGATGACTCACGAGAGTGTACACGTCGGCCGTAGTCGCGCCATGGAATGTCACACCGACCACCAAAAACGAGCCCACTGTGGAGAGTCCAACTGGGAGAAAAAACGGCGGACACGAGAGGCCGACGACAGTCGTCCGAGCGAGGAACCTCGAGCGGTCTGATCGCGGGATCCTTGCGCGGCACGTAACCCCGGAGTTACGGCAAGCACAGAATGGAGGTGAGCAGAAGGGCCCTCTCGAACTCGCGAGAGGGCCCTTCCCTCTAGCTTGCACACGCGCTTGCACACGCGCTTGTCCACATTCGGCCGAGCCGTTCCGGATCGCTCATCCGCTCGCGTGATGCCCGTTGTCGCAGTCGTCCCGATCGAAATCTCGGCGCTTAGTATCCCGACGGGAGAAGGATCGTCGTGGCGCTTCTGTCCGCATGGCTGCGCGAAGAGCACGTGATCCCGCCCGACGCCGCCCGCGCGCCCGCGCAGTGGCGGAAGGCGCTCAAAGAGGAGTGGGCGCAGCGAACGGGCAAACCGCGAACGCGACCGCACCGCGCGCGGCACACCGTGCACGAGTGCCGACGCATCTTCGCGGCCATGAGCGACCCTCGGGTCGATCCTCGCATCCGTCTCGCCATCGAGCTCGCGGCCAAGTGTCGGACAGGCCAGGTTCTCCGATGCACGCGGCGCATGCTCGTGCTGTCTGAGATTGCGCCTAACGAATGCGAGTCGGCTCCGCCGACTGCGCTCGGCCAGATTGAGATCCCAGGCGCTCGGAAAAAGCACGGCGAGGTGGTGGTCCTGACGCCAGAGCAGCGCCGGACCGTGGACGACGCGCTGGCCGGCTACCTCGCCACCTACCAGGCGGCGTGGCGCGCAGGGCAGATCGAGGACTACTACCTTTTCCGGGCTCGAAGATGCGCATGTTAGACGAGAGCGGACGCCGATGGACGCGAAAGGTGCGTGTCGGGGCGAAGCCGCTTTCACGCGACGGCGCGCGCATCGCTTTCAAGGAGCTCGAGGCGATCGCGAATGTGGGCCACGTGGAGGGCCGCGGTTGGTACGGGCTGCGACGGATCGCCGCAGACCTGGCCGAATCGGCAACGGACGACCGCGTGAAGGATCGCCTCGGCGGGTGGCAGGACTCCGAAACCCGCAAGCAGATCTACAAGGATCGGCAGACGGACGAGCTCCGCGCGGAGGCGGCGAAGGTGCGTCGCGAGCTGCGGCTGGGCGCTAAGCCAGAGGCTAACGGGTCGAAGCCTTCACTGGATCTCAACGCCCTGCTGGCCGCGCTCACACCCCAGCAGCAGGCCCTCTTGGCGGCGAAAATCAATGCCTCAACGGGTCCCAGAACGGGTCCCAAGAAAAAGTCGCCGGGACCCGTTGGGAATCCGGCGACTGGAACTGCTTGGAATTTCAAGACTTCCAAAGAGCGGGCGATGGGACTCGAACCCACGACGTCCAGCTTGGGAAGCTGGCATTCTACCAACTGAATTACGCCCGCGAGGTAGCAGTAGGTTAACCGCACGACTAGGGACGAACAAGCACCCGACTCGATCAAGGCGGCGGGGACCTTGAAAGCCGAGTTTCAAGGGCTCTGACCCCTTGATCCTGTCGCCTGTCGCCTGTCGCCTGTCGCCTTTCGCCTGTCGCCTGTCCGTCCTCGCGTCCCGTCT
>JAJKIV010000198.1 GCA_021154285.1 Gemmatimonas sp. | reverse complement strand
GATGAACTCGTTGACGTGAACGGTCTTTCGTTCACGCTCACGCTCCGCCTCGCGCTGCGCCTCCAACTCCTCGCGTGCACCGATATCGTCCGATCGGCGCGAACCTCGCCGCTGACCCGGGCCGCGGAGCGCGGACATGGTCTTGAAGATGTTGACGGACACTGCTTCCTGATCGACAGCGCCGCGCTTGCCCTTCTTGCGACGGCCCTGCTGCTGCTGTTGCTGCTGGTTCCCACCGCCGCCACCACCACCGCCACCACCGCCGCCGCCACCGGGTCGCTGCTGCTGGCGATCATCGCGACGCGTCGGCGTGATGTTTCCACCGGGCGCGGCGGACGCGACCGGGCGGGGCGGAACGAAGGGCGTACCGCTCGCCACTGGGCGGGGACGCGGTGCGCCAGGCACGATGGGTCGAGGGCGCGGGCGATCGGAACCGCCGGCGGAGACTGGACCCGACATCGGCACAGCCGGTCTCGCCGGTTGAGGAGGCTCGACGACCGCGGGGCCGCGATCTGTCGTGTCTGCACGCGGCGGCGCAGGCGGCGCTGCCACGACTGGCGGCGCTGGCGGAGCCGGAGGTACAACGGGAGCGGGCGGCGCGGCAGGCCGGGCCACCTCGACTGCGGTGGTGTCCTCAAGCTCGCGCGCATCGATCGCGGGAGCCGAAGTCACTTCCGGTTCGTGGTCGACGGTGACACCGTGCTCGACGTCGCCCGAGTCCGGCGCAAACTCGACTTCATGCTCTTCCGTGGTGGCGATGCCTGCCTCGGCCTCGGCCGGGCGGCGGCGCCGGCGGATGCCTGATGCCTCGGTCGGCGCGGGCGTGGCGGGAGCCGCCGCGGCCGGCGCAGGAGCGGCGGTGCCTCGGCGACGACGCGCGGGTGGGGCCGTTTGCTTCTCGGCGCGGACGCGCTTTTCGCGCTCCCACCGCGCACGAATGCGCGCCACCTGATCGTCGGTGAGCAGAGTGAGATGGCTGCGCACCGGGACATCCATCTGGCGAAGCAACGTGATGACGTCGTCGCTGGATATCCCGAACTCGCTTGCCATGTCGTGTACGCGAAGCTTGCTCAAACAGTCCTCCTAGCGGGCTCGCATCGAGTCCGCAGCATGCCCCCCAGGCGGGGCCGACTCGACGAGTGCACGAATGCCTCTCGCGAGCTGTGGATCGACAACGCCGACTGCGGCCGTCGATTCCCTTCCGAACGCGGCGCCCAACTCGGTCGCCGACGGACCTTCTATCACCCGAATGTTCTTCGCCCGAAGCATCGGCACAACCTTATCGAGGCTGTGCCGCGATGCATCCGGTGCGACCACCGCGAGACGCAGCTTCCCACGCTGTGCCGCGTCTCGCACCTGTTGGACACCGACCACCACGAGCCGCCCGTTCAACCCGATACCGAGCAGTCGGAGCAGCTTGCGGGACGTCGAAGCGTCCATGGATTCTCGTTAGGCCGCCGACCCACCGCGACGCGGTGCGTCATTGGACTCGCGGGCGCCGTCATCGGCGCCGCTTTCTTCACCACCCTCCTCAGTCAACTCCTCGATCATCGCAATGATCCTGTCCGCTTCTTCCGGGGCGATCCCCGGAAGGCGGAGCAGGTCCTCGCGCTCGAGGTCGATGATGTCGTTCAGCGTGCGATAACCACCGTCCTCGAGCACCGCCACCGTCGCGGGGGACATGCCTTCGATCTCCGACAACTTGACGTCCGCCGCCTCGTCCGCCTCCTCCGGAAGCGGCGCAAAGAGCGGAGCGTCGCCGCCGCGATCGAGCCATTCCCGACTCGAGTACAGGTCGATCTTCCAGCCCGTGAGCTCCGACGCGAGGCGCACGTTCTGTCCGTTCCGCCCGATGGCGAGCGAAAGCTGATCCTCATCGACCACGGCCTGGATGGTCTTGGCCGTGGGGTCGGAGAACACACGCGCAACGCGCGCCGGAGCGAGCGCGAGCTTCGCGAACCGCTCCGGGTCGGCCGACCACGGGACGATGTCGATGCGCTCGCCATTGAGCTCGTTCACGACTGCCTGCACACGCGATCCCTTGAGGCCAACACACGCCCCCACCGGATCGATCGAATCATCGCGCGAGAACACTGCGATCTTCGTGCGGCTCCCGACCTCGCGGGCCGCCGCGCGGATCTCGACGATGTTCTGCTGGATCTCCGGCACCTCGAGCTTGAAGAGCGCTTTCACGAACAGCGGGTCGGCGCGGCTCAAGATCAATCGAGGTCCCTTGGGGGTTTCCTCGACCCGCTTGAGCACGGCGCGAATCGGCTCGCCCTGGTGAAAGTGCTCGCGATGGTTCTGCTCGCGATACGGGATGATCGCTTCGGCCTCACGGAACTTGTTCAGCATGACCACGAGCTTGCCGCGCTCGATCTGCTGAATCTCGCCGCTCAGCAGATCGCCGACGCGGCCCGCGAACTCATCGCGGATCCGCGTGCGCTCGCCTTCGCGGACCCGCTGGATGATTCGCTGCTTGGCGGCCTGCACCGCGGTGCGACCGAACTCCGCGAAGTCGACCGGAATCTCCATCATATCGCCGACCTGAAACTCGGGATCCTCGAAGCGCGCGTCTTCGACGCTGACTTCCCGGCTTGGGTCGGTGACCTCCTCGACGACGGTTTTCAACAGCACGATGCGGATCTGGCCGCGATCTTCGTCGATCTCGACCTCGGCTTGGACGTTCGGCCCGTGCTTTTTCGCGAGCGCGGCATGAATGCCGTCCTCGAGCAGTCCGTGGAGCTCGGACCGGTCGAGCTGCTTGGAATTCGTCAGCTCGCGAATGGCGTTCAGGATGTCAGAACCGATCATTTACGGGCACCCTCTACCCTTTCCAGTGAAACACCAGCCGTGCTTCGCGAATTGCGTCGATCGGCGCGCGATGGGTTTCACCCTTGTCGTCGCGCACCACCGCTACCACTCGGCCAGCGTCATCTTCGAGCCCGACAATCTCTCCCTCAACCATCCCGCCAACCGCCGCGCTCGTAAGACGAGCGCGGCGACCGGCGAACCGCTGCCAATCCGCGGGTGTCCGGAGCGGGCGTTCGACCCCAGGTGAAGACACCTCGAGAACGTACTTGCCCTGGAACACGGCGCCCGCGTCGAGGCGCGCCTCGATGGCGCGCGACGCGCGGGCGCAATCGTCCACGGTCACCTTCTGCCCATCACGCCGATCGATGCGAACGTCAAACACCGGCCTTGTCCGCGTACCACCCCGCCGGATCTCGACGAGATCGAAACCAAGCGAATCAAGCTCGGCAACTACAACGTCTTGCAACGCCTGGTTCATGTTATGTCGAGGTGCCCGCCAAGAACAAAAAAATGTGGGGAACCATCCCCCACATTTCGCCGGCGCTTGGCGAGACGCCAGCACGGTGAATCTAGACGGCAGCCAAGATGCCGTCAAGCCAAATGGCGTCTATGTCACAGAGGCGCAATCAGTACGCCGAGCTGTCTTCCACTATCGCCGGCGCGATGGGAGTAAAAGCGGTCGTTGTTGCACCGAGTGCAATTCTCGCTGATCGAGATCCGTCGCACGCCGCGCTGGCGAGCATGGTCCGCGATCAGCACACGAAGGTCGACGGTCGTTGGTCGGTCGACGCTCCGACCGGTCAATCGCTCGAACACATCGGGACTGACCTCGTAGCACGCACCGCAGATCGCGGGGCCGAGGTGCAGCGTGAGCTCCATGCCGGGTATGCCGCGAGCCTCGACCAGGACGATGGCACGCTCGACGATGCGGCTCTCCGTGCCGCGCCACCCCGAATGCAGCACTGCCGCCGCACCCGATGCATGCGCGAGAAACACGGGAACACAGTCCGCGATCGTAACGGCCATGGCGGTTCCGCGGTCGAGCGCGAAGTGCCCATCGGCGTCTCCTCCGCGCAGCCAGCCCTCCCATCCGGTTCCATGCGAGATCACACGATTGCCGTGGACCTGTCGCGCGGTCGCGAGCCGCGGACCTGCTAGCGAGAGATCGTCGCGCAGACCATCCCAGCGCGCCATGACGGCGCGAACCGGCTCGTCGCTCGCGACGCCGAAGCTGCCCGCCTGCCGCGTGGTGGTGAAGGCCCGCATGCCGATCGACGCGAGCTCCGGAACTTCCTCGTAGAGCCGCGACGACTCGAGGCTCGCCTCCGTCTTCATTTTCGTCGTTCGTCCACGCGCGTGATCTGAGCACCGAGGGCATTGAGACGCTCATCGATACGCTCGTAGCCCCGCTCGATCTGGCCGGCGTTGTTAATCGTGCTCGTGCCCTTCGCGCACAGCGCAGCGAGGAGCATGGCCATCCCCGCGCGGATATCAGGCGACTCGACGACCGCACCGCGCAACGCAGATGGTCCAGCCACGAGGGCACGGTGCGGATCGCACAGCACGATGCGCGCTCCCATGCCGATCAGCTTGTCCACGAAAAACATTCGGGACTCGAACATCTTCTCGTGGAAGAGAATGAGCCCGGTGCACTGCGTCGCGGTGACGATCGCAATGGACATGACGTCGGCGGGGAACGCCGGCCACGGCTGATCCTCGAGCTTCGGCACGTGACCGCCGAAATCCTCCTGGATCTCACGCGACTGCTGCGCCGGCACCACCAGATCGTTCCCCTCGATTCGGCACGAGATGCCGAGACGGGCGAAGCCAAGCAACGTGGAGCGCAGGTGCTCGACGCCGGCCTGCTCGATGCGGATCTCCGATCGTGTCACGGCAGCGAGTCCGATGAACGACCCGACCTCGATGTGATCCGGCCCGATCCGATGCGAGCCGCCGCCAATCGTCTGCCCGCCGTGGATGGTGACGGTGTTGGTTCCGATCCCATCGATTCGCGCGCCGAGCGTGCAGAGGAAATGCGCAAGGTCCTGCACGTGCGGCTCGCACGCGGCATTGCGAAGGATGGTCGTTCCGCGCGCCGCGGTCGCCGCGACGAGAGCGTTCTCCGTCGCGGTGACGCTCGGCTCATCCAGAAAGACGTCGGCGCCGACGAGCGTCTTCGCGCGCAGCTCGAACTTGTCGTTGGCAGTGACGTCAGCGCCGAGTCGTTCGAGGGCCAGGAAGTGCGTGTCGAGGCGGCGACGCCCGATTACGTCGCCCCCGGGTGGCGGGAGCGTGATCTCGCCGCAGCGGGCAAGCAGGGGTCCGGCAAGCAGGATCGATGCGCGAATCTTCCGGCAGAGCTCAGGATCGAGATCCGATGGCCGGATGGATTTTGCGTGAATCTCGAGTGTGTTGCGCTCGGTCCAGTCGGCGCTCGCGCCCACCGAGCGTATCAGCTCGACGAGCGTCTCCGTGTCGCGAATGCGCGGCACGTTGGAGAGCGTGACCGGGTGCTCTGTCAGCAGCGAGGCCGCAATGATTGGCAGCGCAGCGTTCTTGTTGCCCGAGGGGCGAATGGTGCCGGAAAGCGTGGCTCCGCCTTCGACGATGTACTGCACTGCGGCCATGACGTTGGATTGCGTCGAGGGTGTAGGTTGCTTGACACTCGATTTTGCCGCCAATACGATCCGCGTTCACGGACTGCATCACGCTCGGCTCGACCACATGGTGGCCTCAGCCTTGCACATACGCGGGCGGCGGCGGGCCGCGCGGATGACTCGTTGGACGCCGAAGGGTAACACATCAACCCCCTATCGCATGACAGCGGGTTTCGCGCGGCTGGCTGCGGAGTTCTTATTGCAAGGCGCTCAGGCACTGCCCGACACGATCATCACCAAACAGGTGGCGGTCGAGCAGGGCGCGTTCGCCAAGGTCGCGACGGTGGCCCAAGGGCTCATGTCGATCGCGATCCTCGCGCTGACCGTCGTGCTGATACCAGCGGCCTGGAACTTCCGGAACAGCTACAAGAAGATCAACGAACTGATCGATCGGTTCTACGGCGACATCGGGCCGCTGGTGCGCAACGCGAACGCGGTGGCTGACAACGTCAATTACATCACGACGGCGATCCGCGTCGATGTCCAGCAGTTCAACCAGACGGTGACGTTGGCGAACGAGCGGCTGACGACGGCCGTGAAAACCGCGGAGCGCCGGCTCAACGAGCTCGATGCGCTCATGCGAGTGGTGCAGCGAGAGGCCGAGGATGCATTCGTATCGACGGCATCGACGCTGCGGGGAGTGCGGGCCGGCGCGACGACGCTTCGTGATCAGGTCGAAAACGGCGTGATGGCGGACATGGAGCGCCCGGACGAAGACGACGTGTTCGAGGAGAGTGAGGAGACACATGGCGACTACGGCGAGACCGAGAGCGAATGGCACGAGCGACCGCGAGTCCGACCGCGGTCGACTGAGGACCGAACGTGACCAGCAGTACGATCTGCTGACGGCGGCGGTGCTGGGCGCCATGATTGGCGCCGGCGCTGCGCTGATGCTGCGTCGTGGCCCGAGCGGCCGTCGGCCGCTTTCGCCCGTTGCACGCGCCGCCGGCGGTGCCGCGTTGGGCGCAGCGCGCTGGGCGAACAAGCGTGGGCGGCGTGGCGCGAAATGGGCGGCGAAGCGCGGCGGCGAGCTGTGGGACCGCGTTCCAGTGGACACCGTCCGCGAGGAGCTCGGTGACGCACTCGATTCCGCGCGCGAGAAGGTTGCTGACGTTGTGGAATCCGAGCTTCGCGATCTGCGCAAGGCAATCCGACGGCAGCGCAAACGTCTCGGCGTATAGCGTGAGGCGCGGCCCGACGGGCTGGCGCATCCGCGCGATCGCGATCGCTTGTCCGGTCGCGATCGCGCTCGCCGTCATCGCGTTGATCCCGACGCCGGCGCTCGCATGGACGCCGGGCACGCACGTTTTTCTCGGCGAAGCGGTGCTGCGGTCGCTGACTCTCCTTCCCGCATCCATCGCCGAGTTGCTCGCCGCGTTCCCGTACGACTTCCTGTACGGATCGATTGCGGCCGATACGAGCATCGCGAAGAAGTACGCCGCCGCCGGCCGCCACTGCCACGCGTGGCACGTCGGGCTCGAGATCCGCGAGCAAGCCCGCGACGAGCCGCTGCACGCGTTCTCGCTCGGCTACCTCGCGCACCTGGCCGCCGATTCGGTCGCCCACAACTACTTCGTGCCCCGCCAGCTCGCGACGACGTCCAGCACGGCCGCGTTAGGCCACAGCTACTGGGAAAGCCGATTCGAGACGCACCTGGGCGAGCGCTACGCCCGACGCGCCCGCGAGCTCATTCTGCTGGACCACGCGCGGTCGGATGCCCATCTGGACCGGATCCTGAGCCCGACGATCTTCAGCACTCCCACGAATCGGCGAATCTTTCGCGGCATGGTCTACGTGACCGACACCGAATCGTGGCAGCGGATCTTTCAGCTCATGTCGGAGAAGAGCCGATGGGACCTGCCCGAGTCCGACGTGGACGCCTACATGACGCGGTCGTTTGACTTCATCGTCGACTTTCTGCGCCGCGTGGAGGAGTCGGAGCCTTATGCGCTCGACCCGTCAGGCGACGAGCCGCTCCGGGCGGCGAAACGTGTACGGCGCGCCGCGCTTCGACATGGCGGTGAGGAGCTGGTCGCGACTGAAGCGCACCGGCATTTCGGCATGCCGAGCTCGAAGTTGCAGTTTGCTCGAGCCCTGCCGTCACCCCTCTACCCGCTCGCGCGCACCGAGACCAGCTGATTGACCTTTCGGGGGTCCGCTCGCCCGCTCGAGCGTTTCATCACCGCTCCGACAAAGACGCCGAGCAGCTTCTTCTCGCCCGCGAGGTAGCGCTGCCACTCTGCCGGTTTTTCGGCAATGACGTCATCGACCCATGCGGCGAGCTGCGCTTCGTCACCAACCTGAGCGAGCCCTTCGCGCTCAGCGATCTGTTCGGGGCGATCGCCTGTCTCGACCATCAAGGCGAAAATGCGCTTCGCGGCGCTGTTGCTCACCGTCCCACTTCGCACCATATCGAGCAGCGTCGCGAGGTCCGCGGGTCGCACTGAAAACCGGTCGATCGGCACACCGGCGTTCTTCAGCACTGCCAGTACCTCGCCCATTACCCAGTTGGCAGCGGTTTTGGAGTCTCCGTGGGCGTGGGCCACCGCCTCGAAGTACTCGGCGATGTGTGGGTTGGCGGTGAGCACATCGATGTCGTACGGCCCGAGCTTGTGCTCCGTGGCAAAGCGCCGGCGCCGTGCATCCGGGAGCTCCGGGAGCCGATCGCGAATGCGCGCGATCCACTCCTTGGTCAGACGCAACGGCGGCAGGTCCGGGTCGGGGAAATACCGGTAGTCGTGACTCCCTTCCTTGCTGCGCGCAGGACGCACGGTGCCATTGTCCGCGTCCCAGAGCAGCGTTTCCTGCTCGACACGTCCGTGCGACTCCACGATCGCAACCTGTCGCGCGAACTCCGCGTCGAGCGCGCGTTCGACGCCGGAGAACGAATTCATGTTCTTCACTTCCGTCTTGGTGCCGAGCTTCGTCGCGCCGCGCTCGCGGATGCTGATGTTCGCGTCGACCCGGAGACTTCCCTCCTCCATGTTCAGGTCGCTCACGTCCACGTACTCCATGACCTGCTTGAGCAGCCGAAGGTAGGAGCCTGCCTCCGCCGCCGATCGGATGTCCGGCTCACTCACGATCTCGATGAGTGGCGTGCCGGCACGATTGAGGTCGATCGCGCTGGCGCCAGAATATCGATCGTGGATGGATTTTCCGGCGTCCTCCTCAATGTGTACCCGCGTTATGCGGACCTGCATGAGCGAGCCATCGCGATGTTCGCCGATCACCAGCTTGCCGTCGAGGGCGAGCGGTTTGTCGAACTGCGAGATCTGGTACCCCTTCGGGAGGTCCGGATAGAAGTAGTTCTTGCGGGCGAACACGGACTCCTCCTGCACGCTTGCGTCGAGCGCGAGCGCGGCTCGCGTCGCCAGCTCGACTGCTGCCTCGTTCAGCACCGGCAGACTTCCCGGCAGCGCGAGACACACCGGACACGTGTTGCGGTTAGGCGGATCTCCGAACTGCGTGGAGCAGTTGCAGAACAGCTTCGTGCGCGTGCGGAGCTGCACGTGCACCTCGAGGCCCACGACCATCTCGTACTTGGCGAGCGCCGGGGCGGCGACGGTGGTGCTCATCGGTGGGCGGCCTCGCCTAACGCCAGCTCCAGCGCGAACGCGGCGCGGAACAGCGCCGCCTCGGCGAAGTGGCGCGCCATCACCTGGCCGCCGACTGGCAGGCCATCCACTCGGCCGATTGGTAGCGAGAGCGCCGGGATGCCCGCCAGGTTCGCCGTCGCGGTGAAGATGTCGCTCAGGTACATCTCGTATGGATCGGACTTGGCGCCGATCGGAAATGCCGTCGTGGGGGCGGTTGGCGTAAAGAGCATGTCGACGCCACTATCGAACACCTTCTGAAAATCGTCGGCGATGAGCGCGCGGACTTCCTGCGCCTTCCTGTAGTACGCGTCGTAGTAGCCCGCCGACAGCACGTACGTACCGAGCAGGATGCGGCGCGTCACCTCGCGACCGAAGCCGTGCGAGCGCGTATCGGCGTACATCTCGCGAAGCGTCGCGGCCTTCGCGCGCACGCCGTACCGAACGCCGTCGAATCGCGCGAGGTTCGACGATGCCTCAGCGGGCGCGATGATGTAGTACGTCGGGATGGCAAGGTCAGTGTGTGGCAACGACACGTCCCGCACCGTCGCGCCAAGCTGACGGAAGGTGTCGAATGCCGCATCGCACCGCTCGCGAATGCGTGCGTCGAGCGAGTCGGGGAAATATTCCCGCGGGCGACCGATGACCACGCCCTTCAGCGTTTCGCTGACGGTTGCCGCGTAGTCGTCGACGGCGGCGTCGGCGCTCGTCGAGTCATATCGATCTCGGCCAGCGATGGCGCCGAGCCCGATCGCAGCGTCCTCGACGCTGCGTCCGAACACCCCAACCTGATCGAGCGACGAAGCAAACGCGACGAGACCGTACCGGCTTACGCGACCATACGTCGGCTTGACGCCAACGATTCCGCAGAACGCCGCCGGCTGCCTAACAGAGCCACCGGTCTCCGAGCCCAGCGCCACGGGGACGATGCCGGCTGCAACGCACGCCGCAGATCCGCCGGACGAGCCTCCCGGCACGCGTGTCGGGTCGAGCGGATTTTTCGCGGGCCCATAGGCCGAGTTCTCGGTCGACGAGCCCATGGCGAATTCGTCCATGTTCGTCTTGCCGATGACGATCGCCCCGGCGGTGCGCAGGCGTGTCACGACCGTCGCCTCGTAAGGGCTGACGTAGCCCTCGAGGATCCGCGAGCCACACGTGGTCGGCATGGTCAGGGTCGCGATGTTGTCCTTCACGACCACCGGCACGCCCGCCAGGGGGCCCGGCTGGTGGCCTTGTCTCGCCAGGTCCGCGACTCTGGCCGCAGCACCTAACGCTGCCTCGCGGTCGTCCCACAGGATGGCATTCAGCCCACCTGGCCCGGCATCGACCTCGGCGGCGCGGGCGAACGCCTGCTCGACGCTCTTCGTCGCCGGCGTGGTACCGGCGGCGTGTTGTCGCGCGAGCTCGGCCGCCGACGGTCCCGACATCATCACGGCGACTCTTGATCTTCGTGCGTCGCCAGCCGCGGAACGATAAGGAAACCATCTCGCATGGCCGGCGCGAACGCTTCGCGCGGCCGCGCGAGGGAGATCTGGTTTCCGCCGTCGACGCGGAGCGGTGTACCCGCCGTGCCAACCCCGGTGACCG
>JAJKIV010000197.1 GCA_021154285.1 Gemmatimonas sp. | reverse complement strand
TGGGCTTCGTGAAGACGTCCACGAAGCCGATGGCCTTGAGCCGCTCGTCGATGTCCGGGTCGCGCACGTCGGCCAGGCCGACGACGGGCACGCCCTCCCACAGCATCTCGCGTACGAGCGCGACGTTCTGCGGGTCGATGAGCGCACCGGTCATGACGATGAGGTCCGGCGTCTCACGCCGGATGGCGCCGCGCACGTCGTCCAGCGGCGAGACGATCGCCGTCTCGACGCCCGACTGCTCGAGCTGTGCGTTCAGCCTAACGGCTGGCTCGACATCCGTCAGTGAGATGAGGACTTTCACGGCTCCGACTCGTCTACCGCTCAGTGATCCGTCCGGTCGCCGCGCACGATCGACACCGCGTGATCCACGATCGGGACCAGGGCGTGGAGCGCGTCACGAACGCCGCCCGGCGAGCCTGGCAGGTTCACGATGAGCGTCCGGCCTCGTGATCCGGCGACGCCGCGAGACAAGGCGGCGCGCGGGAAGCCGTCGATGCACGTCACCCGTAACCGTTCCGCGATGCCCTCGGCCTCCCGGTCCAGAACGGCGCGCGTCGCTTCCGGGGTGTTGTCGCGTGGCGACAATCCGGTGCCACCGGTCGTCAGCACGAGGTCGGCGCCATCGGCGTCGCACCAGGCGAGGAGCTGCCTAACGATCGCTCCCGAGTCGTCCGGAACGAGCGCCCGGGCGACGAGCGCATACCCACGCTCGCTCGCCCACGTGACGATCGCGTCGCCGGAGACGTCCGCCCGCTCCCCTCGCGCTCCCGCGTCCGAGATGGTCAACAGCGCAACGCGCACGAGCTCAGTTCCCGGTTCCCCGTTCCCGGTACCCGCGCGGCCTACAGATGCGAACCATTCTTGTAAAAAGGCGTCTTCACGACCTCCGCCTTCACGATCTTGCCACGAATGTCGATCCCGAGCTCACTGCCCGCCTTGGCGTTCGCCGTCGGCAGGTAGCACGTGCCGATCGGGATGTTGAGCGACGGACTCAGCGTGCCGCTGCACACGACGCCGCTCGGCTCTCCGTTCGAGACCACCGAATACCCGTGGCGGGGGAACGCCCGCTCGGCCGTCGTGAAGCCGACGAGCTTCCGCGGAATTCCCTGCTCCTTCTGCCTAACGAGCGCATCGCGCCCGACGAAGTCACCCTTGGGCAGCTTCACGATCCACGCGAGGTTGGCCTCGAGCGGCGTGACGGTGTCGTCAATGTCGTTGCCGTAGAGCGCCATGCCCATCTCGAGGCGCAGCGAATCCCGGCAGCCGAGGCCGGCGGGCGTGACTTCGCCAGTCGCCATGATCGCGCTCCAGATGTGCGCCGCGTTCGTGTTGTCGAAGTACAGCTCGAAGCCATCTTCGCCCGTATACCCCGTTCGCGAGACGATCACGTCGGGAATGTTCGCCACCGTGCCGACCGCGAAGTGGTAATACTTGATGTCCGACAGCACGACGTTCGTCAGGGGCTGCAGGATCTTCGCCGCCTGCGGGCCTTGCACCGCCAGCAGCGCGATCTCGTCGCTGACGTCCTCGATGCGCGCATCGAATCGGTCCAGGTTCCGGCTGATGTGGGCAAGGTCCTTCGCCGCGTTCGACGCGTTCACGACCATCATCAGGTGGTCGTCGAACCGGTATACGAGACAGTCGTCTTCGAAGGTCCCGCGATCGTTGAGAATCGACGAGTAGTGCGCCTGACCAACCGCGAGCGCGCCGACGTCGTTCGTCGTGACGTAGTTGACGAACTTCACGGCATCCTTGCCGCGCACGAGGAACTCGCCCATGTGGCTCACGTCGAACATCCCCGCGCGCTCCCGAACCGCCTTGTGCTCCGCGGTGATCCCCGTAGGGTATTGAACCGGCATCTCATAGCCGGCAAACGGCACCATCTTCGCACCGAGTGCGACGTGGATATCGTGAAGTGGCGTGCGCTTGAGCGTCGCGCCGGCGTCGGTCGTGGTCATGAGTCGTTGCTCCTAGCTCAAAGCAAAAAACACGGAAGGCAGGAATATGCCGGACTGGCAGGTAGCCGCGGTAGTCCGAAAGCTCCTCGTGACCATCCCGGTGCTCACAGTGGGTTCTTCGCGCGTTGCGCAGGGTCAGTTTGCCTCGCTTGGCGGCAAGACGGCGGGAGCCCGGGTTCTCGTCATCGGCACGTACCACATGAGCAATCCGCGGCTTGATGCCGTGAACGTCACCGCCGACGACGTCCTTGGCCCCAAGCGGCAACAGGAGATCGAGCAGCTCGCCACGACGCTCGGAGCGTATCGGCCGACCAAGGTGCTGGTGGAAATCCCTTATGGACGCGATTCAATGTCGAACTCGCTGTATCGACGCTATGTCGCGGGGAGCTACACGCTTGATCGCACCGAGATGCAGCAGCTGGGGTTCCGCATCGCGAAGGCAGCAGACTTGCCGCGAATTTACGGCATCGACTACGACCTCGACGTGAATCTCGCGAGCGTGATGGTGTGGGCACTCACGCATGGCCAGCCTGAGCTCGCGGGCGCCGCGCAGGCGTTGACCTCGCGGCTCCTGAGCGAAGCCGACAGTATGATGAAGCACGCGACGGTCGGTGAAATCATCGCCGCGCTCAACTCGTCGCGCGCGGATTCCGCCCAGGGGATCTATCTCGCTGCGCTCCGCGTCGGAGCGGACACGAGCTATCCGGGTGCGACCGTCACGGCACGATGGTACGAGCGCAACCTCAAAATCACGTCGAACATCCTCCGCGTGATCGACTCCCCGAACGACCGCGTGCTGGTGCTGATGGGGGCCGCGCACGGGCCGATCCTGCGAGAGCTGCTGGAGCGCGTTCCGGGAGTCCGCCTGGTCCCGACCGCCAGCGTGCTGCGGTCGGCCGAGCCCACGCGTTAGGCCTGATTGTCGCGCTCGGCGCCTCGGTTGATCTCACGCTCGGTCATGGTGCGAATGTTTCCGACCTTGGGGGTGGACCCGGTGACCATCGCTCGAGCGACCTCGAAAAGCACGACCGGCTTCGGCTTCGTCACCTTCATGTAGGTCACCGACTCGGCCTCCACGAGAATGAGCGCGATTCGTGGATCGTTTGGCGACCCGTCGCGGTCGCCGCCCTCGTCGCCGAGCCACGCCTTCCAGTCGGCCTTGTAGAGCTCCCGTACGAGCTCGCGATCCGTCGTGACCGTTGCAAGTCCAGAAACGGACACCCATTCGCGTGAACGATCCTTGTAGTACGCGAGGTTCACGTGCGGATCGGACATGAGGTCGTCGAGCTTGTGACTCTCAACGTTGGTCATGAACCAGAGATCCAGGCCCGTCTCACGCTCCTGCGTCTGCATTGGGCGTGATACCAGGTGGCCATCGGCGCGACGCGTGGTGAGCATCGCGATCTCGATCCCGTCGATGAGGTCGTAGAGATCGTCGAGCTTCTTGTCCGTCGGAACTGCGTCGTCCGTGTTCTTCGCCACTGCCTTGTCGGCCATCGTAACTCCTCCGCGATGTGAATGGATCCGATCAGACCACGCGGAGGGCACGAGGCGTGCCGGCGACGCTTTCGATTGCCGGGCAATCTTCGGAGGCGCGCGGCAACGCACATACGGCCAGCCCTTGACCTTCGCTTGATACCATCGGAACGTATCTGACCTGTCGACCCAAGAGCGCAGCACCGGAGCGTCGCGGACGCGGCAACGCCGCCCCTGACCCACGGAGGACGGGACAATGACGGTGCTGTTCGTAGGTGCAAGCCATGCGACGGCGCCGCTTCCCCTCATCGAGCGCCTCGCGTTTGGCTCCGACGACATCGTCGAGACGCTCGCGTGCATAACGCCGGGTGACGTGCGCCCGACGCTGCCCGTCCGCGAGCTCGTGGTGCTCTCGACCTGTCACCGCGTCGAGCTCTACGCCGTGTCCACCGAGGATGCGACACGTCCGAGTGCCGCTCTCGACGCCATGGCGGGCGTGCTGGCCAGCCGGAATCATGGCGCGGAGTCGTTCGATGCACATCTGCGACGGCTGGTCGGCTCCGAGGCGACGCGACACCTCTTCCGAGTTGCCGCTGGACTCGAATCCATGGTGCTCGGCGAATCCGAGGTGCTCGGACAGGTCGCGTCCGCGCTCGCGGTCGCGACCCGCATCGGCGCAGCCGGCCCGGTGCTCACGCCGCTGTTCGACGCCGCGGTGAGAACGGGAAGACGCGTGCGCGAGGAGACCGCAATCGGATCTGCGCCGGCGAGCGTGAGCTCGATTGCCGCCGAGTTGGCGGAGGAGCTCGCCGAGCAGCTGCGCGGACGTCGGGCTTTGTTCCTCGGCGGCGGGAAGATCGCGCTACTCGCCGCGAAGGCCCTGCATGCTCGCGGCTTCTGGGAGATGACGATCGCCGCGCCGGTGAATACGGATGCCGACGCACTGGCGCAGGAGCTCGGCGCCACCGCCATTCCGCATGACGTGATAGCGAATGCGATCGCGGAGAGCGACCTCGTATTCACATGCGCCGGCGCACCGGCGAGCGTGGATGCGGGCACGGTCAGACGCGCCATGCGTGGGCGGATGGCGCGACCGCTCGCATTCATCGACCTGTCCGCCGGCGATGTGCTCGATGCGGAGGTCGCAGAGCTCGCGGGCGTCCGCGTCGTCTGTCCGTCGGAGCTTCGCGAGCGGATCGACATCGCGATGGCTGGAAGGCGCCGCGAGGCGCCGCTCGTCGAGGCGATCGTCGCGCAAGAGCTTCGTGCGCTACATTCGCGAGGCGAGGCGAGCTCGCTCAACGGCGTGGTGGCCGCGTTGCGCGCGCGCGCGGAGGAGATCCGCCAGCGCGAGCTTTCCCGCGCCCTCGCGAGTCTGCCGGACGTAGACGGCGCAGTGCGCACGCAGATGGAGTGGCTGTCCGTGTCGCTCGTGAACAAGTTGCTCGACGAGCCGACGCGTCGCCTCCGGACGGAGGCGACGCAGGGCGTCGGGAACCCGTACGCCGACGTGACGCGAGAGCTATTCGGGCTCGGCGTGGAACGCACTGACCGTCCGACTGCCTAACGACCGACAAGCGCGGAGGCGACTTCCTCCGCGTGCCCCTTCGGCGTCACCTTCTCGAACACGCGCATGAGACGGCCGTCCCTGTCGAGCAGGAACGTCGTACGTTCCACACCCATGTACTTCTTTCCGTAGTTCATCTTCTCCTTCCACACACCGTACTGCTCGGCGACGGCGTGGTCGGTGTCGGCGAGGAGCGTGAACGGCAGCTCGAATTTCTCCTTGAACTTCGCCTGTGCCGAGACCGTATCCGGACTCACGCCGAGAATGACTGCATCGAGTCCCTCGAACCGAGGGAAGGCGTCGCGAAACTCGCACGCCTCGATGGTTCACCCAGGGGTGTCCGCCTTGGGAAAGAAGTAGAGGACGACGCGCTTTCCCACCTGGTCCGAGAGGGTGAGCGATTTTCCCTCGTCGGTGAGCAGCGTGAAATCCGGCGGTGGCGTACCGATCTCGATCATGCCAATGGTTCTCCCCCGATCAGGGCGGCCATGATGGCCTTCTGGATGTGTAACCGGTTCTCTGCTTCTTCGAACACACAGCTTTGCGGTCCGTCGATCACCTCGGCGGTCACCTCTTCGCCGCGATGCGCTGGCAGGCAATGCAGGAAGATGGCATCGCGTGCCGCGCGCTTCATGAGCGCGGTGTCGACCTGATAGTCGGCGAATGCCTGCTCACGCACGGCCTGTTCCTCTTCCTGGCCCATCGACGCCCACACGTCGGTGTTCACGACATGCGCGCCTGCCGCAGCCTGGTTAGGGTCCCGCACCAACGTGACCCTGCCGTCGCGCTGGGCCCGCTCGAGGATCGCCTGGTCCGGCTCATAGCCCTCGGGACACGCGAGCATCAGCTCGAAGCCGAGCCGATACGCCGCGTTGATCCACGAGTTGGCCATGTTGTTCCCGTCGCCGATCCAGGCGACCTTCTTGCCCTCGTAGCTGCCGAACCGTTGTCGCATCGTCAGGATGTCGGCGAGCACCTGGCATGGGTGCAGCAAGTCGGTGAGTCCGTTGATCACCGGGACGCTCGAGTATTGCGCGAGCTGCTCGACATCGCTGTGCGCGAACGTACGGATCATGATGCCATCGACATAACGCGAAAGCACCCGTGCCGTATCGGGGATCGGCTCGCCGCGGCCGATCTGCACGTCGCGCGACGAGAGAAAGAGCGCGTGGCCGCCGAGCTGCCACGCCCCTACCTCGAACGAGACACGTGTCCGCGTGGATGACTTCAGGAAGATCATGGCCAGCGACTTTCCGGCCAGCGGCTTCTTCCCGTACGCGCCGGAGCGCATCGATTCGGCGAGTGCGAATAGCCGATCCAGTTCGGCGCGCGAGAAGTCGGGGATGGCGAGAAAATGCCGGGACATGGCAGCGGTCTTCGCGACTGGAAACTGGGAACCGGGAACGGGGAACGGGAACCGTGACTCCATTTGGAGCGACAGTTCCCGGTTTCCTGTTCCCGCTATATCTCGCTAGAGAATATAGCGTCGAAGATCCTCGTCCTCCATCACCGCGCGCAGCCGATCGTTCACCACCTGACGATCGACCGTGATCGCTCCCGTGCCGCGATCCGGCAGCTCGTACAGCACGTCCTCGAGCAGCGTCGTCATCACCGTGTGAAGGCGTCGCGCCCCGATGTTCTCCATGCGGCCGTTCACGCTCGTCGCCATCCGCGCGATCTCGGCAATGCCATCCGACGTGAACGAGAGACTCGCGCCCTCTGCCTCGACGAGTGCCGCGTACTGCTTCGTGAGCGCGTTCTCGGGCTCCGTCATGATGCGAACGAAGTCCTCCTCCGTGAGCGGCTTGAGCTCCACGCGAATGGGGAACCGGCCCTGCAGCTCCGGAATGAGATCGCTGGGCTTCGACACATGGAATGCGCCGGCGGCGATGAACAGGACGTGGTCGGTCTTCACCATACCGTACTTCGTCTGCACGTTCGACCCTTCGACGATCGGCAGGAGGTCGCGCTGCACGCCCTCGCGCGACACGTCGGGACCAGCAGCGCCTTCGCCGCGCGCGCCGGCGATCTTGTCGATCTCGTCGAGGAAGATGATGCCTAACTTCTCCACGCGCTCGAGCGCGTCGGACGTCACGTCCTCGAGATCGATCAGCTTGTCGAACTCCTGCTCGAGCAGGATACGTCGCGCCTCCGACACCTTCACCGTTCGCTTCTTCTTCCGCTTCGGCAGCATGTCCTGAAGCATCTCGGTGAAGTTCTCCATGCCTTCCGGCGCGCCCTGCGGGACCATCATGTCGAACATGGGGCCGTGCTGCGTGACCTCCACTTCCACTTCGCGCGTCTCGAGCTGGCCGTCCAGCAGCAGCTGCTTGAGCTTTTCGCGCGTGCGCTTGTAGCGGTCCATCGCGGCGTTGCCATCGGTCTCGTGCTGCACCGATCCGTCCGCTCCGACGACGAACACGCCGCCCGCGTCTCCGGCGCCGACGAGTGTGGGCTCGGGCGCCGGTTCTGGCTTGGCCCCGTTGGCGGGGCCAGACTTGGCGTCGGCGCTCGGTGGTGGCAGCAGTAGATCCAGCAGCCGCTCGTCCACCT
>JAJKIV010000196.1 GCA_021154285.1 Gemmatimonas sp. | reverse complement strand
GAAAGCGGGCGAGCCAGAGAACCTCGGCGCCATCTCCTACCTCTTGGCGGAGGGGCTCAAGTTCTCAGGACAGTTCCCCGCGGGACAGAGCGAGGCGCTGCTCGGGCTCCGGCTTCTCTCGCCCTTTCGGCGGTCATCCCACCTCAACAACCACCTAACGACAGTTGCCGCGTACGCGCGCGCCGATGGCTTGAGTCACGCCGCGTTGGCCATCATGGACGAGGTGCTCGACGTCGCGCCAACGCTCGGCCGCCCGCAAGCGATCGCACTCGCCCGGGTCGCGCGGGCGAACGATCTCATCGCGGTCCGGCGGTTGGTTGCCGCCCGCGCCGAGCGCGATGAGGCGCTGCGGTGGGTGGACAAGATCGATGCTGGCCCGGGGCGTGATCGCACGCTCGCCGATGTGCTTTTGGTCCGCGGCGAGATCGAGCGCGCCGAAGATCCGCAGGCCGCCGTGACCACGTTGGCACACGTAGCGAGCATCTACCGAGGTCTGAAGACCGACGGGCACCTTGCGGAGGCCCTCTATCAGGAAGCTCTGGCAGCACAAAAAGTCGGAGACGAGATTGGCGCCCGCGGTAGGCTGCAGGAAGCCATCGATGCCATCGAGCGACAGAGTGCGTCCTTCGCTTCGCCAGAGACACGGGCTTTGCTGTACGAGACGGTCGAGCGCGTCTTTGACGCGACCATACGGATCGAGCTCGCCAACAATAGGTCCGACTCGGCGTTTGCGTATCTGGAACGCGGCCGCGTCGCCGCGTGGGCGCCGAACGCGCGGCTCGGGCTCGGTAACGGACACGCGCCGGCGAGCCTAACGCGAATCCGCGAGCTGCTGCCCGCCGACGCCGTGTTCGTCGAGTACGCGCTGCTGCCCGACACGCTCGCGATGTGGATCGTGTCTTCCCGCGGATCGCGTCCCTACGCAGTAGGCGTGCGGCGCGACTCCGTCGCTCGACTCGTTGACCGGTTTACGCGCGAGATGGGTGAACCCGATGTGGGTCCGACGAGTGCACGGGCACGCTTGTTCGATCTGCTCGTGGCTCCGCTCACGAGCGAGCTCACCGGGGGCGCGGAAATCGTCGTCGTGCCCGACCGAGAGCTGGCGCGCGTGCCGTTCGCCGCCCTTTGGAATCGCGGCACTGGTCGGTACGTCCTCGAGGATTATCGCGTTCGCACGCTGCCGAGCGCCGCCTTTCTCCTCGCAGCGTCGACGCTTTCGTCCCGGGACTCGCGCTCGAGCGCGCTCGTGATCGGAAACCCGAAGCTGGATGCCGCGGCCGCCGCCGAGCTTCCACCGCTTCCCGGCGCTTCCCGTGAGGCGGAGCAGATCGCTCGGCTCTACGGTCGACCGCAGCTCTTGATGGACGCCGAGGCGTCGCGCGACCGAGTAATGGAGCTACTTCCGAGATACCGCGTCTTCCACTTCGCCGGTCACGCTGTGGCCAACGGCGATCAGCCCGAGCTATCGTACCTCGCTCTTGGCAGCCAGCGCTCGGATGGGGACGGGACGCTCCGAGCCGCAGAAATCGCGAGGCTGCGGCTGTCCCATCTGCAGCTCGTTGTGTTGTCGGCCTGCAGTACGCTCAACCCACGTCGGACTCGTATGGGCGCGATCGCCGGCCTGGCGTACAGTTTCCTGCGTGCGGGCGCGCCGGCCACGGTGACCACGTTATGGGACGTAGATGACGCCGTGACGACCGAGCTGTTGGTGTCATTCCACAGGCGGTTTTCAGGCGGTATGCCGGCCGCCGAGGCGCTTCGCTTGGCGCAGCAGGATGCCCTTCACTCGCGGCGCGCCGAACTGCGCCCTCCGAAGGCATGGGGAGCGTTCGTCTATACGGGTCCGTAGTCGTACCATCATTGACCGGGAGAATGAGATGTCGGTTCAGTCTGGGTCAGAGGACTTCACGTTGTCGGTCGAGTTTGCGGGCCTCTGCCTGTACGTGGTCGATCGCCGGCAGGCGCCAAGTGTGAGCGTCTTGATGCCGACCTGCGTGCCCACACCAAATGGTCGGGTCAAGACCGAGCATGAGGACAAAACCAACGGTGCACGTCACGTCCCGTACCTGCTGGCGAATCTGGCGAACTTCGGCCAGAACGTACCGCCTGGCCCGGCCGGCGATGGCCCGCAATTCGGTGTCGTACGGCGACTCAGCCGCGAAGAGCTCTTCTTCGAGCCGGAAGAGCAAACGAGCAGCCAGGTCGATCCAGACCTCCTGCCTTTGCCCGACTTTGGCGTCTACAAGGGTAGCATCAGCGTCCAGCAGGCACTCCTCGGGGATATCCCGCCTAACGAGCGACCGGAGTTGAATGTTCGCGCCGCTCTGAAAGGCGGTACGCTCAGTGCGATAACGGGAACTCCAGCCCCGGGCCGGAACCCGAGCTGGGACCAGTCGGAGGCTGACTGGGCAGGCTCGATCGGCTGGACGCGAACAATTCCGGGCAAATCCCTCACTGTTCGAATTCGCAACTGGGACACGGGTCAGGAGACTCCGCTTGCGCTTACGCCGGTGAGCCGCGGTGGCCGGCCGGTGATCGAGCTCAAGATCGCCAATCTGTGCGAGGACAACGCGCTCGAGTGGAAGGAATTCGAGGCGAAATTCGACCGTCGCGACGTCGACTTCAAGTGGTTGTATCGCCTGTTCGCGCCTAACGCTGGCGCCAGCATTCTCGCAGCGCTCCGAAAGAAGGAGCTTCCGTATCCCCTCCTCAAGCCCAGGGGAGCGCGCACCACGGGAAACACGGGATGTACGGGCGGAAAAATTGGCCTGCCGTGATCTGATCGACCCGTACCGGCAGTGGGCGCTCCATCGGTGCGGCTTCCCCTGCATCTGGCCCACGCTCGACACAGGACCAGATCCCGGGGAAATCGCGGTCATCGACCGCGGTTGGAAGGGGTTGAGCCACCGGGAGCTGGCCGGCCGCATCACCCGTAAGCCGGCGCCTTCAACTTCTTCACGTGCGGCGCACGCGGCAGCCGTTACCGCCGTCATCGCCGCGCGACGTGACGACTACGACGGAGATGCAGACGGCAAAATGGACGGGTGCTGCTCCGCCGGCGTGCGCGTGTACAGCGCATGGGATGCCGACGAACGATTCGACCTGGAGGCCGTTCGAGCAGCCCTGCTCGAAGCGGCCGACATGAAGCTTCCAGTCGTGAATCTGAGCTTGAGCATCTCCCTGCCGAACCAGCGGGACCTCGACGACGCTATCGCGGCGTGCGTGGAAAGTGGCGTCGTGGTGGTCGCCGCGATGGGCAGCGGCAACGATCCGGACGATGGACCCATCTACCCGGCAGCCAATCCTGACGTGATCGCCGTCGGCGCCACGAACATGGAGGACAGACCGGCATCCGGGTCGAACAAGGGGGAGCACGTCTGGGTTTCGGCGCCGGGAGAAAATATTCTCACGGTCATCGGGGACCACCCGCTCGACTACAAATACCTCAGCGGGTCATCCTTCGCTGCCGCGATGGTGACCGCAGCGGTATGGCTCGCGCGGCGCAGGAAGCCCGGTCTCACTCCGGGCGATGTCCGGGACCTATTGAAACTGTCCGCCTACCGGCCCGACGGAATTCCCGGACACGACAGTGAGATTGGCCATGGACGTCTCGACATGAGGCGGCTCGGCGAACTGCTCCGCTGACGGCGCCAAAAAAGGCGGGACGTATCCGTCTAATCCCGTAGGGCCAGAAGATCTAGGGCGAGGCTACTGACAGGGTAGCAGACGTTTGGAACCTTGCACACGAAGGCCTCGCCCTATTGCGTCAGGCTGACGCAACCTGCGCATCGATCTGACATGCGGCGACGCGAGACGGACGACCGAGGAGATAGAAAGGGCCATTCGCGAGGGGCGCTCATTGGCGCTGCCGCGATCGGCGTCATAGTCGTCGCGTCGATTCTCGCCGCTCACACCCGACTGCGAGCCAACGATCTCGTCGCGCGTGTCGCCGACGCGACGGGTGCTCATCGTGTGGTACGAGCGCGTCTCTCGGGCGGGTACTCATACGCTCCGTGCCGCGCGGTGGCCAACGCGGATTCGCTGGTCAGCGGTCTGACATGCGATGATGCGCCGGCGTCTACGTGGCCCGAGTCACCGGCGTTGAACCGCGTTGCGGCGAAGCTGCGTACCGGAACAGCGGGACAATCGAGTGACGGACGCCGTCATCACGCGACCGGTGCGTGGAACGTGATCTGGCGTAACCCGGCTGCCGCCGTGCAAGAGCTTCAAGAAGCGGCGCGACTGGACCCGAAGAATGCGGCGATACAGGCTGACCTTGGGGCGGCACTGCTGCAACGCGCCGAGCTCGCGCAGGACCCGGTAACCATTTTGGCCGCCTACGCGGCGACGGACAGTGCGCTGGCGCTCGCTCCACGCAATGTCGAGCCGATGTTCAACCGGGCGCTGATTCTCGAAAAACTCTATCTGCCCGAGTTGGCCCGAGCTCAGTGGAAATCGTACCTCGCCGCCGATCGTGACTCACGCTGGGCCGCTGAGGCGCGTGAGCGACTGACGCTGCTGGAGGCGCCGCTGCCTCGCTGGGAAGACGTACGGAGGGAGCTGGTCCGTTCGTTAGGCACTGGCGATACGGTGAGGGCTGACCGCCTGGTGAAGCAGTTCGCGTGGCGCGTGCGAGACGCCATTCGCTCGGGGCTCACCGCCTGGGGTAACGCGTACAATGTGGGTGACGCAAAGGCTGATTCGATCGCCCGAGCGAGCCTCGCCCTTGCCCTCGCGCTCGCGAGGACCACACAGGACGATTTGTGGGCCGACGTTGCAGCTGACGTGTTGAAGGCGACGGGGCAGTCCGATCGCGCGCGGGCGCGACAGATCGCGGAGGGGCTCGTCGCGTACGATCGCGGCAGGTCGGAGCTCGATCGGTTCGACCTGGGTTCTGCGAGGCGCTCACTCGACCACGCGAATACATTGCTGACCGCCGCAGGCAATGCCGCCGCTTATCTCGTTGCATACGATCGCCCCCGCGTGTCGTATCAGGGCCACTCGGCCGGCGCGTACGCCGACGCGCGTCGTCAGTGGAGACACCTTGCGGCGACAGCACCGCCGACGTACCGGCTCCTGCGCGCGCTCTCGACGCGCAACGCTGGCTTCATCGATCAACTCGAGAACAAGCTCGACCTGGCATCGGCATCGTACGGCGACGCTACAGCGCAGGGCGTTGGCCTCGTCGATCCGGTTCTCGCGTTGGAGATGCGAGCCGAGTTGGCAGAAGTGGTGTCCCAGCTTCGCGGTGATAGCGCCGCATGGAAGGAGATGTATGCGGCATTCAGGGCGCTTCCGAGCTTTCCCGGTCCCCCCGGCGATGTCCAATACGTATTGGGCAAAGGCGCGAACCTGAGCTGGCGTCGTTTCCCAGAGGTCGCCGCACTCTTCAAGGGCGAGGTGGCTCGGCTGGCGGGTACGCTCGACGATTCGGCCGCCGCGGTATACGCGCACATCCAGGCGGCCCAGTGGCTGGCGCAGGAGGGGGGTGTGGCCGAGGCGACGGCCAGCCTGCGCATGGCGGAGGCGTACAGCCGCGGAATTCATAACGACTCGATCAAGTCTGTCGTCCGTGCCGATGCGGATCTCGTGCGTGGACAGATGTTGCTGCACGATCGCCCGGATTCGGCGGTTCGGGTACTGATTGATGTCGTAGACCGCTACGGCAAATCGAAATACGGCCTGCAGATTGGCCGCGCGAAGCTGTTGCTTGCAGATGCCTACGTGAATGCCGGCAAACTCGATTCGGCGCGGGTGGCGTTCGACTCGGCGCTGGCAACGATCGAGCAGGCACGCGCGGAGCTCGGCAACACGGAGGATCGGGCGCGCTTTCTCGACGAGTCTCGACCGGTCATCGACAGCGTTCTGGCCTTTCACCTGAACACGTCGGATACTCTCGGCGGTCTGGACTTCTTCGAGAAGATGCGTGCCCGGGTGCTGCTCGAGCGGGCGACGGGGGCATCGCCTAACGACGGCGGTCGGTATCGCGGCGTCTCGACGATCAGGTCAGGACTCGACTCGACGACGAGCATCATCAGCTATGCGGTCATGGACAAAAAGGTCGTCGGTTGGCTCGTGCGCCGCGATGGAGTCTGGATGCGGCGCGTGGCCACCAGCGAGTCGCTCGAGCCCGTCGTCGATCGATTCGTTCGGCTCGTCGAGAGTGGAACCCCTGGCCCTGAGATCGAAGCGCTCAGCGCCAGGCTGCGCCAGACGCTCATCGACCCATTCGAGGATCGCATACCGGTGGGGTCGAGCCTCGTGATCGTGCCTGACAAGTGGCTGCACTTCGTACCGTTCGCCGCGCTCTTCGACACGCGGCGGCAAAGGTTCCTCGTCCAGGCGTACGAGCTCGGCGTCGCGCCAAGCATCCGGCTTTTCGCGGATGCGGCCGCGAGGGCTCGTGTGCTCAGTCGCGCCTCGAGTCCATCGGTGCTGGCCGTCGGGAATCCCGCGTTCGATCGGGCAGCCAGCTCGTTGCCGTTGCTGCCGGGCGCAGAACGTGAAGCGCGTGAAGTGGCGCTGCGGTACCCGCGTGCGCAGCTTCTGATCGGGCAAGAGGCAACGCGGCGCTCCTTCCTCGATCGAGTGAAGAGCGCCAATGTCGTCCACTTTGCGGGGCACGCGGTGGTCAGCCTCGACGCGCCCATGTACTCGCAGCTGATGCTTGCCCCTGATGCCGAAAGAAACGAACCAGGGTCAGTGTACGCGTTGGATCTGTTCGCGATGTCGCTCCCTGCGACGCGCCTCGCCATTCTGTCCGGGTGTCAGACGGCGGGTGGTGGCCTGTCCGCCACAGAGGGAGTATCATCGCTCGCTCGTTCCCTGTTCGCCGCAGGAGTTCCGGCGGTGATCGCGAGCCTCTGGGCGGTGGATGACGAGGCCACGGCCACTTTCTTCGCGGCCTATCACGACGACTTTTCGCGCAGTGGCCAGGCCGATGGGGCGTTGCGGCGCACGCAGATCGGCTGGATCAAGCGCGGCGATGCGTGGCGGACTGCGCGTACGTGGGCGGCGTTTCAGATGTTCGGGACGGTGGACACGCCGGGATCAGGGTCTTACCGGAAAGCTGAAGGATTGGCCGTCAAATAAAGAAGCGAGGGATACGAGGTGGCGATGCGGCATCTCGATTCGCTGACATCTCCGGTCTCCGAGGGTCGCCGCGACGTTCGCCTTCACTCCGCGCCCCCTTCGCTCCGGCTGTTGTATCAGGAGTCATCGCCTACGCAGCAATAACGCAGGAGGGAGACATGCCGGTAAGAATCTTTTTTCGTGGGCTGATCCTCTTCCGGTTTCCGTCAGATGGCACGCTGGTCGCCGAGCTCTTATCTGAGCCGGCGGGTCGCGGCCGCGTGCCCGGAGCCATGGCGGGTCAGAATGACCATGAGTCTGAGATCCAAGTCATTACGGAGCAGAAAGTCAACCAGCGGCGGCCGCTTCGAATCAAGCAGGGAGCGAGTATCAGCATCAACATTCCCGGACGAGGCCGGGTGAGGCGCGCCACGAACTTCCGCGAATACGTTCCGAATATCCGAACCTTGGCGAAAATGGCTGGATTGCCGAGACTGAACCCCCGTAAAAACCCACAGGACGCGCAGGAGATTAGCCAGCATCTCCGCGCCAGCGTGACGGTCAATCGGGGCACGCTTCGCGTCAAAGATGTCGTAATGTGGGATGGGAGCGGTTATCCGTTGGGAAATGGGACGGCACGGGACCTTCCCATGACGCCGGCACAAGTGAAGTTCTGCGGCGTGCGCCACTACGGTCATGCCGCCACCGAGTGTGTCCTCGAGGTCCAAGACACTGACAAGGTCAACATCTCCCAGATCGCTAACGTCGATCAACCGCGGCAGAAGAGTCGACTCCACAAGAGCTTACCGCAGAGGGGCCCGCTGAAGTCGATTCAACAACGCAACCAGCTCGCCGAAGAAGGCGCCACTGAAATCGTCATTGACAACTACGAATACCAGCGCGTCAGACCGGTGCCATGGGGCCTGGATTTTCAGTGGCTGTTCGCGCGCGCTGGGTATGGTCCCACGGATCTCGGGAACGAGGCTAACACGTTCGCGGATGCGGCTATAGGCGGCGACGCAGTTTACGCCGAGCTACTCGCGCAGGACCGGGCTTCGCTGCTACCGGCAACAATCGGCCGACCGTTCCCGTACATTGTAGACTCGCGCGCGTTGACGACGCTTATAGCACTCGGGCCGCTCACCGGCACCCAGAGCCGCCCGTTATGCATTCACGGCACAACTTGACCGATGGCGCGCACCGTCGTCGCGATAGTCGACGAGGGCATTGACGACCAGCACCCGGAGTTCGCCGGCCGAGTGATCGCGGGCTATCCCCCGCGGACGCTCGGCCGGTCGCGCGACGTTAGGCGGTCGCACGGTACGAACGTCGCCGGTGTCATTCTTGCCGGAGGGCGAGCAGTCACGGGCATCGTTCCGCGCGCGCTCCTTCTCCCAGTCGCGGTTCCCGCGCTCTCCATGAAGGTCGGCGACCCCTCGGAAGCTGAGGGACTCCGGTGGGCGGCAGACCACGGCGCGGATGTCATCTGCTGCGCGTGGGCGCCACCGAGCCCCGACCGGAACACTGGCGCGCTTCCCGACCACACCCGTGACGCGCTCGACTACTGCCTAACGCGCGGCCGCCGCGGGAAAGGCTGCGTCGTCGTCTTTTCCGCCGGCAACGACGGCTCCGATCTCGCGCTCAACGGCTACGCGAGCTACCCCGGGGTCATTGCCGTCGGAGCGTGCAACGTTCACGGCAGGCACCCGGCCTACAGCGGGTGGGGCGAGGCGCTGTGGTGCGTGGCGCCAAGCAACGATCCAGCGGACCGGGATAGTCGATGGAAGACGTACACGACCACGGCGCCCATGGGGTCCCTCGCGGACGGAGAGGTGTTCTACACCACCCGCTTCGGCTTCACGTCAGCAGCGTGCGCCGTCGTTGCGGGCATCTGCGCCCTCATTCTCGCTGCCAATCCGCGGCTCACCGCCGCCGAAGTGCGGGCGGTGCTCCGGGAGTCCTGCGACAAGGTCGACGTCGAGAGCGGCTCCTACGACGAGCGGGGGCACAGCCCGCTGTACGGCTACGGACGCCCGGACACCGCCCGTGCCCCGCAGCTCGCAAAGCCGCGGCCCCTTCAGCGAGCAGCTCCTATCCGGTGAACCCCCGGCGGAAAGCCGAGGACGCGTCCGTCCAATCTTCAGGATCACCGAAGGACGCCATGAACACCGAACATTTCGCCATGATTGCCAGCGCACTCGGGACGCGGTACCGGGTCGAGCGCCTTTTGCAGGGCGGTGTGGCCGCCTGCGTTTACGTAGCCGAAGATCGCACATCAGGACGCCGTGTCGCGGTGAAGGTGCTCCGCGAGGATATGGCGGCGACCGTGAATGCCGACCGTTTCCTGTCGGAGATCAACGTCGTTCGGCAGCTTCGACACCCGAATATCGTCCCCATGTTCGACTCGGGGGACATCGACGGCATCCCCTATTACGTGATGCCATTCGTGGAAGGAGAAACCCTGCGCGCGCGGCTCTCACGCCTCGGACGTATCCCCCTTGCCGACACACTTCGGATCGCCGACGACGTCGCCCGCGCGCTGCATTTCGCGCATCGCCATCAGGTCGTGCATCGCGACATCAAGCCCGAGAACGTGATGCTCGACGGCGACCGCGCCCTCGTGCTCGACTTCGGCATCGCGCTGGCGATGGACACGGTCGAGGCGCCACGGCGGACGCTGCCGGGCCTCACGCTCGGCACGTTCCATTACATGAGCCCCGAGCAGGTGGACGGTGACGCGGAGATCGACGGTCGCAGCGACATCTACAGCCTGGCGTGCACGCTCTACGAGATGCTGAGCGGCCGCCCGCCGTTCATCGGAACGCCTAACGCCGTCATGCGGCAACAGCTGTCTGCGCGCCCGCGGCCGCTCGCGTCGATGTGCGCGGGGATGCCGCCCCGGCTAGACGCCGCGCTGCTGCGCGCCCTGGACAAGTCGCCCGACCGGCGCTACTCGACGGCGGGAGAGTTCATCGCCTCGCTCGTGAACGGGACCCATCGCATGCGCGTCATCGGCCGCCGAGTGGCGGTCATGCCCTTCGTGCACGCATGCGCGCAGCCGGTGGTCGACACGGTGAGCGACACGGTCGGGGAAGAAGTCGCCGTCGCGCTCCGCGATTTCGACGGCATCGTGATCGCCCCGAACGTCTCCGGCGGGTGCAAGGCGCCGAGCGGCCACCTGATCGACATCGCGCGACGAGCCGGGGCCGATGTCATCCTCCTGGGCGACGTCCGTCGCACGGATGACAGCGCCGGGGTCCTCATCAGCGCGATGCTGTTCGATGGCCGCACCGGGCGACGCATCTGGTCCGGGGCATCGGCGGGCCAGCAGCACGACAGCTTCCTGTCCTCGGTCGGGCCCGCCCGCGAGATCGCGAAGGCCATCGCGGCCGCGCTCGGCGCGAGACGGTTGAACGATCGGGTCGAGGCCTCGTGCGGGACTACCGCGTCGTTCGCCGCGCCCAAGGCGGTCAGAACCGGCACTGACGAGCGCCCGGTAGTCCACTAGAACATTGCGCGGCGGCCGCCGGCAGGACATAGTTCGTCTATCCCCTAGACTTTCTATGTGCCTGCGATGGCGCCTGCCAACAAACGCGACCTGCTCCCCGGGACGCTCGACATGTTGATCCTCGGCACGCTGGCCGTGCAGTCGATGCACGGCTACGGCATCGCCCAGCACATTCAGCGGCTCTCCCGCGACGTCCTTCGCATCGAGGAAGGGTCGCTCTACCCGGCGCTCCAGCGCATGCGGCAGAAGGGGTG
>JAJKIV010000195.1 GCA_021154285.1 Gemmatimonas sp. | reverse complement strand
GTCATCCCCGGCACCAGGCGCCCCACGACTTTCACCATGGGGTCGTCACCGCTTGCAGCTGCGGCCCGGTCGTCGAGCGCCGTGGCCATGGTCATTGGCACCCAGAAATCGGGCGGCGTGTCGCCAAGCCCGTCGAACCCTTCCCGCGCCACTCCGATGATCTCGTACGATCGGTCGCGAATCATGATCCGTCGTCCGACGGCGTTCGAATCTCCGCCGAACTTCGAGAGCCACGCGCGATGACTCAGAACGAGAAGCGATCCCCCACCAGGTGTGCCGGCGTCGTCGGGCCGGATCAGCCGGCCTAACGCGGGCCCAACGCCCAGCATCCCGAAGTAGCCGCCGGTGACCGCCTGGAGCATCACGGGCTCTCCGTCACGCCGCGCGATGATCCAGACCGAGGCGAAGGTCTCGGAGAACGCAGGATTGGCCCGCGCGAGCGCCTGATACTCGTTCCAGCTCGCGTCGCGTTCCCGGCCCCAGCGGTCGTGCAGCCGCATCTCGAACAACGACCGCGGATCGCGCACCTCGAAGAGCCGGAGCACGTAGGCATCGAAGATCGTGAACGCCGACGTCACGAGCCCGAGTCCGAGCCCGATGGTGGAGACCACAGTAAGCACGAAGTGCGGCGCGCGCCGGAACCCGCGGAGAGCGTACCGCATGTCCTGCAGCAGCGTGGACCAGAACCGCATACTCCCTCCTGCCAAGCGCCGTGAGAACCAACCCCGCGCCGCCCCCGCCTTTTCAGTCGCGATACGGAGAATCGTCGTCGCTATCGTCGTCCGACGCGGAGCTCGCCAGGGTAGCAAGCGTGCCAGCCGGCACGAGTGACCGTGCGAGGTCGATCAGCATCGGGCTCAGGTGACCACCGTACCGAAGCAGCGAAATCGCTCGGCTTCGTCGCGCGAGCAGGAACGCGATCGGCGCCATGTCGCGCTTGGCCGCGTTACACTCCGGACACGCGAGCACGAGGTTGTCGCGACGGTCGTACGCCGACTGGCCGCGACGCGGCGCAACATGATCGAGCGTCATTTCAGACGGCTTGAACTTTCGCTCGCAATACGCGCACACCGGCCCATGCTCGGCCAGGAGCCAGCGGCGCGTCTCCGCATAGGCCGAGCGGTGCGTGGGGTGTGACGTGAGCCGAGCGGTTGCGGCGTGAGACCAGTCGGGGCTCCCCTTCCCTCCACCGCGACCACGTCTCGAGCGAGTCGATTTCGCCTTCGGCGCCGCCGGGGCGTGCTTGCGCGTCGGTTGCTTCGTGGTGGCGCGGGGTGCTGATTCCGACACGGTCTGCTTCCGGCGTGCAGGACCGCGGCGACGCGAATCCCCCGAACCGCGGTTGCGTCGCGGCGCGGGATTCTCGTCTCGGTATGGGGAGTCGTCTGACGAACGCGGCAATCTGAGAAGGTCTGGTAATGATTCGGGGCGCCGAGAGCCTGGCCGTTCCAACTGCTCAAGAATACAGCCTAACCGCAAGACCTATGGCAATACACGTCGTCCGACTGGGCACGCCCCGCCTGAATGGGGAGGGCCTCCGTATCGGGACGGTGCGCCGGCCACCCCGCGGGGTTCGGAAGGAAGACTTCGCGGCCCTGGACTACTTCGACGTCTGGCTCCCCGAGCTTTCGCCGCCGGCCGACCTGGTGTCGTGGGCGCTCTCGGATCCGTGGACCGACAAGCGCTGGGCGACCTTCGCCAGAGGGTATCGCAAGCAGATGTCCACACCGGAATCGCGGCACCTCGTTCAATTGCTCGCGGCGATGTCCCACCAGACCAACCTGTCCGTCGGCTGCTACTGTGAGGACGAATCCCGCTGCCATCGCGCGCTGCTTCGTGAGCTTCTGGTCGAGGCCGGAGCGGACGTGACGCGGTGACCTAACGCTTACAACGCTCGCGCTTGCGCGACCCTCCCGGAATCTTTATTGTGTCGCCACAAGCCCTCACGGAGCAGATCGATGCGCATGCCCACCTTCCAGGCCGACCTCGTCGCCGTGCTCTGCACGCCGATCGTCACGGTCGTTTCGGTTGGATGAGATAGCATCGATCGCACGCTGAGCCGGGCCCCGGAGAGGGCGGCACCGCGATCGGTGCCGCCCTCTCTGTTTTTTCTCGCTGCCCGTCCGGTCGGGTTGCGCCGAGCACAGGATCGTTATGTCAGAATCCACTGAGATCGCCCTCGCAGCGCCCGCCGCGGCTGCACAGGGCGAAAGTATCTGGGGAGCCGTGCGCGAAGCGCTTCGCGGCTCCCGGCGCAGTTATACCGAAGGACCGATAGGCCGCGCGATCCTCATCCTCGCCATCCCCATGGTGTTGGAGATGATGATGGAGAGCGTGTTCGTGGTCTGTGACGTCTTCTTCGTGTCGAAGCTCGGGCCGGATGCCGTCGCGACCGTGGGGCTCACGGAGTCGCTGCTCGCGATCGTGTACACGATCGGCATGGGACTCTCGATCGGCGTAACCGCGACCGTCGCTCGTCGGACTGGCGAGCACGACGGCGAGGGCGCATCGCGCACGGCCGTCCAAGGGATCGCGCTCGGGTTGTTCGTGTCGCTCGCGCTCGGAGTGCTCGGCGCGATCTTCGCGCCGACGCTGCTGAGACTCATGGGGGCTTCCCCTGACGTGCTCTCGACAGGAAGCCATTTCACCCGCGTGATGCTCGGCGGAAGCGCGTCGATCCTGCTGCTCTTTCTGATCAACGGGATTTTCCGCGGTGCTGGAGACGCGCAGCTGTCCATGCGCACCCTCTGGCTCGCGAACGCGATCAACATCGTGCTCGGACCTTGCCTGATCTTCGGGCTCGGTCCGTTCCCGCGGCTTGGCGTGACCGGTGCGGCGATCGCGACGACCATCGGGCGAACCACGGGCGTGCTGTTCGGCATGTCGCAGTTCTTCAGGCGGAGTGGCCGGGTGCACATCCACCGCCGGCATCTGACGGTGGATCCCGGACTCATGGCAAAGCTGCTGCGACTCTCGGGCAGTGGGATGTTCCAGGTGTTGATCGGTACGGCGAGCTGGATAGGGCTCGTGCGGATTCTCGCCGGGTTTGGCAGTACCGCGCTTGCCGGGTACACGATTGCGATTCGGATCGTGCTCTTTGCTCTGCTGCCGTCCTGGGGAATGGGAAATGCCGCGGCGACCATGGTGGGCCAGGCGTTAGGCGCCGGCAAGCCGGATCGTGCCGAACAGGCGGTGTGGCGGGCGGCGTTCTACAACCTGTGCTTCCTCGGTGTGGTTGGCGTGATCTTCGTCTTCGGCGCGCGAGCCATCGTGCATCTGTTCACGTCCGACCCGGCCGTGGCGGAGTACGCGAGCACGGGGCTGCGCGTGATCGCGATCGGATTCGTGCTGTACGCGTACGGCATGGTGCTGTCGCAGTCGTTCAACGGCGCCGGCGACACCTGGACGCCGACGTGGCTCGGGTTCTTCTCGTTCTGGCTGTTCGAGATCCCGCTCGCGTACCTGCTCGCGGTCCATCTCAAACTCGGCCCACTCGGCGTGTTCGTCGCGATCCCGGTTGCGTTTTCAGCGTACGCGATCGCGGCGCTCGTGATGTTCCGGCGCGGCAAGTGGAAGGCCAAAATGGTGTAACCGACCATGCGGCTCACCACCTATGCAACGGCCGCCGAGTTTCTCGCGGCGGTCGGTCCAACGCTCGCCGAGCACGAGGCGGAGCATCACCTCGTGCTCGGCGTGGCGGAAGGCGCGGCGACAAGCCGCGTACCTAACGACAATCTGTTTCTCGCGTCGGTGCACGACGCGCGCGGGCTGGCGCTTGCGGCCCTGATGGGGTACGGGGCTCCACTGCTCCTGGCGAGCGACCGCGCGGACGTGACGTCAGCCTCGGCGCTCGTGTGGGACGCGCTCGGCGCCGAGCGGCGGCCGCGCTTCGTGATTGGCGCCGTCGGTCAGATCGAGCATGCCGTCGAGGTGTGGGCGCAATCGGGCGACCGTCCTGCGGACATCACCATGCGTCAGCGGGCGCATAAGCTGACGTCCGTCGATCACCCGGCTTCGCCGTCGGGAATACTGCGTCTCGCCACGCTTGCCGACGTCGACCTCGTGGCGGAGTGGGTCGCGGAGTTCGAGGCCGAGGCTCTCGCCGCGGTGCGGCCACAATCGACTCGGGCGTCGACCGAGCGGCGGGTTGCGGCGGGTGAGATCCACCTGTGGTGCGACCCCGAGCCGCGCACGATGGCGGCAGCCGTACGGCCGACGCGGCGCGCCATCGCCGTCGGCGGCGTTTACACGCCCCCGCAGTGGCGTCGTCGTGGGTACGCGACGAGCTGCGTGGCGGCGCTCAGTGAGCTGTTGCTCGGGCGCGGCTTCGAATTCTGCGTGCTGTACACGGATCTCGCGAACCCGACGTCCAATGCGATCTACGCCCGCATCGGATATCGACCCGTGCGAGACTTTCTCATGTACGAGCTGCCGAAGCCGGTTCGCGACTGACTTCTTGTTGCAGGAGGGTCGCGGGCGTAGGATGGCTGGCATAACCCCGCCGGAGATTGCATGTCGATTCGCCAGCTGGCGTTTGCAAGCGCCGCCTGCCTCGTTGCTGCAGCACTCGCAGCCACCGCCGTCGCCACGCGTACTGACGCCCGCACATCCAAAGCGGCCGTGCGCGTTCTCGTGTACCACGACATGGAAGGTCTCGCCGGCCAGGATGACTGGAAGACGTATCTCTTTAGCCATCCCGAGAAGTATCCCGAAGGCCAGAAAATGCTCGCCGCGGATCTCAACGCGGTGATCGATGGACTCTTCGCTGGTGGTGCGACGCAGGTCGACGTCGTGGACGCGCACGGCAGCGGGAATCCCGACCCGGACGTTCGGCGTGACCTCCTGGATCAGCGCGCGAAGCAGGTGTTCCGCGACAAGGCATTCGATCCGTACGTCGACCTCACCGCGCCTAACACGTACGACGCGGTAGTAGCGGTCGCGATGCACGCGAAGACGGGGAGCCGAGGCTTCGCCTCGCACACGATCACACTCGGCATGGACATGCTGATCAACGGGAAGTCGATCACCGAGAGCGAGATCGTCGCCTACTCGTGGGGCCGCGTGGGCGTACCGCTCATCTTCGTCTCCGGCGACGATCGCTTTCAGAACGATCTGAAGGGTCTTCCTGGTCTCGAGTACGGCTGCACCAAGAAGGCCACGAGCTCCTCGACGGTCGAGCTGCGGAACGTGGACTCTGTGCACGCGGAGATGAAGGAGAAGGCGTCGCGCGCGGTGCGGAATCTCG
>JAJKIV010000194.1 GCA_021154285.1 Gemmatimonas sp. | reverse complement strand
TTCCCCGCCTCGCTCGAGATGACAACATGATGAAGGCGTTTGTACCCCTCGTTGCAGCCACCACGCTCACCTGGAGCGCCGCACTCACCGCACAGGCCCCGGTGAAATCCGCGGGCGTCCCGCCGGCCCGGTTCACTGACCCCGACCGCGTTACCAAGCTCACGTCGAGCTTCGGCGACATCGACCGCGTGTTCAAGGAATACGCCGAGCGGCAGCACATACCCGGGGCGGTGTGGGGGATCATCATCGACGGGAAACTCGCGCACGTCGGCGTCACCGGCTACCGCGACGTCGCGTCGAAGGCGCCGGTCGACAGCGGCACCGTGTTCCGCATCGCGTCGATGACCAAGAGCTTCACCGCGCTCGCGATCCTCGAGCTCCGCGACGAAGGCAAGCTGTCGCTCGACGACCTCGCCGAAAAATGGGTCCCCGAGCTCGCTGGCCTCACGTATCCCACGAGCGACTCGCCGCGCCTGACGATTCGTCTTCTCATGTCGCACGCGACCGGCTTCCCCGAGGACAACCCGTGGGGCGATCAGCAGCTCGCGGTCACCGACGAGGAGATGTCGAAGATGATGCGCGCCGGCATCCCGTTCTCGAACGCGCCAGGCGTGGCATACGAGTACTCGAACTACGGATTCGCCATTCTCGGGCGGATCGTGACGAAGGCGTCGGGGATGCCGTACCGACAGTACATTCAGCAGACGATCCTGCGCCCGTTAGGCATGACGTCCACCACGCTCGAGCCGCGCACCGTCCCTGCCGCGCGGCTTGCGCAGGGCTACCGGTGGGAGGACGAGCAGTGGAAGCTCGAGCCCCAGTTGCCGGACGGCGCGTTCGGGTCAATGGGCGGCATGTTGACCTCCGCACGCGACCTCGGCGTCTACGTCGGGATGTACCTGAGCGCCTGGCCGCCGCACGATGGGCCGGAGACCGGTCCGGTGAAGCGATCGTCGATGCGTGAGATGCAGCAGGTCCAGCGCCCGCGTCCCGCGACGGTCACGCGAGGGGCTAACGGTGCGCTGCAGCTCTACAGCGGTGGTTACGCATACGGCCTCGGCATCTCGGGCGATTGCAACTTCGCGCACATCGTCGCGCACTCGGGCGGGCTGCCGGGCTTCGGCTCGCTTATGCGGTGGCTGCCCGAGTACGGCGTCGGCATCATCGCGTTCGGGAACCGCACGTATACGAACTGGGCCGGTCCGGCGTCCGACGCGTTCGGTATCATGCTCAAGACCGGCGGCCTCGTGCCTCGCGTGCCGCAGCCGGCCGCGGTGCTGACGGCGCGTCGTGAGGCGGTCTCGCGACTCGTTATGCAGTGGAACGACAAGCTCGCCGACAGCCTCGCGGCCGTGAATCTCTTCCTGGATCGCTCTCGCGACCGGCGCAAGGCCGAGATCGAGAAGCTGCGGGCAGCGGTGGGCCCGTGTCAGGCGGGAACGGGCTTCGACGTCGTGGAGAATGGCCTGCGAGGACAGTGGACGATGCCGTGCGACCACGGCGCGCTCCGTGTGTCCATCACCCTGGCGCCGACCACGCCGCCGACGGTTCAGTTCTTCGAGGTCTCCCGCGCGCCCGCGACGGCGCCTCCCCCTCGCACGCTCTGCCCTAACGAGCCGTAAAGGCGCAATTACCTGTTCTGTTGCGCTCTTTCGCACGTGGATTGCACTATCGTGAAATCGTGTCTGTGTTTTTGTTGTCTCCCGCGCGATCCGATGGCCGGCGGGCGAAGATGCTGCTCAACCCGCGCGCCACGTTCTCCCTTGCCGTTAGGCTGCGGGAACCGGACGGAGCCGAGATCGGCGAAGTCTTCAGCTTCCTGAGCAAGCTCTATTTTCGCGGCAAGCTCACGTACGCCCGCGAGTTTGCGTCGGCCGCCGACGGCGTACCGCCAATCCTCGTCATCACCACCGATCGCGGACTCGTTCCTCCGGAAACGCGACTCCGACGCGACGACCTCGAGCAATTCTGCCAGGTCGACATCTCCAGCGGAGACGAGCGCTACCTCGCCCCGCTCCGACGCGATGCGAACGCCGCCGCAGCGAACCTGCCGAGCGACGCCGGCGTCGTGCTTCTCGGCAGCATCGCGACCGGGAAGTACGTCGACGCTCTGCTCGATGTGTTCGGCGAACGCCTCCTCTTCCCGAGCGATTTCGTAGGCCGTGGTGATATGAGCCGAGGCGGGCTGTTGCTTCGCAGTGCTCGCGAGGGGCGGGAGCTCGGATACATCCCGGTTGCCGGGGCCATCCGACGCGGTAAGCGTCCGCCCAAGCTCGGTCCGGCGGCGCGACGACCGTAAGTCATTACGGTCCTTGGCCATACGTCGGAACCAGATTCGCCAACAATCAGCTATTGCGTTTCAACATTCAATGTTTTAACATGTATATAGCTGTTACAACAACTATCGACCGTACGCCAATTCTTGCACGACTCAGTGGGTAGCTGGACTCAACGGAGGAATTCGCCATGTCGCTCTTTCAACCGCTCACCAATCGCCAGGCAAACGTCGCGCTGACCGTGCTGCGCGTGATTGCCGGTGCGACGTTCATAGCCCACGGTGCACAGAAGCTGTTCGTCTTCGGGTTCGCTGGCGTCTCGGGCGCTTTCGCGCAGATGGGAGTCCCGGCGGCGGGCGTGATGGGCCCGTTCATCGCCCTGCTCGAGTTCTTCGGCGGTATCGCGCTCGTGCTCGGGCTGCTGACTCGCCTCGCGTCGCTCGGGCTCGCGTTCGACATGCTCGGCGCGATCATGCTGGTGCACGGAAAGAATGGGTTTTTCCTGCCCCAGGGCGCAGAGTTCGTGCTCGCGCTGTTCGCCATGAGCGCGACGCTCATGCTCACGGGTGCTGGTGATTTCTCGCTCGACGGCTTGATCGGGCGACGGAAGGGCCTCGTCTCCACGACGCCGATGCCACTGCCGAGCTCCGAGCCGGCGCGTGCCCGGCACGCTGCCTAACGCTCCTCGCACACCCAGTGCCAGGACGGGAAGGGCCCACGCTTTCGAGGCGTGGGCCCTTCGTGTTTCTGTGGGGGCGGCCTCCTCAGGGCTGGCAACCACTCTCAGGGCACGAACGCCGCACGCGGCACCGCAATCTTGCCGATCGCACCCTGATCGGTGCCGAACCAGATCTGTCGCGTGGCCTTGTCGAATGTCATGTGCCGAATCGTGTTCGGAGCCTTTTTGCCCACCGGGACATCCGCCACGAACTTCCTCGTCTTCGGGTCGAACGCGACGAGCGTCGACGGCGTATCGGAGTAGCCGTTCTGCGCGACCCAGATGTTGTCCTTGTCGTCCGTCGTCATCGCGTACGGAAGCGCGCGGCCACCGAGCGGGAGCCGCCACTCCTCCGTCTTCCCGGTCTTCGGATCGAGGTGGCCGAGGAAGCCGCGCGTGTAATCGCCGTAGTAGATCTGATCATCGGACGTGATGGCGATCCGGCGCGGACGCGTCGAGTCGTTAGGCAGCGTGAACGCCCTGAACTGGAGCGACTTGAGGTCGACCGTCCCGATCTTGTTCGTGCCGAACAGGTCGAACCACGGTTGGCCACGTGAGTCGAGCACGATGCCGTACGGCCTGCTCCCATCACCGGTCTTCCAGAGCCTGAACTTCCCCGTCGTCGGATCGAAGCGGCCGACGGTCCCCGCTCCCTGCGCCGTAAACCAGGCGATGCCCGATTTCGGGTCGAACGTCATCGTGTGCGGGTCGCGCACGCTGGCATCCGGGATCATATAGGTCGTCAACTTCCCGGTCGCCGGATCCAGCTTCACGAGCCGGTTGTTCCGGTTTCCCGTGAACCACACCATGCCCTTCTCGACCACCAGGTTGTGCGGGTTCGTGCCCGCGTCGATCTCGAACCGCTTGAAGTTCCCGGTCTTGTTGTCGAAGTACGCGATGTAGTTGCCGTTCTGTCCGACGAACCACACGCGTCCTTCGGCGTCGGCGTATGGATCACGAGGCCGAGTGTCGGCGCCGAATGGCACCTCCCACTCTTTGGGGTCGAACTGCGCGACCGACGGCGAGTCGGCCGGCTTCGCCTGGGCCGCGAGCGCACTCGGCACCGCCACGGCAGCCACGAAAAGAAGACGGGAGCCCACGGGTCAGCCTCCGGGATTGAAGGGCTTTTTCAGTCTATGGCGGGTTGCATCCGGAGGCGAGCGGGTCAGGTGTCCGGAAAGTCTCAGCGAGATGAGGCAGGCGTTGGTCGTTCATGGACCGAATGCTGCACCCCGGTCGTCGTGCATGTCACTCGATCTTCTCGGTGCAATCCTCGCGGCTCAGTCCGATGACGTCCGCGTCTTCGGCATCCATCTCATTGGGCTGACGGAGGCGACCGCACGGAAGCTTGCGCTCACGGTTGCGCTCATCGTCATCCTGGTGCTCGTCCGGCTCGTATCGCGAGCACTGCTCCGGCATGGCCAATCAGAAGAGCACACCGCGCGCTGGCATTTCTGGGTGCGGCAGAGCCTCGCCCTCCTCACGGCGGCGATCCTCGTCGTCGGCGTCATCTCGATCTGGTTCGAGACACCGAAGCAGCTCTCGGGCGCGCTCGGCCTCGTGGCGGCCGGGGTTGCCATCGCCCTGCAGCGAGTGATCACGGCATTCGCCGCCTACCTCATCATTTTGCGCGGTCGCGTCTTCACCGTGGGCGACCGCATCGTCATGGCCGGCGTCCGCGGCGACGTCATCGCCCTGGGCTTCATGCAGACGACGGTCATGGAGATGGGGCAGCCTCCGCCGGCGCAGTCCGACCCTCCCGCTCAATGGGTCAATGCACGCCAGTACACCGGTCGCATCGTCCGCGTCACGAACGACAAGATCTTCGATTCGCCTGTCTACAACTACACGCGTGAGTTCCCGTATCTCTGGGATGAGATTCGCATCCCGATCGCCTACAACGCAGATCGTGCTCGGGCGGAGCAGATCCTCCTCGAGTCGGCCCGACGTCACACCAAGCGGATCGAGGAGCTCGGCGGACCGGCCCGCGCCGACCTGCTCCGTCGTTATCCGCTGAAGGCGTCGACCGAGTTGGAGCCTCGCGTCTATTGGCGCCTGACCGATAACTGGCTCGAGCTCACCTTGCGGTTCGTCGCGGAGGAGACGGGTGTCCGCGGCCTGAAGGATCAAATAAGCCGAGACATCCTGGCCGCATTCGATGAGGCGGGGCTTGGTCTGGCTTCGGGGACCTACGAGATCGTGGGTCTGCCGCCGGTGCGAGTCGTGACGGACGGGTCAACCGCCGATCGTGCCTAACGCCATCATCGACCCCCGGATCGAAGTCGCGTCGCGATCGCGACGATGTCGCCGGTAAGTTGGTCGACTCCGGCCAGCGGCCACGACGCCTCGAGGCCCTGCAACGCAAGCGCGACCTCGTCGTGCAGCGCCTCGGCCAGCACGAGCAGGCCGCGGTGCACGTCGGCGGGCGCGACGGGCGCATGGCCGTTGGTCGTCGCGATTGCGTTAGGCGGCGCGTCGGGCCTGGGCCAGACCAGCGACGCCAACACATCGCCGGCGTGCGCCGCCGCTACTCGGCGACCACCACGCACGATCGCGCGGGCGACGATCGTCGCCTGATCCAGGCGCTCGAGTGGGCTGCGAAGCTGACCCAGGCGTTCAATCGGCTCCTCGACGTCGGCATATGCCCGGAGCGGGTCGAGCAGGTACGCGAGACGCTCACTCGATCGCAGCGCGCTTCGGACGCCAGTCTCCGAGCCGGTGGCACGCACCGCCTGCATCGCGCTGCCTAACGAAGCAGCGACCGCCGTGAGGCGGTCGCTCGTCAGTCGGGCGAACGAGTGTTGTGTCGTGACGGCGTCCAGCCTGACCGCGGTCGTGTAGACGCCGAGTCGTTTCGCGATCCGCCGCAGCGGCCGCGTATCGCTCTGGACGCGCACGAGCATGCGGAGTGCGCGCTCGCGGCGACGCACGACTCGATCGCACAGCCAGATGCTCGCGCGGGCACCATCGCCCAGCACGCCAACGCCTGCGACATGCCCAGGCTCCGGCGTGTGGCGCGCGCACCACGCCAGCTGGACATCGGCGCGGTACAGCCGCTCGGCCGCATCGCCCAGTATGCGCAGGCGACGGCGTGCCTTGCGCGGGACGCCGTCGCCCAGGGCATCATGGTACAGTGCCATGCTCGCGCGGAGTCGGCGCACGATCGACCTGAACCCTGCAGCGTGGCGCGACGCCTGTCGCGGGTCCGCCGACGCCAGCGCCGCGGCGTACTGCGGCAGCTGCTCGAGCAGCGACAGCGTGAGGAGGCGCGCGGCGCTCTGTGCCGGCATCTCGACCAGGAGCTGCGACGTCACGGCGCTACCGGCGGTCGACGACACGGACGGCCTTGCCCTCGCTGCGCGGGATGGTCCCGGGACCGCCAAGCTGAACATCCGCACTCAGCGAGAGGGTATTCGCCAGCTCGCTCCGCAACCTGCCGGCCAGCCGTCGGCCTTCGTCGGAATCGACGGTAGACCCTAACGACTCCCAGACCTCCACCACGACCTCGACGTGCACCGCGAGCCGGTCCAGCGCGCCGTCGCGTGAGAGCAGGATCTGATAGTGCGGCGCGAGCTCGCGCTGCTCGAGCACGACGCGTTCGATCTCGCTCGGAAAGACGTTCACGCCACGGACGATCAACATGTCATCCGTCCGACCCTTCACTTTCGTCATGCGCACCATCGTCCGGCCGCTTCTCGTGGGCTCGGCGAAGAGCGTGCACAGATCGCCGGTGCGATACCGAAGGACGGGGAACGCTCGCTTCGTGAGCGTCGTGAACACGAGCTCGCCCTCTTCGCCGTACGGCAGCACCTCACCCGACGAAGGATCGATGACCTCCGGATAGAAGTGATCTTCCCAGATGAACAGCCCGTCACGGTCCTCGACCGATTCCATGGAAACGCCCGGTCCCATCACTTCACTCAACCCGTAGATGTCGAGCGCGACGAGGCCTAACGCGCGCTCGATTTCCTCGCGCATGCCGACCGTCCACGGCTCCGCGCCGAACACGCCCACCTCGAGCGCGAGCGTACTTCGCTCGATCCCACGATCACGCATCGTCTCGGCGACGTTGAGCGCGTAGCTCGGAGTACAGCACAGCACCGTCGCGCCGAGGTCCTGTATGAGCGTTATCTGGCGGGGTGTGTTTCCGCCGGAGGCCGGAACCGTGAGCGCGCCCAGTCGTTCCGCGCCGTAGTGAAGCCCAAGCCCGCCGGTGAAGAGCCCGTAACCGTAGGCAACGTGGATGACGCTGTCCGGATGCGCCCCGCCGCAGGCGAGCGACCGTGCGCACACTTCGGCCCACGTCTCGATGTCCTCGCGCGTGTACCCGACGATGGTCGCCTTTCCCTTCGTGCCGCTCGACGCGTGGATGCGGACGATCTCCGAGCGCGGGACGGCAAAAAGACCATCGGGGTAATGCTCGCGCAGGTCGGACTTCACCATGAACGGCAGACGCCGCAGATCGTCGAGCGAACGAATTCGTTCCGGCGTGGCACCGGCGGCGTCGAGGCGCCGCTTGTGGAACGGGACTCGATCGTACGCCCACTGCACGCTCCAGCGAAGTCGCTCGAGTTGGAGCTCGCGCAGCGCCGGGCGCGGCATCGTTTCGACGTCCTTGTTGAAGATCATCTACCGAAGAGAGAGTCGTACTTCCCCGTTGCCAGCTCAGCGTCGAGGCGCTTTGCGACCGCATCGAGCAGCTTCGTGTCCTTTACACTGTCGGGCAACGACAAGGAGACATAGTGGCCTGTCTCGCCGTACGCCACGTTGATGATCTCGCCGTCGATCTTCACCGGGTAGTAATACGTATACTGGCCCACCGGGACGCGCTCGCCCTTGAACTCATTGACAAGGAACTCGATCACCGCATCGCGCAGCGAGTCACCGCGAGCCGGCTCGAGCCAGTAGCCGCTCGTGCCGGCATTCCGGGTGTGGTAGGGAAGTGGAACGAACCCTTTCCGCTCCACCAGTGAGTCGGTGCCGTCGTTCCCCTTCCGCCACTCGAAGTGATGCGCGACCCACGCCGGATCGATGGACTCGAGCGTGGGATATCGCATGCGCTCGTCCAGCGGAAGCAGGTAGGTCCGGTTGCCGACGAAGTCCGCGACGGCCAGCGACGGAAACCTGTCGTTGTTGTTGTCACTGCCGATGCGCACGAAGCTGCGCTCGTCAGGTGAGATGCCTAACGGCGCATACGACGGAAAGAGCGAGAAGTTATCGGGATACCTGTAGGTATGGACTGTGAGATTCCGCGTATCGAGCACGCTCCCACCGGTCTGATACAAAGCGGGTGTAGCAAGAGCGATGTAGTTGATGCGTCCGCGCGGAACCGTGCGCTCACCGTTTCGGAACGCGCCGCTATCGGACGTCAGGATGGAACCGCCTGCGAACGAACAGTGGGGGACATACGCGGCGTGGAGCTGCGTGGACTCGTCCGACAGCACGTAACAAGGACCCTGTCCCGCGTGGTCGACGAAATGTGCGAGCAGCGCCGGTTGCGGGCCTCCGATCACGGCGACGCCATCGGCACTTTCGACACGATCCATATCCGCGTTCGACTCCTCGCGCTTCGCGTCTACCACGACCGCCTGGCTACGATGCTTGATCCTGAACCGGCCCATCGTCGCAAGCACCGTTTTGCCATCGACGGTCTCGTTGAAGAAGTAGCTCGCGATCGTCTGCACCTCGAACGGGCCGACTGTCTCGGTGCGAACCGGCTCGTTGCGTTTCTGTACGCGATACCGGTACTGGAACCCGTCGGCGAGAGGCGGGCTGCCCGGACGCGCATGCGGATACCATTCGGTCCACTGCATGTCCTTTTTCCGGGGCGCGCCGTACAGCGGGATCAGAAATCCGTGACTGTTGGCCGAGTCGAGCATCGCGACGATGCTGAGGCGACCTCGGGTCGTGAAGATCTCCACCGCTCCCGGTGCGACCCAGCGTCCGTCGACCAGGTGTGCGTCGGAGGTCCAGAGTGGTCCCCGAGACGTCGCGCGCTGCGTATGCGACATTCGCGTTATGCTCCCGAGCTCCAACGCGGGCTCTCCCGGCAACGCCGCGGGCGATTCTCTGTGGTCCGCAGGCCAACGAATCTCCACCGCGAGCATTAGCTGCTCCCCGTCGATGGTCGGCGGAACGTCGGCAAGGAGTCGAGCAACGACTACGACCACGGCGACGAGACCGACCAGGATTCCGTTGGCGCTGCCGAGTGCCTTGAGAAACGCGGGATGCGGCATCACCCGACACGCCGTGATGCCGATCAGGAATCCAACGAACCCGGTGACGATCGCGAGGCTGACGACGAACGCGGCGGATTGAGCCTCGAAGCTCGGCACGCGATACCAGCTCGCGGCGAGACCGGCCGCCAGACTGCCGACGATCAGACCGACGATACCAGTGAGAACGCCGACGAAGAACGAAGAACTCCAGGACATGGCGGTAGGCGGATGGCGAAAGCCCGACGGGGTATCATGCCAACCCCGCCGGGCGTTCGCCACCAGCATGGCAGCTGACGGTCTCTCATGGTTTTTGTTCAACGACCTCGGGACGCTTTGACTTCCCGAAGCAGTTGAACAAGAAAAGGATGAGACCCGACTTGCCGTCGGAGGCGTCACTGCGCGCGGAGCAAATCCGCGAACATCGGCGCAATCGACGTTCGAAATCCGCGTCAGGTCTCGCCGTTTACGCCGCTGTCTGGATCGTGACGCCAGGCTCGCGCCGCGATGCGGACCGGTGTCGACGAGCCATTCATGCTCCGACTCCAGTCAGCAGCTCACGGGCTGCTGCCACGGATTCCTCGGAGCCCGCGACCGCAAGCACGTCGCCGCGCCGCACGCGGTCGTGGCCCGACGGCACCAGCACCTGCTCGCCATCGCGCAGGATGGCGAGCACCGTCGCCCCCGTCACGCCACGAAGATTCAACTGGGCCAGTGTCAGGTCTGACGCCGGGCTCGACTCGTGGATGCGCACTGACACCGGATCGCCAAGCCCGGGAAGGGCCATTCGTACGCGTTCCATATCTGTCGCAAACGGATCGTCGCCGTCGGAAGGAGCGTCGGCCATCCCGCTCCCGATCTTCATCGCGATGATCTCCGCGCCCGCTTTCGCGTGGCCCTGGAGATTCATCGCACTTCGCCAGAACGCCACGGCCGGAATAGCAACGAACGCGAGCGGAGCGAGAGCGTAGCGATACGATGGCAGGAACGGCAGCGTGACCGCGACGATCGGGATGGCGATGAACGCGAGGATCGCGAGCTGCAACGTGACGACCAGCGCCCGGCGCGGAGCAGCGCCAACGTCGACGTCGCCAACCTTCGGCGCGGGAATCGCCTTCCGCGCGAGCTCGACGCCGAGCTGGCGCGCCGTTCGCGTGAGGCCGATGAGCAGCGGAAGCCCGATGATCGCGGCGGCGGTCGGCACGACGGCCCGCGCGAGCCGTTCCGAGAGTCCGGTCGAGTCGTGGATCAGCGCGGCGGAACGGCCAGCCTCCAGCGATGCGCCAATCACGATGGCAATGATGAGAATGGCGTCGAGGAGGAGGAGCCTAACGAGTCGGCGAGTCGTGGACAGCTCCGGCGCGCCCCCGCCCGAGCGACGCATCCGCTCGATCCACGACCCGTATAGCGACACGAACGTCTGCAGCGGGGGTGGCAGCTTGCGATCCACCCACTCTGCGACCGGCCCCGCCGCCCGGATCAGCCACGGGGTCGTCAGCGTCGTGATCGCCGAGACGGACACGGCGACCGGGTACAGGAATTCGCGTGTGGCGCCTGACGAGAGACCGACACCCGCGATGATGAACGAGAACTCGCCGATCTGCGCCAGGCTCATGGCGGCCTGCACCGATGTCCGCGGGGTGTAACCGGTGAGGAACGAGCTGATCGTCACGAACACCAGCTTGCCGAGGATGACCGCGACCGAGAACGCGAGCACCGCACCCCAGTGTTGCACGACAATCGCCGGGTCGATGAGAACCCCGACGGACACGAAGAAGATGGCGGCGAACACGTCCCGTACCGGCTGCACCAGATGTTCAACGACCTTCTCCTCGCCCGATTCGGCGACAAGCGAGCCCGCGATGAAGGCGCCAAGCGCCACGGAGTATCCGAACGACAACGCGAGCAGTGCGGCGGCGAAACAGATGCCAATGCTCGCCACCAGCGTGGTCTCGGGGCGGTTCATGCGAACGACCGCGCGGATCGTCCGCGGCACGACCAGGAGGCCGACGCCGATGAGCCCGGCGAGGAATGTCGCGAGCCGAGCTCCGGTAACCGCGAGGCTCGAGGCCGACACCGCCGTGCCGGTCGCGACCGCGGTGAGGATCGCGATGAGGAAGATGCCGATGAGGTCTTCGATGATGAGAACGCCGAAGACGATCTCGGTGAATCGCCCCTTCACGCGCTGCTCCTCGAACGCCTTCGCGATGATCGTCGTACTGGAGATCGCGAAGACGGCGCCGGCGAACACGCTCTCCAGCGTCGTCCAGCCGAGGAGTTGTCCCAGCACGTAACCGATCCAGACCATCCCGCTGGTCTCGGCGACCGCGACGAGCCCTGCCCTTGGGCCGACACTGAGCAGCTTGCGGAGGCTGAACTCGAGACCTAACGAGAAGAGCAGCAGGATGACGCCGAGCTCGGACAGCGTTTCCACGATCGCCTCGTCGGCCACGAGCGGGATCGGGATGTGCGGGCCGACGATCATCCCCGCCAGCAGGTAGCCGAAGACTACCGGCTGGCGGAGACGCTGAAAGACGACGGTCGTGACCGCCGCCACGCACAGCACGACAGCGAGCGTCCGCAGGAATTCGTGAGCGTCGTGCATGGGCGACCCTTATGTCGTTGGGACAGCGGACCCCTGGTCGCCGATCCGCGGGGCGACTGGCGGAGACTGGGAACGCGCGGGTGCGGGCGTGCTCCATCGCTGCGAGATCCAGAGCAGGACCGGCGACGCCACGAAGATCGACGAGAACGTTCCGACAATGATACCGAACGTCATCACGAGAGCGAACGGCTTGATGACTTCGCCGGCGAAGAACGAGAGAAAGAGCGCGGTCGCGAGGGTTGTGCCGCCCGTCAGAATCGTCCGTGGCAACGTCTCGTTGATCGACAGGTTGAGGATCGTCGCCAGTGAGCGGTTCCCGCGCGCTTTCAGATTCTCCCGAACGCGATCGAAGATCACGATCGTGTCGTTCAGCGAGTAGCCGAGCACAGTGAGTACGCCCGCAACAACGACGAGGCTGACCTCGAGGTCGAGATACCGGATGAACGCAATGGTCGCGATCACGTCGTGCGCCGTGGCGATGACCGCCGCGAGCCCGAACCGCCACTCGAACCGGAACGCGAGGTAAACGAGTGTCGTGACGAAGCTGAACAGGATGGCAATGAACGCCTTCTGCTGGAGCTCACCGCCGACCTTGGGGCTCACGCCCTCGTAGCGAACCATGGTGTAGGCCCCGGCGCCGAGCTCCGAATCGAGCGCTTTGCTCGCCGCGGCTGCGACGGCTTCGGTTTGCTTCGGACTCGCGCCGCTCGCGTCGAGCCGCGCGCGAATGACGAAGTCGCGCGGCGAGCCGAACGACTGGATCTCGGCTTTTGCCACACCGCCGCGCTCGAGCGCCGTGCGGAGACGATTCATCTCCACCACCTCGGCGGTCCGCACCTGCATCATCGTGCCGCCGGTGAACTCGATGCTGTACGTGATGCCCTTCACGGCGAGCATGATCATGCCCGGAACGATGATCGCCGCGGTGATCCCGTACGCCCAGCGCCGCACCTTGATGAAATCGTAGCGCGCGTTCGCGAACAGCCGGATCGTGAAATGCTTGAGCGTCGTCATCGTCGGCCGACGCTTCACCCAGATGAGGAAGAAGGTCCGCGTCACGAACACGGCCGTCACCATCGAGGCGACCAGGCCAACGAGCAGAGTGAGCGCGAAGCCCTGCACGGATTCCGTCCCGACGACGTAGAGAATCATCGCCGTGAGCGCGGTCGTGACGTTCGAATCGATGATCGCACTCATGGCGTGTCGGAACCCTTCGTCGATGGCGCGTCTCACGGAGCGCCCGGCGTCGAGCTCCTCACGCATGCGCTCGAAGATCAGCACGTTGGCGTCCACGGCCATGCCGATCGACAGGGCAAATCCGGCGAGCCCTGGCAGTGTGAGTGTGAAACCGAAGGCAGCGAGCCCGCCCAGGCAGTAGAGCACGTAGAGCCCGAGCGCGCCGACGGCCAGTAGCCCGGAAAGCCCGTAGTACACGCCCATGACGAGCAGCACGAACCCGACGGCGAGCACCGATGCTCGTACACCTTCGGCGATGGAGTCGCTACCTAACGACGCGCCGATCGTGCGCTGGTCGACGACGTGGAGCGGCACCGGCAGCGCGCCTGCCCGCAGCACGAGCGCCAGGTCGTTCGCTTCCTCGAGCGACTTGCCGGCGAGCTCGATACGGCCATTCGATCCGATGCGGTCGCGGATGACGGCGGGCTCGCCCTGGACGCGTCCGTCGAGTAGGATCGCCAGATAATTACCGATGTTCCGACCAGTCGCATCACTGAGCCTATTGCCACCGCCCTTGGTCAGCTCGAACTGGACTTCCGAGGCGTTCGTCATCGGGTCGCGTCCCGCGACGGCCTTCTGCAGCTCTTCACCGGTAATGATCGCCCGCGACTGCACGGCGTAGAGAGGGCGTGCTGTTAGGCCGCCCCGCGCGATGGGGGTACCCCAGCGCAGCTCCAACCCGCGCGGCACGAGCAGTTGGAGCTCGGGGCGTGCCAGCAGCCGGTCGACATCGGCAACGTTTTCTTCGGTGACGAGAAACTCACCCGGCATACGGCCCTGAATCAGCAGCCGCGAGAACGTGCCGCCGGCCGCGGCGGCGGGTCCGGCCGAGAGAGAGTCCGAGGAGTCGGCGCGCGACGTCAGAAGATCCGTGATCGCCTTATCTGACGACGGCTCGCCAGCGGTGGCGCTCGTCGCGACTCGGCCTCCACTGCTGGTGACGCCCGCCCGCTGCAACGCCGCGTCGATCGCCGGCAGCGCCAGTCGAAATTGGTCTCGCGTATCGGTGAGGCGAAACTCGAGGAACGCCGTACGCTCGACGATCGACCGCGCTCGGGCCGGGTCCGTCTCACCCGCGAGCTCGACGATGAGCCGACAGTTCCCCGCAACCTGCACGACCGGCTCGGTCGTTCCGAACTCGTCGATGCGCGTGCGCACGACACGTTCGGCGCGGCGGATCGCTTCGGAGCAATCGGACACCACGCCGCGCGACTCATCGACCTCGAGCGCGAGATGCACGCCCCCCCGGAGATCGAGGCCAAGCTTGATGGGCACTCGACGAATCGTGCTGTCGCGCACCTGCCCCGTCTGCGCGTTGTACAGTCGTTGTTTTTCGGAACGTGGCACGAGCGCGAGCACGCTCGTGGCCACGAAGGCGAGGATGACGATCACTCGCCACTTGATGGATTTCATGTGGATGGTTCTCCCGCACTTGAGTCCACGCGCCGGTCAGGCCGCGTCGCGGGATGCGAGCGGCTCAGCGGTTGACCGGCGTCGGATTGTTCAGGCGCGCCTAACGGCGCTGGAGGCCTACGCGAGCGCGGGTGGTGCGCGGGCGGGCGGGAGAGCGGCAGGCGCAAAGGCTGGCGCCTGACGAGGAGGCGTCGCGACGTCGCTGACGCCGACGATTCTCGGGAGGTCGAGACGAGCGTACGCCGATGGTACGAACGGCGTGGTCGCGCGGCGGTCGGAGACGTCGGCAGCGAGCAGTCGCTTGCCGAACGTGATCGACTGCGTGGCGGTCGGCGTGCGTGAGTCGCGACTGCCGACAGTCAGCTGCCGGGTCGCACCCGGGATCCCGAGCAGCGCGAGCTGCAGGGCTCCGTAGGTGAGCCAGGCGAACAGGAGGTGTCGGGCGCGAAGCATCATGGGCCGCAAGGTACACTCCGCGAGATTTCGTGACAACGCGAAATGTCGTACCGCGCGGCACGCGCCCGTCATCGGCAGCTATTGCCTAAGTCAAGTCAACACAACGATATACGTGTGCCGAGCAAT
>JAJKIV010000193.1 GCA_021154285.1 Gemmatimonas sp. | reverse complement strand
AACGAGACGATCGGGCGATTCCTCGCTGGGCAGACTCCGCAGCGTTAGGCGCGCGCGTTTGTGACGCGCATCACCGCACGCCAAGCGAGCTCTGGCACAGGAGTAAGGCGTTAGGCTCACGGCATTGCTCGTTGAGGAGTTCGGGCCTACCATAGCGTCTCCGTATTCGCAGGAAGTGCTGCCATGGGTCTCGAAATCCCCAACCGGGCGGTCACCAAGCCGCCACTGCTTCGCCCGCACGGTATCCCGCCCCGCGGGATCGCCATGGACACTCGGAGCCGGCTCTTCGAGGGCCGGTTCGGCCGAATCTTTCGCGCCCTCGCGCCCGCGGACTTCGGCGCGAACGACACCGAGACGGAGCAGCTGCTCGAAACGGTCGCCGCCGCTATGATCCACGAGGCGGACTGCCCAAAGGACGGCGCGGACGACGAGGAGAGCGGGATCCCGGCCGCCTATACCTACCTCGGACAGTTCGTCGACCACGACATCACGTTCGACCCGAGCAGCAGCTTGATGCGGCAGAACGATCCCGACGCGCTCGTCGACTTCCGGACGCCGCGGCTCGATCTGGACTCCGTGTACGGCCGGGGCCCCGACGACCAGCCGTACTTGTACAGCGCGGACAAGGATCTGCTGCTCGGCTTGCCGCTGAGCGGGGAAGCGTTAGGCCAGTCGATAGGGAAAGCCCAGGATCTCGCGCGCGCGGCGAACGAGCGGGCGATGATCGGCGATCCCCGCAACGACGAGAACGCCATCGTCTCCCAGCTGCAGGGGCTCGTGCTGCGGTTTCACAACAACTTCCGCCGTGAGAACCCCCTCCTGACGTTCGAGCAGGTGCAGCAGCAGGTGCGGTTCCACTACCAGTGGGTCGTCACACACGACTTTCTGCGCCGAGTGGTGTCGTCTCGAGTACTGGAAAGCGTGCTGCCGCACCTGTTCGCCTCGCGTAACCACGGAAACGTCGTCGATCGGCCACCCAACCTGCGCTTCTACCGGCCGAAAACCTCGGCCTTCATGCCGCTCGAGTTCGCGGTGGCCGCGTATCGGTTCGGCCACTCGATGGTGCGGCCGGGGTATCGCCTCAACGACCGCGTCGCGCCGATCCCGATCTTTCCGCTCTCCACGCTCCCCCCGGGATGTGCCCGACCCGTCGACGACCTCCGTGGCTTTCGCGCGATGAATCCGCAATGGGCGATCGACTGGGCGCGCTTCATCGACATCGAGAAGCGGCCGGCAGGGCTCGAGGACGACGCGGCCGATGCGCGGTCGGCGCGCACGCAGCTCGCGTACAAGATCGACCCCTCGCTCGTCGACCCGCTATCGAACCTGCCGCTGAGCGTGACCGGGCCCAATCCTGGCCCGTTCACGTCACTCGCCGCCCGCAATCTGGTGCGTGGGTGGCGGATGCGGTTGCCTAACGGGCAATCCATTGCCAGGACCATGGGGGTCGAGCCGCTGCGCGACGAGGAGATCCTGATCGGCAGCGCGGCCGACGACGCCGCGGACATCCCGCCGATCACCAAGATCTCCGCGAGGTTCGAGGGGAATTGTCCGCTCTGGACGTACGTGCTCGCCGAGGCGGCGCACGGCTACCGGACGAAGCCGGAGGCCGAGGCGGTACACACGGCCGATGGCGACCATAAGATCGACACGCCGAAGCTCGGCGACGTCGGCGGGACAATCGTCGCCGAGACGTTCGCCGGCATGATGCTGGACGACCGCAACTCGTTCTGGAACCTGTGGCCGAAGTGGGAGCCCGACAAGGCGTTAGGCGGTCGTGGGTTCGATCTGCGGAGGTTCATTCGTTATGCACTCGCCTAGCAATCGAACCGCTGCGGCGATCAGCGTTCGTGGTTCCTACGGCACCAGCCCCATGGTCCGTACGATGTTGCCGAACTGCGGGTCCACGCGCAAACCATCAAACGCCCGGTCGATATTGAGCGTGATCAGCCAGGGGTCGTGCACCTCGCGCGCCCGGTCGAGCCACCGGAACGCCTCCGGCTGATCGCCAAGACCGACGTACGCGAGCGCCATGTGGAACGGCGGAGGATGATTTCCGGGTGACGTGAGGTACGCGAGAATTGCCATCGCGTCGGTGTGGCGCCCGACAACGGCGTAGCCGTAGGCGAGATGCGCCTTGTCACTCGGCGAACCGATTCGAGCTCCCGCTTCGAATTCGGTGATCGCCTCCGCTGACATTCCCTTCTGCAGGTACGCGTGCCCGAGTTGCGAGTGCACGAGCGAGAACATCGGTTCGAGCGTCAACGCCTCGCGAAGATGCGCGATGGCCTGGTCGGGTCGTCGCATGCTGAGATGCAGCCGTCCGAACGTGTGATGCGCGGCCGCCAGCAACGGATCGATCTCGAGGGTCCGAGTGAGCTGAGCCTCGGCCTCTTCAATCCGACCCCAGTGAAAAAGGAAAATGCCGTACAGATGCCGGGCTTCCTCGAACCCCGGATCCAACAGGACCGCACGCTTGAACGCGCGCTCCGCCGCAGGATGGTCCCAGTCGAAACCAGCGAGGAGTTGGCCCATGGCCCAGTGGGCCTCCGCAAGCGAGCTGTCGAGCGCGAGCGCGGCAGTGGCGTACTCACGGGCGCGCGGTACTTCTTCGCTCGTTGGTCTGCTTGCCAGCACTATCTGAAGCCAGTGCGTGTCCGACAGCCACGCGTAGGCGCGGGCGTAGGACGGGTCTCGCGCGACGGCCTGCTCGAAGTAGCGGATCGCCAGTCGCATCTGGTCGGGCGCCATTCCGCGACGAACATAGCGACCCTTCAGAAAGAGATCGTACGCGGTCAGGTCCTTCGTGGCCGGACGCACGAGCGGGCCACGCGTACCTACGAGCTTCACTTCGAGCGTCCGTACGACTGCCTGCGCGATCTCCTCCTGCACGGCAAACACGTCTTCGAGGCGTCGGTCGTAACTTTCCGACCAGATCACGCTCCCGTCCGGGTTCACCAGTTGCACGCGCACCTTGAGCCGGTCTCCAGCGCGCCGGACGCTTCCTTCGAGGACATGTTCGACGTGCAGCAGGTCGGCGATCGCGCGGATGCTCAGTCCCTTGCCTTTGAGCGCGAACGTCGAGGTCCGACCGGTTACGGTGATGCCCTCGACCTTACTGAAGACGCCAATGAGCTCATCGGTCAGCCCGTCACTAAAGTGCTCATTTTCCGGGTCACCGCTGGTATTCACCATCGGTAACACAGCCACAGACGGACGGGCATCCTTCTGCTCGCGGTGCGCCGCCGGCACGTCGTCGAGCTTGCGCAGAATGTCCTCCGCGCTTTGCGGGCGATTGTCGGGGCTTTTCTCGAGGCAGCGCATAACGAGTGCGCGCAGTTCGGCAGGAATACCGACGCGATGATTGCCGATCGCCTCCGGTGTCTCGATGACGTGAGCGGCCATCAGCGCCTGCGCGGTCCGCCCTGCAAACGGCGCACGGCCCGCGAGCAGCTCATAGGCAATCACGCCGAAGGCGTAAATGTCGGCGCGGTGATCGGCGCCCGGGTCGCCCGCAACCTGTTCGGGTGCCATGTACGCGGGCGTACCAAGCGCGACGCCTACCGCGGTCAGACCGTCGGCGTCGGCTTGTGTCGCGGCGCTGATCGCCTTCGCTACACCGAAGTCCGTAACCATCGCGTGCTGTTCCGTGATGAGAACGTTCTCCGGCTTGATGTCGCGATGGATGACGCCTTTGCGATGCGCGTACGCGAGCGCGGACGCCACTTCGCGAAGGAGATGCACGGCCTCCTTGACTGGAATCTCCTGGCCGCGCGCCAGACGCGCGCGCAACGATTCTCCCTCGACGAGGGGCATCGTGAGGTACGGCAGCCCGCCGGTCTCACCCGCCGACAGCAACGGCACGATGTGGGGGTGCTGCAGACGCGCTGCGAGGCTGATCTCCCGCTTGAACCGCTCGATCGATACGCCGGAGGCCATGTCCGGTGGCAGCACCTTCACCACGACGGACCGTCCGAGCGCGGTGTCCTCCGCGACGAACACCCGCGACATTCCGCCGCCGCCCAGCTCGCGCTCGAGCGTGTAGCTCGCACCCAGGGTAAGCTGCAGCTGGTCACGCAGGTCGGAAGTCATGACGCAATGTTATCGCTTGGTCATGCGCGTCGGCTAGCGGCACGCAATGCGTCCCGTAGCTAAGGCCCTAGCTTCGTAAGGATCGGACGCATCGATTCGAAGTGTGGCGGGAAGAGCGAGGCCTGATCCGGGTCCGCGAACACCGCGTCGAAATCCGCCGGCGTGAACGCGCGCGCCAGCCGCGCCGCGAACGTCTCGCGCAACTGCCGCACGTAGTACTCCGCGTCATAGTCGCGCGGGTCAGCCTCTCCCTCCCGCTCGTCGAAGTCGACGAGCCCCGCCTCACCCGCCTTGCGACGATACACACGGATCCGATCGCCGACGCTCCATTCCGTCACACCGTTGGCGAGCAGCGCTTCGTACGAAAGCTCCCGCCGCTTCTCGCGTGACTCGAGATAGCGCGCGGGCGATTTCGTGAGACGCACTCGCGACGACAGCTCGCGCGTCGGCACATCGCGTCGACGCAGCGCATCAACCGCCGCCATGTACGCGTCGTGCACGCCCGCGACGTCATTGACGAGCAGCCTGCCGATCGCTTTGCGCAGGAAGGCCTCGCCGAACGGCTCCGCACGGCTCGACCGGAACGCTACACCCCGCAGCAACAGTGTGCCGTCGTAGCCAAGCAGCGCGTAGTTCTTCGGCTCGTGCGAGAGCATGGCTGCATAACGCCCCTCGAGCTCGAGCTGCACGAGTGTCGGCAACAGCGCCGCCACCTCACCAACCACGCGCCGCTCATCTGCCTCGCTCCACGCGTCGGGGACGGCGAAGTACACACCATCCGTGTCGGCCTCGACGAGCGTCACACCGCGCGCTGCCAGCGACCGACAGATGAGATCGAGCGTCTCTCTGCCGCGACGCGTCACCTCGTTGGCCGCGTGCACGTCCGCGAACCGCGTGAGGTCACCACCCGCGGCGAGATATCCATAGGCGGAGTTGACCACGATCTTCATCGCCGCCGACATCGCCTCGTTCGTGTGCCGCTCGGCCGATCCCGCCGGCGCTGCGCGGGCGTCCGCCTTCGCTTTGAGCCGGCGTTCGACCAAGCCATCCACGAGCGCGAGGAGCGCACCGAGCTTGTCGCGTGCCGGCCCAATTCGATAGGCGCGCATGAGTGACGGGTACAGGCTTGCGACGTCCACCTTCACCACGCGGTGCGCGACACCCGACGCGAACAGGTGCAGCGCCGCGCCGCTGTGCGGTGTGCCGTCGTCCTCCTGATGCTTGGGCAGCGCCGTCCCCGATCGTACATAGGCGCGCACGAGCAGCGGGTCAATCACGCCCGTCGCTGCACCGGCATCCGCCAGTCGCTCGTACCGCCGCGGCGCCATCTGCGCGAGCGCGAATGCCGCACCACCCAGCACGCGCGAAAGGTGTGCGACCTCGATGACATCGTCCGTTGCGTAACGCCTGACGCGGTCGGGGTCACGGCGGTACGTTGGCCACACCTGACTGCCCTTGATGTACTCCCGATCCGGTGACGCGAAGCCCAGATGCTTCGCGACCGCCTTGAGGCCGTGACCGGGCAGCGACCGAGTCGAGAAGTCGTAGCGGATCACGGCATCCATCGTGTCGATCAGCTCCCGGCCCGGGGCGACGTACCTGACGCGGCGTCCGTCACCGGCGGTGTTCGCCAGCCCGCGTCGCGCGGCGCGCTGTCGAAGGCCCGATTGCCCGGTGCGAGAGAACACGAGCGGCACGCCAAGCTTGCGCGAGCGACGATCGAGGAAAGGAAGATCGAAGCCGTGGAGGTTGTGGTT
>JAJKIV010000192.1 GCA_021154285.1 Gemmatimonas sp. | reverse complement strand
CTATCCTCGTGCTCGACTTGGGCGTTACGAGTCCGCTCGTCAGCGCGGACCCACGCGAGAACTCGGAGCCGCTCATCACGGCACGCGTCGACGCCGCCATGCGCGAGGCCGGCGTGCGCGTCGCGATCGGTCAGTACGATGAGCCGCGACTGCTCTATAGCTCGCCGCTCTTCGCCGGCGCGGAGAGCCCGCTCGATGAACGTCGAACCACCCACCTCGGGCTCGACATCTTCTGCGACGCGGGAACGCCAGTCTATGCACCGCTGCGCGGGACCGTTCAGGCGTTCGCGTACAATCCGGCGTCGCTCGACTACGGTGGAGTCATCATCCTGCGACACGCCACGGATGACGGGACCGAGTTCTTCTCGCTCTACGGACATCTGAGCCGCGCGTCGCTGGCCGGGGTGGCAGCCGGACGAGTCATCGAGCGCGGCGAGCCGTTCGCCGCGTTAGGCGCTGCGGACGAGAATGGAGGCTGGACGCCGCACCTCCATCTTCAGCTTTTCACCGACCTGCTCGGCCTGGGCACCGACGTTCCGGGCGTCGTGCGCCCGAGCCAGCGCGCTGCGTGGCGCAGCATCTGTCCCGACCCGAACCTCGTGGTCGGCATTCCCGCGGAGCGGTTCCCACCCGGAGCGCCTGACAAGGCTGAGACGCTCGCGACGCGCCACCGACTTTTCGGACACAATCTGAGCATCGCCTATCGCGAACCGCTCAAGGCCGTGCGGGGCTGGCGTCAATACCTGTTCGATGACGTCGGCCGACGATACATCGATGCGTACAACAACGTGCCGCACGTCGGTCACGCCCACCCACGCGTGGTCGCCGCCGCGCACCGACAGATGGCGCTGCTCAACACGAACACGCGGTACCTGAGTGACCTCGTCAACGAGTACGCGGAGCGCCTAACGGCAACGTTCCCGTCACCGTTGTCGGTCTGCTTTCTCGTGAACTCCGCGAGCGAGGCGAACGAGCTGGCGCTCCGGCTGACTCGATCGTATACGCGACGACGCGACATGATCGTGCTCGAGGCCGCGTATCACGGTAACACCACGGGTCTGATAGACCTGAGCCCCTACAAGCACGCGGGCCCGGGCGGCGCCGGCGCACCCGAGTGGGTTCACACGGTCCCGATTCCCGATGTGTACCGCGGCGCGTACAAGGCCGCCGAGCCTAACGCTGGTGTCATGTATGCCCGCCATGTCTCGACCGCGATAGACCGCCTGCGCGAGAGCGGCCGCGGCATCGCCGGGTTCATCGCCGAGACGTGTCCGAGTGTCGGCGGGCAGATCGTGTTTCCGCCAGGCTACCTGGCCGAGGTGTACGCGCATGTGCGCGCGGCCGGCGGCATGACCATCGCCGACGAAGTGCAGACCGGACTCGGACGGATGGGTACGAGCTTCTGGGCCTTCGAGGACCAAGGTGTCGTCCCCGACATCGTCGTCATGGGCAAGCCGCTCTGCAACGGGCATCCGATTGGGGCCGTCGTCACCACGAGCGAGATCGCCGCATCGTTCGACAATGGCATGGAGTTCTTCAGCACGTTCGGCGGGAACACGGTGTCATGTGCCGTCGGTCTCGCGGTGCTGGATGTGCTTCGCGACGAGCAACTGCAGTCTCACGCCCTCGACGTCGGCCAACGGATGCTGGCAGGGCTTCGGCCGTTCGTGGACCGTCATTCGATCGTAGGAGACGTGCGCGGCTCGGGGCTGTTCCTCGGCGTCGAGCTCGTGCGGGATCGCACGACGCTCGAGCCGGCGGGGGCGGAGGCGTCATACGTCGCGAACCGACTTCGCGAAATGGGGATCCTCCTCGGCACCGACGGCCCATATCACAACGTGGTGAAGATCCGTCCGCCGATGCCATTCAACGTCGAGGATGCGGATCTTCTGGTCGGCGCGCTCGATCGCGTGATCGGCGAGCTGGCTCGCTAGCGGCCGCAAACGGCTCTCCCCACCGCGGGCTACCCCGCCGCACGAGCGGGTCGTCCCCGGAAGCTTTCGTTCGGCCCGATAGTGCCGCGACATTCGCGCATGCGCTACCTCATCGAGCAGCTCGGCCGCGACGCACGACTTGGCGTGCGAGCGCTTCTCAGGCACCGAACGTTCACGACGATCACGACGCTGACGCTCGCCCTCGGCGTCGCCCTCAACACGACGGTGTTCAGCGTCGTGAACGCGGTGCTACTCAAGCCGCTCCCCTACGCGAAGCCTGGCGAGCTCGTAACGATCGGCAACCTGCCGCCTAACGGCGAGATCGGGCAGGTCGGACCGGCGGAGTTCTTCGATTACAAGCGGATGTCCACGACGATCGCAGACCTCGCGTTCACGCAGACGTTCAACGCGAACGTCACGGGTGGCGACCGGCCTGACCGCGCCGATGCGGCTGCCGTCACCGATAACTTCTTCACGATGCTCGGGGTGAAGCCGTTCATCGGACGGACGTCGTTGCCGTCGGATGCTCGGCCGGGCTTTCACGAGACCGCGATTCTGAGCTACGGCCTCTGGCAACGCGCGTTCGGCGGGACGCGGGACGCGATCGGGAAGAAGATGCGGCTCGATGACGATGATTACGTGATCATCGGGGTCATGCCGCCGGGATTCAAGCATCCCGCGGTGACACCAGGCGCCCCGATCGAGATCTGGCTTCCCGCCGGATTCGTTGGCGCTCCATGGCCGACAACGCCGCCGCGTGGTGCTCGCTTCGGTGATGTCATCGCGCGACTCAAGCCGGGTGTTGCCGCCGCCGCAGCTCAGCGAGACTTCGATCGCATCAACAACGACCTCGTCGCGACGTATCCCAACGACTACGCCGTGGGCGGCAAGACTGGCGCGTGGCATATCGCTCTTCGCGAGATCGAACCGGTCATGATCGGCAACAGCGGCCAATCGTTGCGCCTGCTCCTGGGCGCCGTTGGCTTCGTGCTCCTGATAGCCTGCACCAACGTGTCGAGCCTCGCCGTCGCACGTGGCGCCGCCCGCCGTTCCGAGATCGCGGTGCGTGCGGCGTTAGGTGCCGTACCTGGCCGACTCGCGCGGGCGCTGCTCGTCGAGCATCTGATGCTCGCCGCTTTCGCTGGCACCCTGGGCGTGCTGCTGGCCGTCGCCGGCGTGGAGACCGCGCGAGCGCTGGCTCCCGAGACGTTGCCGCGACGCGACGATATCGCCGTGGACTGGCGCGTGCTCGCGTTCGCGCTTGCTGCAACCGTTGTGACCGGACTGCTGGTCGGGGCGCTGCCGGCGCTCGCGGGCGCGCGAACGCAGTTGGCCGATGTCATGAAGTCCGGTGGCAGGGGGTCGACGAGCGGCCCGTCGAGTCGCCGAGCGCGGGGTGCACTCATCACGATCGAGCTCGCGCTGTCGGTGGTGCTTCTTGCCGGTGCCGGACTCGTCGCGCGGAGCTTCTGGTCGCTGCAGCAGGTATCGCTCGGCTTCCAGCCGGATCAGCTCGCCCTGGCAGAGGTGTCGGTTTCGCTGCCTAACGATCGAACACGGGGCAAGTACGTGCAGGCAGAACCACGCGCCCGATTCTTCGATCAGATCGTCCAGCGCGTCGCAACCATCCCCGGCGTGGAACGAGTCGGCGCATCTCGCACGATCCCGCTGCGCGACGCCAGTCTCGAGACGCCGGTGTCGGTCGACGGCCGCCCTCAGCTCGCGGTGACGGATCTGCCGCGCGCAAGCTTCCGCTCCGTCAGCTCCGGCTATTTCGCGACGATGAGTATGCCGCTCGTTCGCGGCCGTTCCTTTACGGATCAGGACCGGGCCGGCACGCTCCCGGTGGCCGTCATCAGTGAAACGATGGCCGAGCGCCTGTTCGGGAAAGCGGACCCGATCGGCCAGCGCATCAAGCGCGGTCCGGTGGACAGTCCGGCACCGTGGATGACGATCGTCGGTGTGCTCCGCGATGCGCGTCTGACGTCGATCGACGAGCCGCCCACGAGTGAGCTTTATGTACCGATGCTGCAAGTGCCGCCCGTAACGATGGCGGTGGTCCTTCGCACGCGTCAGGATCCGGCGACGTTAGGCCCGGCTGTCATCAAGGCCATTCAAGAGATCGACCCGGATCAACCGGTGTACCACACGCAGACAATGAACGATGTCGTGAGCGCGTCGGTCGGGCAGCGTCGGTTCGCGGCTCTCCTGCTCGTGGTATTTGCCGTGTTCTCCCTCGGGCTCGCCGCCGTCGGCGTGTACGGACTCGTGGCGCAGTCGGTGGTCCAGCGGCGGCGCGAGCTCGGGCTTCGCATGGCGATCGGCGCGAGCCCTGGCTCGGTGCTCGCGATGGTGGTTCGCGAATCGGTGGCGCTGGCGGTACGCGGGATCGTCGTGGGGCTCGTCCTCGCCGCGCTGCTGACGCGATTCCTGCGGGGCCAGCTCTTCGACGTCTCCGCGCATGATCCACTCGTGTTCGCGGTGGTCGGGCCAGCGTTGCTGCTAGTCGTGGCGGCAGCGAGCTATTTGCCGGCGCGCGTGGCGTCCCGGACGGATCCGATTACCGTGTTGCAGCCCGAGTAGCTAGTAGCCCCAGCCTATCTCGCGGGAGAGGATCGCGTTGATTTGTTGAACGATGCGGTCGGCTCGAGCTTCCGGCGGCTCGACGTGCTCGACCCGAGAAACGCGATAGTCCTGCCCGATGCGGAGTTGAAAGTTCGTGAAGTCATACCCATTAGACGTACACGGCCGCGCAAGCGACACATGGGTCCGTTGCATCCGCTCGATCCTAACGCTGAGCGCCCCTTCGTCTGAGGCGTCTGCCGGTAAGCTCAGTCGTGACGCAGCGCCACGATAGGCGGCACACCAGCTGCCCGCCTCGCCGGAACGTAGCTCGCAACGAGCGCGACCACACCGAGCAATACCGCCAGCAACACGTATGTCACCGCGTCCGTCGCGCTCACGCCGAACAACAAGCTCGCCAGCACGCGTGTCAGCCCTAACGCCGCTACCAGTCCGACCGCAATACCTATCCCGACGAGCACCACCGCCTGCCGGATCACCAGTCGCATGATGTCGGATTGCCGGGCTCCGAGCGCTGCCCGAATCCCGAGCTCGCGCGTGCGCTGGCTGACCCAGAAGCTCACCACCCCGTAAATGCCGATCGCCGCGAGCAGCGACGCGCACGCCGCGAACACTCCGAGCAGGAACATCGAGAAGCGTCGCCGCGCGAATGAATCGGCGAGGCGCTCGTCCATGGTCGCCACGTCGTACACCGGCAGGTCGGCGTCGAGCGCCTGGACTTCCCGCGTCACAGCGGTGATGAGGCTTCGCGGGTCGGATTTCGTTTTGACGACGATGTACCGCGTCCCGACCCCGAGCTGCCGATTCGGATAGAACGCCGTGATCGGTGGCTCGCCGTCCACCGCATACTGCTTCGTGTCGGCAACGAGCCCGACCACCGTCCGCCACGGGCCGGAGTCGCCGCGCCGCATGCGCTTTCCGATCGGATCCTGCCCCGGCCAGAACCGCTCCGCCAGCTGGTCGTCCACGATCGCCGCGTCTGGCGCATCGCGCACGTCGCGGTCGTCGAAGAACCTGCCCTTGAGCAGCGGAATGCCCATCGCGCGAAAGTAGTCCGGGCTCACGTAGCCGCTGCTCGCGATGATGAGATCCTCGCCCGCCGCCTTGGGTACGTATCCGTCCACGGTAATGGGCTCCCAGCCTAACGCCACTGAGCTCAGCGGCAGCAGATAGTTCGACCCCACGTGCTGCACGCCGGGCAGTGCGGCGATGCGATCCTCGAGCTGCTTGTAGAACGCGATGACGGCCTCCGGGGTCTTGTACTTGAAGCCGGGAAGCGCCACGCGGAACGACAACACATTCGCAGGATCGAAGCCGGGGTTGGCGCTCGTGATTCGCTCATAGCTGCGCACCAGAAGCCCTGCCCCAATGAGCAGGACCAGCGACAGCGCGATCTCCCCGGCGATGAGGAACTTGCGCAGCTGCTGATGCCCCAGGCCGAACGCGCTCGTTCCCACACCCCCTCGACCACCTTCCCGCAGCACGTCGTTCAGGTCGAGGCTGGAAGCACGGAGCGCCGGCACGAGGCCAAACACGACGCCCGTGGCGAGCGCCATGATGAACGTGAACGCCAGCACTCGGCCGTCGATCCCGATCTCGCCAAGCCGCGGGATGTTGGCGGGGCCGAACGCGCTCAGCCCCTTCACCACACCGACCGCGAGCGCGAGGCCGAGCACGCCGCCTAACGCCGCGAGCAGGACGGCCTCCGTGAGGAGCTGCCGGACGATCCGCCCGCGGCTCGCTCCGACGGCAGCGCGAACCGCCATCTCTTTCTGTCTGATGGCGCCGCGCGATAGCAGCAGATTCGCCACGTTCCCGCACGCGATCAGCAGCACCAGGCCCACGGCACCGAGCAGCACGTACAGGGCGAGCCGGACGTCGCCGACGACCTGGTTGATCAACGGGACGACGCTGATCGTGAGGCCGCCGTTAGGCGGGTAGTTCTGCGGATAGTCACGCTTCATGCGGGCGGACAGGACGTTCATGTCCGCCTGCGCCTTCTCGACCGCCACGCCCGGCTTGAGCTTCGCGAAGACGTTGTAGTCCTCCCCGCCGCGGT
>JAJKIV010000191.1 GCA_021154285.1 Gemmatimonas sp. | reverse complement strand
GGTCCCTATCTCTTCAAACCGAAAGACGCGTACCGATTCCGGTACACCGCTGGCTTCGGTGGCGTCGAATCCAACCGGTCGAACCCGGCGGACCCGCAGTACCCGCCCCCGGGCGCCATGATCGATTACTGGGTGCCTAACGGTACGACGGGCCCGATCACGCTCGAGGTCGTGGACGGGAGTGGCACGGTGATTCGTCGCTTCGCGAGCGATGGTGCCGAAACCGCGCGTCTACCTAACGCCCCCGGCCTCAACCGACTCACGTGGGACCTGACGCTCCCCCCACCGGTCGACCCGAGCCGCGAGCCCAGTGGCGGAGGCGGCCGAGGGAGCGGGCCGGTCGTCGTGCCGGGGAGCTACACCGTCCGACTCGCCGCCGGCGGGAAGACCACAACGCAACCGCTCACCGTGCTGATCGACCCGCGGGAGGCGAAAGACGGTGTGACGATCGCCGACCTCCGCGAGCAGTTCCAGCACAACATGCGCGTTCGCGATATGGTGACGGAGGTGAACCAGCTCGTCGCGAACGTCGAGTCGGCCCGCCAGCGCCTCAAGAACGCCGGCGGCGCCGCCGCCGACACACTCCGCCGCCTCGACGCGCTCCGCGAAAAGCTCGTGACACCGGCCGTCCGCTACAGCAAGCCGGAGCTGCAGGCACATATTCAGTACCTCTACTCGATGACCACGCAAGCCGACCAGAAGATCGGCCGCGACGCGATCGACCGCTACAAGACGCTGAGAGCCGAGCTCGATCAGCGTCAGGCGGAAGCGAAAGCCTTGTTAGGCACGAAAGCGGTGAGTATGCGATAACGGGAGACGGGAGACGGGAGACGGGAAACGGAGAACCCTCGGGATGCCATTCACACAGCGTGAGGCATCCCGAGGGTTTTCGTCAGCCAGCGTCAGCCAGCAGCCAGCACGAGCAACCAGCAACCAGCCGCCGTTCTCCCGTCTCCCTGCTATTCGACCCGATACGCCCTAACAACCGACTTCTGATTCCTCCCATACTCGAGCGTCACCGCCCACCCCGGCCCCGCTCGCACCTCACCCGCAAACGGGCCGTTAGGCGGCAGGTCGATCCGCGTGAGGCGCTTGGCGGCAAGGTCGATCGCCACGATCCCGCGATCAAGCGTCGACGACGCCACGCGGAGCCCCGGGCCAACCGTCGCCATCCGAAACTCGCTGACCGGCAGCTCCGCCACCTCCTCCACAGTTCCGCTCGCGCCAACCACATAGAACGACGTCGCGTTCAGGCGATGGACCGCACACGCCGCCTTGCCGCCGACTGGCTCGCCACACTGCGGCGTCCCGCGCACCGACGTCAGCGACCGCACACTGTCTCCATGCACACGCCAGAGCTCCATCGCCGGCATATCCACGCCGAGGAACGACAGCGTCCATAACGACAACGCCGGCGAACGCCGCGCGGCCACGAGGCTGCGATACGTCGGCACGATCAGCGTCGCACCATCATCGAACACGATCGGCTCCCCGCTCATCGGGATCGTATCCGGGATCGACGACCGCAGCGCACCACCCTTCTCACCAATCCGGCCGGTGAACACCGCCGTGCGATCGTTGTCCGTGTCGCCGCCGAGCACCGTCCAGGTGCCCTGATCGCGATTGATCATAAGACGCGGATCCGTCAGCGACGCGTCAGCAAGCGTGTCGGCCCACACGACGCCGCTGCTATCCGCGCTCTCGAGCCGCAGCTCCACCCCGCGATCCACCGCCGCGACAACGAGGAGCCTGCCACTATCCACGAACTCAGCGTCCGCACCCGCAACTTCTCGAGGAAGCCCGCCAACGCTGCCCGTCGCCAGGTGCGGTCGTGCTCTCACGCCGGGCCGGTATGCCGTGACCAGCGCGAGAAAATGACTGCCGTCCGGAGACACGCGCAGTGAATACGCCTCGCCGTCGAGCGGTGTCTCGGACCGCGGCGTCGCCCGTGCAGTCACCTCCGCAAGCGCATGGCGCAGCGCCAGTGCGCGACGGTCCACGCTGAGCGCAGTGACTACTGACGCCGCCACCAGCCCCGCATACCCGGCCGGCCGACTCCACCGCGCTGGCACCGTGAACAGCCCGGCGCCGAGTCCGAAGAGAGCAGTAGCGAAAGCGCCTACCACCGGAGCGCCCGAAAGCGGCAGCGACCGCATCTGCACTGCTTGTACGATCACGGCTCCGCCGGTGACGGCAGCCAATCCGACCAGCACGGTCATCGCCAATCGCAAATTCCTGGTCGCCTCGCCGGCTCGCACCATGCGCCATGCGGTGTAGATGGCGAACGCCCCCACCAACGCCATTGCCGCCAGTCCGACGCGAACGAGGTCCGCGTCCAGCCAGCTCGTGCCCATGAATGAACCGATCGCCGCCCGCGCGACGCTCATTGCGCCCAGCGCCGCCAAGGCCGCCGCACCCGGTTTCCACAGCGCGATGATAATCGGCACGAGGACGACCCCGACCTGGCCACCGAAGGACGCGACGACAAAGGCTGCCAGGGCGATCATTTTCGGCGTCGCCCTGGCAGGCGCTGGACCCGCCCTGCCGAGACGTAGATCGACAACGTCGAGCGCGCGCTGAACACGCGCCACGCCGTCCGCCGCGATCGGGACGCTCCACCGATCACCCGCGCGCGTGCGTGCCGTGATCGTCCTGGCGTCGCCCGCCGCCGAAACGCGAAGCTCCGCCAGGTCCTGGTAATTCACCGCACGGTAGCTCGACGACGCCTCACGCAGCGCGGGCAGCTGCGCATCGGTGCCTTCCGGCACGCCGTCCAGCCAGTACGAGCGCGCGTCCTCGAGAACGACCCAGCTGCCCTCGCGCGTCGACCGAATGACGGTCGCGGCGCCAAGCTGCTCGAACGCCGCCGCCCCTCCGGCGCGAATCGCCTGGATGCGACGAACCAGGCTGGGATGCGACGCGACGCGCTCCATGTCCACGTCGTACCGCCGCGGGATCCGCGCGTGCAGGTGCAGCTTCACGAGGCCACGCACCAGGGCCTCGGGATCGCCGCATAACGCCGCGGCGCGGAGATCGCTCTCCGTTTCGTGTTGCTGACTTTTCGCCGCGCGACGGCCAACGGCCACGAGCACCATGATCGGCCACACCCAGCCGATCCACGGCGCCCACGTCACGCGCGCGAGCGCCGCCACCAGCGGCAACGTGACGCCCGCCACAATGAGCGCGCGGTTCATGAGCTGAGCGCGTCGAACGTACCGCGGCGTGAAGTGATCGAAGTGCGCGACCTCGTGCGCGAAGATCGCGGCCGTCTCGTCGGGATCGAGGAGATCGAGCAGCGCATTGCCGAGCGCCACGGACGGCCGGCGGACCGACGGCAGCGCCACCGCGTTCACGAACCGCGAACCTTGGGGTCCCACGCGATAGACCGACGGCACGATCGTGCCCGCTCGTCGCACTATTGCCTCGAACCGCGGCGTGAGCTCGGCGCTCGCGAGCGGCTCACCCGCATGGGTCCAGAGCCAGATGCGCGGATACCACGCTTCCCACGCGAAGAGCAGCCCGGCGAGGATCACCGCGAGCGCCGCGACGAGCCAGAGTCGCTCGGTGCCGAGCCTCCCGATGATCCAGCGCACGATCGTCGGCGCATAGGACACGGCGATCCAGAAACCAAACCCGCCTACGATGGAAGCCGCGGTGCGCCAGAGATACGCGCCGAATCCCCACGTTTCGCCGAGCACGCGCGTGCGGAGTGGATACGCGGCCGCAATCAGGAGCACGAGGAGAAGTGGGATGCCCCACGCGGCGTCGGCTCCGCCGACCACGATCATCACCGCGGCGGCGATGGCAATACTACGAACGTTTACTCGGCGACGGTTCGAGAGCAGCTCGGGCAGCGCCGGATCGTCGGCCTTGGCTACCAGGCGCTGATCGTTCCACCACGCGATGACGGGCGGCACGAGGGCCGCCACGAGCACCAGCAGCGCTGAGCCGGACGACTGACCGCCGAAGAAGGGAATTGGGATCATCTAACTGACACCGCCTGACGCCGGGACTTGGGCGAAACCACGACCGCCGGCGAACGGCGGTGGGTTACGTTGTGGACGCCACCCGCGTTATGACAAGGACCCACCGCGCGCGCGACGCGTCGATCGGCACCTAGCTTAACGGCAGGTTAACGACGAGCGGGCACGCAAATGTGTTTCTCCCGTTAGGACGTTAGGCCGTTAGGCACCGCTATTGGATTCGACGCCAGGTGACACTATCTTAGGGGTCATGGCAACCACTACTCGCAAGCGCGCCGCGTCAGGCGCCAAGCGCCCCGGCATCAGCCGGATCGACCAGGAGACCACTCGCACCCACGGCTTCTTCGCGCGCTTCGGCTATGCGCGTGACAAGAACGGTACGTGGCGCCCGAAGCACCGCGCGTTCTTCGGCGACGCGAGTCACGGCAGTAAGAAGAAAGCCCTCGCTGCCGCGGAAACCTGGCTCGGGAAGATCGAGCGGGCCGAGAAGCGCGCCGGCAGCGGCGGCGCGAAGAAGACCGCGAAGAAGAAGTAGCGACGGTCTTCGGGTCGATCCTCCCGCGCTACTGACTCGTCAGCGGCGCGGGGAACTGAGTGCCCCCTCCGAGTTCGCACGAACCTCAACGCGAACGGCCTCGGAACGCGTCAGCGTCCGAGGCCGTCGTTGTTTCGAGCGGTCACCCCTGCTTCGACCGCAGGTCCTCCGCCGCCTTCCGACCGGCGTCGAGATTCACACGCACGTCGCTCAGGAATTTCCTTACCGGCTCCTGACGTACCTCGCCATCCTCGAGCGCGTCGTCGATCTCATCCATCAGATCCTTTCGTACCTGGATTACACGGTCCAGATACGCCCGATTGAAGTCGGCCCCGGTTCTCGACTCCAGGTCCCGCATCGCTTCCGGCTGATCACGGATGACATCCCGGTCCGGTAGCACCGGCGCGATATTCAAATCGTCGGCCGTCGCCTTGATGCCGCGTTTCGTCGCCTCGTTGTCGCTCAGGGCCCTGGACGCGAAGTCGTTCACTGCACCGGTCGTCTTTCGCTTCGCGAGCTGGTCGGTGGCAATCATCGCCGAAAACGCGGTATCGAGGAGGGCAAAGACGTTCTCGTCGGTGAGCACCGCGGTCGGCGTGGCAGACGCGGGCGCCGAGTCGACGCCCACCGATCCGGCCGACGTGTCGACCTTGGGAGTGCGACGATCGCCGCCGCACGCCATGGCAGCGGACGTCGCGGCGAGGAAGGCAACCGCTCGAACATTCACCGAATACGACATGGGCAATCCCTCCGTGCTGGTGATGCACGACCCACTGCCACCCGGCCCGAGCATAGCGCGAGCCAGATGACCTCCCGACTCTACTATACTGACGCCTACGCCAAGGCATTCGACGGACGCATCACTGAGGTCTCCGCCGACGGGCAGCGTGTGTATCTCGACCGAACCGCCTTCTACCCAACGTCAGGCGGCCAACCTTACGACCTCGGCTCGCTAGGCGGGGCGCAGGTCGCCGACGTCGTCGACGAGGATGAGCGTATCGCGCACGTGCTCGCCGCGCCACTGTCTGGCCACGAGATCGGCGATGCGGTGCGCGGTGAGATCGACTGGCGACGACGCTTCGATCACATGCAGCAGCATACGGGGCAGCACCTCCTGTCCGCGGTGTTCGCCACGCTGTTCGGCTACGAGACGGCTTCCGTCCACTTCGGTGTTGATCGCTCGTCACTCGACCTCGACGTCGGTGCGATCGATGCCGCCCAGTTAGGCGAAGCCGAACGACGGGCGAACGCTATCGTGTGGGAGAATCGGCCGGTGAACGTGAGCTTCGAGGATGCAGCCACCGCGACCGGTCTTCGCAAAGCACCGCCCCGAGAAGGCACCCTGCGCATCGTGACCATCGCCGACCTCGATCGCAGCGCCTGCGGCGGCACCCACGTGCGCGCCACGGGTGAGATCGGGGCGATTACCCTCCGCGGGACCGAGCGGATTCGCAAACAGATGCGCGTCGAGTTCCTTTGCGGCGCGCGAGTCGTTCGTCAGGCACGCGCCGATTTCGAGGCGCTCTCCGCCATCGCGCTGTCGGTCAAGGCATCGCTCGCCGAAGCACCCGCGCTCGTCGCCGCGCAGAGTGCCGAGCTTCGTGACACCATGGCCGCGCGCAAGCGACTCGAGGGCGAGCTCGCCGTGCACCAGGCCCGTGCACTCTACGAGATGACCGCGCCAACGCCGGCCGGCGTGCGCGTCGCGGTCCTCCGTCGGGATGGCGGCTCACTGGAAGACATCCGTCCATTGGCGCAGGCCTTTGCGTCGTTGCCGAAGACGGTGTTCGTCGCCGCGGTCCTGTCATCGGCAACGGTCCTCGTCGCCGCGGCCGATGACGCCGGCGTCGACGCCGGCCGCCTTCTCAAACCGGTGCTCACGACCGCGGGAGGCAGAGGCGGCGGCTCGCCGAGGCTGGCGCAGGGCACCGTCCCTAACGCGGACGCGCTCGAGGGCGTCGTGCACATTATCCGCGACGGGATCGCGTAAGGCGGAGTCCATGCGAATGCCGGATCGCTGTTTCGTCCTCAGGCCGCGAGCATCCTTGATACTGGCGATGCTGCTCGCGCCACCGTTGCAGCTCGCGGCGCAGCGGACGACGTCGGACTCGGCGCTCGCGCATATGGACACCGCGACGCATCGCATCGACGCGACCCTTCCAGCAGGGCGTGTCATCCAGCGTATCACGGCGCGTGCGGACACCACCCAGCGTTATGCACTGTACCTGCCGTCGTCCTTCACGCGCGAACGACAATGGCCGGTCCTCTTCCTGCTCGATCCGCGCGGGCGCGCCCTCGTCCCGCTCCAGCGATTTCAGCCAGTCGCGGAACGGCTTGGCTACATCGCCATCAGCTCGTACAACACGCTCAGCGATGGCCCGGCGGAGCCTAACTACAAGGCGATGAACGCCATGCTGGACGACGCGCAGCGATCGCTGTCCGTGGACTCGCGGCGCTTCTATCTCGTCGGCTTTTCCGGCACGGCACGGTTTGCCTGGCAGATGACGACGCAGCTTCCCGGCACCGTTGCCGGCATCGTTGGGGCAGGCGCTGCGGTTCCCGGAGGGCGCTCGTGGATGGAGTCGAACATCGGCAAGTCGTCGCCCGTGCTGTTCGGGACGATCGGCATACGCGACCCAAACTATGAGGAGCTCCGTTCATTCGACGCCGAGTTGGACACCATTGGCGCGATTCACCACGTCGAGCGGTTCGACGGCGGACATCAGTGGCCGCCGACCGAGCTATCGACCCGTGCCGTCGAATGGCTCGAGCTCCAGGCAATGCGCCGCGGTTTGAAGCCGCGCCAACAGCCGTGGATCGATTCGCTGTACGGAGCGTGGCTCGCGAGAGCGGCCCGAGTCGACTCGGCCGGCGACGCGCCGGCGGCCGCCCGGCAGTATCGCCTCGTCCGTGCCGACTTCGACGGGCTCGCGGACGTGAACGCTGCCGCCGTTAGGTTGGCCGCGCTCGAGCGGGACCCACGCGTGCGTCGTATGGCAGGCGTCGAAGCGGCCATCGGCGAGCGAGACTGGAAGCTTGGTACCGCGCTGGTCGCGTTCATCAACGAACTGAAGGCCGCGCCATCACCACCATCGATGGACCAGGCGCGCAAGCGACTCGACCTGGACGCGCTGCGCCGGGACGCAGCCCGCACGGACGACTCGACCGCCGCCATCGCCGCGCGGCGCGCCCTGGAGCGGGTCTTCATGCACATGTCGTTCTACGTCCCTCGGGACTTCTTCGACGCCAAACGTTATGCGCACGCGGCGTACGCGCTCCAGATCGCCCGGCTCGTCCATCCGGATGACGGCGGCGTGTGCTTGTCGCAGGCGCGCGCACTCGCACAGGTGGGCGACAAGGCCAACGCCCTCGCGGCGCTCGAGTGCGCGGGGGCGAGTCGGGAGGTGAGCGCCGAGGCGATCGAAACCGACTCGCTGCTGGCGCCGCTGCGGTCGGATCCGCGGTACGATGCGGTCGTTAGGCGCATCAAGAGCGGCTGACGACTGCCGGGGACGGGCGACGGGCGACTGCCGGGGACGGTCGTCCCGACCGAGGGCTCGGCCCCGTTACCGGGAGGACTGCGATTCCTCGCTGCGCTCGGAATGACAAACGGCCTGATAGTTGAATAGACGAATAACGATGGCTTCCCCGTCACGCACCACACGCGTTTCCACTCCCCCCGGCACGGCGCTCGGCAAGGGCGGCGGCGTGACTCGTGCTCGGCGTCTCGCGCGCCTGCTCGATGATCTCATTCGTGTCCCTGGCACGAACGTTGGCATCGGGCTCGACCCGATCATCGGCCTCATTCCTGGCGTCGGCGACATGATTGGCGGACTCATGTCGAGCTACATCCTTATGGTAGCGGCGCAGGAAGGTGTGCCTGCATCCGTCCTCATCCGCATGCTCGGGAACATCGCGCTCGACAGCCTCGTTGGCGTCATTCCCGTCCTCGGTGATCTGTTCGACTTCGGCATGAAGTCGAACCGCCGCAATGTCGATCTGCTCGAGCGCTACCTCGCGACGCCGTCCAAGACCAAGGGGGCAAGCCGGGGAATCGTGGTCCTCGTTATTCTGGCCGCAATCCTGTTGATCGTCGGCCTCATCGCTGCGGGCGTGTGGGTCGCGCGGCTCCTGGGGCGCCTGGTGAGCTGAGCACTCCCGCGTCACTGAAGATTGAGGAAAGGATTGAGCGGGCCGTCGGATCCGATCCCGAGCGGAATACCATCAGTCGGGAGTGAAGCGAACGGCTGATAGAAGCCCGACCGCGCGTCGCCGAACCGCGCATGTATCCGGTCGGGGCCATCGGTGAAGTGCGTAGGGTTCTCGACGACCACAACGCCCAGACCCTGAGCCCACGGTCGGCGCGGATCTGCCGTGAAGACGCGACCGTTCACGAGCACGATGTCCGCTGCCGGCTTCGAGCTCTTCTGAGCATGTGACGCACGAGCGCACAGGCTCGCGGCAGCGACAACGACAGCTAAGGCATTCGCCACACTGCACCTACGCATGGTGATTCTCGTGTGACTTTGGCGTGATTCGGTGCCGCATCATGCAGCGCGTCGATCCGCGCGCCGAGTTGCGAGCGGACGACCTCACGGGGTTCGCCCCATCAGTCAACCGACGTGTCGAGCGCCAACGCGCTCTGGAGAAGACCATGCGTTCCATTACCGGCACCGCCCGCGGTGCGCGCTCCGCGGCCTCCCGCCTCGCCACCTCAGTCCTCGCATCCGCGGTCGTCGTCACAGCCGCCTGCTCCGATACCACCCCGACCGCCGTACGACCGACGGCGATCGTCCCACCTGGTCGCGCGATCATGTGAAGATCGCGTTCACGAAGGCCAACGCGAACAACAATTACGACATCTTCTCGATGAATGCGGACGGCAGCGGCGTCACGCAGCTCACGTTCTCGCCATCGCAGGAGATCGATCCGTCGTGGTCGCCGGATCGCACGAAGATCGCGTACGCGAGCACGAAGAACGGCTCGTACGACATCTGGGTCATGCTGGCGAATGGGGCAATGCCGTTCCGCCTCACGACCAATGACCTCGCGCAGGAGACGGCTCCCGCGTGGTCGCCCGATGGCACGCGCATCGCTTACGTGAGCGCCGCCAATGGTGCGTGGCGCGTTCTCATCACCGATGTGACGACCAAGGTGACGACGCCGCTCTTCACCGGTACCCTAACGAACACCTCCGCACCGGCCTGGTCGCCTGACGGCAAGCGGATCGCGTTCCAAACAGATCCGACCGCGACGTCATGCGGGATTCACATCGCCGATGTCGGTGGCAGCGGAAACGTCTTCGACTTCACGGGCCCCGGCTATGGTGCGCCGTGCATCACGCCGTCGTGGTCGCCTGACGGGAAGAAGCTCGCGTGGGAGGAGCTGGTCGCGGGTGGTGGAATCATGGTGATGACCGCCAACGTCGATGGCACCGGTGGCTATAACGGTCTGACGTTCGGCGCTCCGTTCGTGGACCGTTGGCCGGTGTGGGGGTCGCGTTAGGTGGGTCAGCACTCCAGCACATACTAAAGCGCGCGAAAGTGCCACTCAAAACGAAGCGACTTACCACTGCCAACCCGTGAACTCTTACAGGGCAGCCCGTTTACGGACTCGCCACGTCCGGCGATGACAGGCGAAACATGGAGCTCAATCGCTGGCCATACATCTCGTGATGCATGGTCAGCGATCGATCTCCGCGACATTCACGGCTGCCTCACTCCTGGGAAGTCCGTAAACGAGCTATCTACTCACTCCTCAACGCCTCCAACGGATCCACGCGCAGCGCACGCCGCGCCGGCACGAGGCACGCCGCGAGCACCACGGCGAGGAGCACCCCCGCCACGCCCACGAACGTGAGCACGTCGGTCGGCTTCACGCCGTAGAGGAGGCTCGTCAACACCCGGCCTAACGCCGCAGCACCCAACAGGCCAAGCGTGAGTCCCGCCGCCGCGGCGCCCATGCCCTGACGTACGACCATGCCGAACACGTTCCGCGGTTGTGCGCCGAGCGCGACGCGCACGCCGATCTCACGGGTGCGTGCCGCGACCGAGTACGCCATCACACCATACACCCCGACCGCCGCCAGCACGAGCGCGAGAAGCGCGAACGCCGCCATGAGCTGCATCGGCAAACGACGATCCGTGAGACCCTGGGTCCGCACCTGCTTCATGGAGTACGCATCGGACACCGGAATGGTCGGATCGAGCGCACGCACCTCACGGCGCACCGCGGGCAGCAGCGACGTTGGCTCGGTGGTCGTCCGCATGACGACGGCCATGCCACCCCAGTGGTCCTGGCGGCCCGACACGTAGGCGGTCGGACGGGATTCGCCGTCCACACCCATGCGGACATCGCCGACGATCCCGACGACCGTCATCCACGGATCGTTAGGATTCGGCCCGAGCCGCACGCGCGCCCCCATCGGGTCGCCGTTAGGCCAATACGCGCGCGCTGCCGATTCGCTGAGCATGACGACGGGCGGTGAGTCCTGGCGGTCCTGCGGCCCGAACGTGCGGCCGCGCTTGAGGGGCACGCCCATCGCCTTGAAGAGATTGTCGGACACGGGCTGATAGCCCACCTCCGGCAGCCTGCCTTCCGGCTGCGGCCGGCCATCGATCGCGAGCGACGCCGATGCGCCGCCGCGCAGCGGAATGTTTCCCGATCCACCAACCGCCACCACCCCGGGCAATGCCTCGAGTCGCGTGTAGAGCGCGTCGAAGAACTGGTCCTGCGCCGCCCCACTGTCGTATCGATCGCCGGCCAGCAAGATCTCGAACGTCAACGTCGACTCGATCGAGTAACCGAGGTCGCGCTTCTGCAGCCCAACGAGACTCCGCACGAGGAGACCCGCGCCGACGAGCAGCATGGCAGCCAGTGCCAGCTGTCCGGTGACGAGTGCCGTTCGCATCCGATGCCGACTTACGCCGCTGCTCGTACCTCGCCCGGACTCCTTGAGCGCGAGCTGGATGCCGCGCGAGGCTGCGAGCGCAGGCACGAGTCCGAACACCACGCCACTCGCGACCGAAACGGCCAGCGCGGTCAGCAGCACCGTGGCATCCGCGGTCACCTGGCTGGCGGCCGGCAAGCGGTCCCCGGCCGACGCGACCAGCGCATGCGTTCCCCACAGGGCGACCGCGAGGCCAATCGCGCCACCGGCCAGTGCCAGAATGAGACTTTCCGTCATCATCTGTCGCACGAGCCGGGCCCGGCCGGCACCTAACGCGGCACGGACGGCGAGCTCCTGGCGTCGCGACACGGCCCGGGAGAGCAGCATACCCGCGACGTTCGCACAGGCGATGAGCAGGACGAGCAGCGACGCCCCGAGCAGCACGAGCAGCGCCGGACGGGTATCGCCGACGACGGCGTCTCGCATGCCCACCGTGGCGACCGTCATGTTGGAGTTGGACTGGGGGAAGTCCCGCTCCAGTTGCGCCGTGATGCCCTTCAACTCTGCTCCGGCCTGCGCGACGGTCACACCGGGGCGAAGCAGCCCGATGGCGCCGAGGTTGTGGAACTTCCGGCTGCGGTTGACGTCCCGCAGCACGGGCGTGAGGTCGAGGGGCGTGAAGATCTCGGCCTCTGCCATGGTGGGGAAGAAGAACGTGGGCGGCAGCACGCCAATGACCGTGTTCGATCGTCCGCTGATGTTCACCGTCTTCCCGACGATGCTGCTGGCGCCCCCGAAGACCCGGCGCCAGACGCTGAAGCCGAGCACGATCGTCGGGTTGACGCCCGACGAGTCCTCGCCAGCGGCGAACGTGCGTCCGAGGTAGGGTCGCACGCCGAGTACCCGGAACACGTTCGCGTCCACGCGTGCGCCGGACAGGCGGACGGGGTCACCGGTGCCGATGTACGTGCCGCCACCCCAGGCGAAGGCGCCTAACGCCGTGAACGAGCGTTGCCGCGTGCGGAGATCGATGAAGTCGCCGGCCGAGATCTGGCTCCGATCGACGCCGGAATCCTTGTGCGCGCCCCACACCCGCACGACCCGGTCCGGCTCGCCGTACGGCAGGTCGCGCAGGAGGAGGCCGTTCACGACGCTGAAGATCGCCGTGTTGGCGCCGATACCTAACGCGAGCGTCAGCAGCGCGATCACCGCGAACCCGGGCGACCGGCGGAACGTGCGCCAGCTGTGCATCATGTCCTGCCGCAGCTCCGCGACGTAATCCGTGCGGCGCTCCTCTCGACGGCTCATGGCGTCCTCCGCCAGGCAATAGCGTTTGGTGTATTCCACGTCGCCGAACTCGCGCACTGCTTCGCGCCGCGCGTCGGCGTCGCTCATGCCCTGCTCCACGAGCTCCCGCGTGCGCATGTCGAAGTAGAACCGCAGCTCCTCGTCGAGGTCGGCGCGAAGGCGCGGCGAGGAGCGCCACGGGAACCGCAGGTAGCGACGCGGCCGGCCCATTACACTGGCTCCAGTACCTTGAAGACCGCTTCGGCGTAGCTGCGCCACGTCGCGGCCTCCTCACGCAGCTGCTTTCGCCCGTCCGCGGTGAGCGAGTAGTACTTCGCCCGGCGATTGTTCTCGGACAGTCCCCACTCGGCCCGGATCCACTTCTTGCGCTCGAGGCGGTGCAGCGCCTGATAGAGCGCGGCGCTCTCGATCGTCAGCACGCCTTCGGTGCGCTGGCGGATGAAGCGCGCCACGCCGTAGCCGTGCATTGGCTCCCAGGCGAGCGTGCGGAGGATGAGGACGTCGACGGTGCCCTGCAGCAGGTCGATCGGTGGCTTCGTCATCGGCTTCCAGTAACCATGTGACTGGAAGGATGGCAAGAGGGGCTCGACCGGTCAAGATTTGCTTGCTCCGCCGTCCTATGGCGTGACGAGCCGTTGCCATCGGCGACGGGGGACGGGCGCCCGTCGCCCGTCGCCGTCCCTCTACAGCGATTCGAGAAACCTTATAAGCGCCGCGCGAGCGCTCGCCGGGAGATTGAGCACGGCGTCCCGCGACTTCTTCGCTTCGCCACCGTGCCAGAGCACCGCTTCCAGGAGGCCGCGCGCACGGCCGTCGTGTAGGAAGTCCGAGTGGCCGTTCACCGTTTGAACGAGACCGATTCCCCACAACGGCGGCGTGCGCCACTCCCGGCCATTCGCCTGGAAGTCCGGGCGATTGTCTGCCAGGTCCGGCCCCATGTCGTGCAGCAGGAGATCCGTATACGGGTGGATCACCTGGTTCGACACCGACGGTACGCCGGCCAGCGTTCCCGTGGTGACCGTCGCCGTATGACACGCAGCGCATCCGACCTGATAGAAGATCGCCTCGCCCTGCGTCGCCTGGGCGTCGTCGAGATCGCGGCGAGCCGGGACGCCTAACGTCTGCATGTAGCGCGCGACCGCGAGCACGACGTCGCTCGTGACCTCGGGCGCATGCCGTGCGCATTCCGGTCGATCGCCCTCACACGACTCCGCCGGGAACATTGGGGATGTGACGCCCATGTCGCCGTTGTACGCGCCCGCCGTCTGCTGGACGACGTTCGGCACACCCGCCTTCCAGCCGAAGCGACCGATGGCAGTCCGGTTCGCTGCTGCGTCCCATACTCGATTCGCCGCCCCGGAGATACCGTCGCCGTCGGCGTCTTTCGGGTCTTCTTTCGCGAGAATCGTTGCCTCGGGAATGGCCTCGAGCAATCCCAGCCCGAAGTTCATCGGCGCCACCCGCGGGCTGAACAGCATCTTCTTCGACAGCGCCTCATAACTGCCGTAGAACGAGTAGCTCGGCACCCGAAGCGAGTACGGTGTGCCGTCGGCGAAGGTGCCCGCGACTTCCGTGTACGCGATGGATACGCTCGCGTCGGGCTCGACTCCGGGAATCGCCCGCTCTTGCAGCTGGCCGCCGTAGCCCGGCACAGGATTCGGCGCGCCGGTCGTCGCGTCCCGACCCGGATAGCTGATGCGAATCAGGAACGATTCGGCGATCTCGTTAGGCGCGGGCGGGCGTCCTCGACCGTCGCCTGCGTGACAGCCCTCGCACGACACGTTGTCGTACACGGGACCAAGGCCGTTGTGGGTCGACGTGGGGTCGTTGACGGTGAAGGCGTCTTCGAACTCCTCGTCGCCGTCTACGTGCAGATTGAACTCCGCGGACCCCGCGGCGATGTTCGGCGACACATGGGAGAACGCCCCGCTCGTCGCGTCGTCGACGGTCGTTGCGCCTCCCGAGGACGCCGTGTGGGCAGTCGGGTCTGGCGCCATGGCGAGGGACACGCCTGTTGGCGGCCCCTTAATTGGCGCGGTGGGCTGTAGCGTGCTGTCGTCGCTGCAGGCGGCGAGAGCTGCCAATGACAGCAGGCAGCACGTGGAGCGAGTGGCCGGATGCATAAGCCTCTCCCCGGATCTGGGCGGCGTGGCGTCGGCGCGCACGCCGTCGCGGGCGGACACCGGAGCGGGAACTCCGGCGCGAGCCGCTGATGTGAGCGATCCTAACGATCGCTGTGCGAAGCGCGGAAGGTGCGCACGTCGGGATGCACCCGCCGTGACGCGCATCACCAACTGGCCGTCGAGTCGAACACTCGCGCCTAACGACTGCTCGCAAACCCGAGCCCGTTTGGCTGACCGGTTAGATGTCGGTCGCGATCCAACGTCATGTAGTCTTTCGCGGAACGGCCGGCGACCCTAACGTGATCCGCGACCAGCATCACGCCGGCGCGTCAGTGGCGCGCGGGCCGTGCGCGCGTCCCGACAGCCCGGGCCTGGCGTGTCGTGCGCGCGTCTGTCGTTAGGCGCGGGGCTTCCCGCGTGCGCGCCAGTAGATCACGCCGCCGAGCGCGACGAACGCCGCCGCGCCGCCGATCACCTTCGCGCCGAACGCGAACCGGCTCGGCGCATCCGCCGGCGGAATCGACGCCACCACCATCGCGAACACCGTGATCGCGAGCCCGCCCACGCCCGCGAGCGTCGCCCCCGCCCGACCGCCAGGCAACTGCCCTTCCCCCGACGCCCCCCGCGCCTGCCGCAGGAGACAAAGGAACAGATAGATGTACGGGATGAAGTACACGAGCAGCTGCGTGTCGAGCAGCACGAGATACGCCTGCTCCACGGTCGAGCCCTTCCCCAGCTGGGAGATCCCCAGGAAAACCGTGGCGAGCGCCGCCTGCACGAGAATCGCGACGTACGGCGTGCGCCACTTGGGATGCACCTTCCCGAACGCTGGCGGAAAGTAGCGATCCAGCCCGATCACGAATGCCACCCGCGCCGGCCCCGAAAGCCAGGCGCCGACGCTCGCTACGTTGCTCAGCGTGTACAGCATCGCCGCCACGGGAGCCATCCACACGAGCGCCGGCGACGCCGCCGCACTGCCCGCAGTGATCGCCTGCAAGAAACCCGAGACGATGTTGATGTCCTTCGTGGGCACGAGCCACAACACGGACAGGGTACCGAGGACGTACGCCACGGCAACGAGTGGCGCCGAAATCACGATCGCGCGCGGGAGGTCCCGTTTCGGGTTCGCCGTCTCCTCGCCCATCGTCGACGACAGCTCGAGCCCCGCGAACGCGAACGCGATCGACGCCCACAGGTTGAGCGTCGAGAAGTCGGTGACATCCGGTACCGTCGTCGCGGCCGTGATCGCGTTCGCGCTCGGATGCGTGACGAAGGCCACGACGCCGAGCAGGATGAGCATGACGCCCGGCACGTACGTGGCCAGGCCGCCGACGTTGTGCAGCCACTTCGCCGTCCCGAGGCCCACGATGTTCAGCGCCGCCGCGAGCCACAGCGCCACCAGCGACACGGACAGCACGTACGGCCAGCTCTGGCCTAACGCGGTACCGCCCTTCCCGATCGCGTACGTCGCAATGACCGCGGTCGAGATCAGCAGGTTGGGGTAGTACAGCACGTTGTTGATCCAGTAGCACCAGCCGCACAGGAACCCGTTCCACTCGCCGTAGCTGCGGCGCGTCCACGCGTACACGCCGCCCTCTTCCGGAAACCGCGACGCCAGCGTGATGACCGCCATGCCCTGCGGAATGAAAAAGAGCAGCGCCGCCGCCAGCCACAGCACGAGCGAGCTTGGCCCCGCCTTCGCCGACGTCGCGACCCACCGCAGCCCGAGCACCGCGACCACGTTGAACAACACGAGATCGCCGAGTCGCAGAACGCGCTTCAGCTCGTGGGTGCCGGTGTGGGTGTCGGTGGTGGCGGTCATCGAGGTGGTTCGAAGGAAAGGTGTGCCGGATACGAACTCCAGCCACAAACGTCACTGTGAATTAAGGCGCAGCCCGCCAAACTTGTCCGGGCCACGCGACCCAACTGGCACTTGTCGTGTATGACCCCAAAGCGCTTACGTGCGCTCTGACGCTCAACGACTTCTAGGAACTCTCATGCAGGCTTTCTCTCGTGCCGCGGGCGTGCTGCTCGCGACCGCCGCGCTCACGTTGCCTGGCGGCGCGCATGGACAAGCCACCCGCCCGGCGTTCGACAGCATCGGCGTAGGCGACACATCCATGTTCGCGCCACTCACGCTTCCCTCCCCCAACCTCTACCGCACCGGCTCCGGCGCTCCCGGTCCCAAGTACTGGCAGAACCGCGCCGACTACGATCTCGAAGCAACCCTCGACACGGCGAAGACAACGCTGGAAGGCAAGCTCCGACTCCGCTACACGAACAACTCGCCCGATACCCTGCGCTTCATCTGGATGCAGATGGAGCAGAACGCGTTCAAGGACAAGTCGCTCAACTCGCTGATCTTCCCGCAGGAGTCCCGCTTCGGCGCCCGCGGATTCGAGGGCGGCGACATGGTGGAGCATTTCGACCAGATCTCCACGCGCTCCGGCGCACCAGCAAGGACCGGCCTCAAAACGCGCGTTGAAGGCACGATGATGAAGGTCGACCTGGCCGAGCCACTCGCGCCAGGGAAGACGACCACCTTAGACGTCGCCTGGCACTTCCTCATTCCCGAACATGGCGCCGACCGCATGGGCCACGACGGCGCACTGTACGAGCTCGCCCAGTGGTACCCGCGCGTCGCAGTTTACGACGACGTCCGCGGCTGGAACACCGAGCCGTACCTCGGCCAGGGCGAGTTCTACCTCGAGTACGGCGACTTCAATGTCGCGGTCACTGTGCCGGCCGGGTACATCGTCGCGGGCACCGGTGAGCTGACGAACCCGCGCGAGGTCCTCACTCCAACGCAGATCACGCGTCTCGCGAAGGCCGCCAAGAGCGACTCCGCCGTGCAGATCGTCTCAGCCGCCGAGCTCCAGAGCGGCGCCGCGCGAACGAAGAAATCCGGCACGCTCACGTGGCGCTTCCACGCGAAGAACGTCCGCGACGCCGTGTGGGCAGCGAGCCCCGACTTCATCTGGGATGCGTCCAGCTGGAAGGGGAAGATGGCGTACGCGTACTACCGACCGAGCGCCGTCGACACGTGGAAGGACGCCGCCGACATGTCGCGCATGTCGATCATGGAGTACTCCGAGCGCTGGCTCGAGTATCCGTACCCGCAGATCACGGCGATCGAAGGCCCGATCAGCGGCATGGAGTACCCGATGGTCGCGATGGAGAACAAGAGCAAGGACAAGTACGACCTGTACAACGTCGTCACGCACGAGATCGGGCACATGTGGTTCCCGATGATCGTGGGCTCGAACGAGCGCATGCACATGTGGCAGGATGAAGGCTTCAACACCTTCATCAACACGTTTTCCGAGGCGCGGCGGTATCCCGAGAAGGGCGATCAGATGGCGCGCGCGTTAGGCGAGCGCGAGTACGTCGAGGGCGCGATGAAGCAGAACGTCGACGGCCCGATCGAGGTGAACCCCGACCGCATCAACCCGGCGCTTCTTGGGCTCGAGGCGTACGTGAAGCCCAGCGTGGGACTCCAGCTCCTGCGCCAGGAGATCATGGGCCCCGCCGCATTCGACGACGCGTTCCGCACGTACGCTCGGCGTTGGGCATTCAAGCATCCAACGCCGGCCGATTTCTTCCGCACGATGGAAGACGTGGGCGGCCGTCGGCTCGACTGGTTCTGGCGCGAGTGGTTCTTCGAGAACCCGCATTTCGACCAGGCGATCGACACGGTCGTCACGAAGACCACCGGCGACACCATGGACGTGGCGGTGATGTACGGCAACCGCGCCCGCGGCGTCCTCCCAATCCACGCGCGCTTCACGTTCAGCGACGGCTCCGCGGAGAACTACGATTATCCCGCCGAGGTGTGGAGCACGAACACGAGCCACTACGTTAGGCGGTACCGGTTCGTCGGGAAGAAGCTGACCGGCATCGAGCTCGATCCGGACAAGCGGCTCGTGGATCTGAATCGCGATAACAACGGGTGGGGGAACGTCGCGAAGAAACCGGTGTCCTAACGAGGGAGGTGGCGTTTCGTCGTATTTTCGACGTATGAGACAGCAGAGGGCGCCGCTCAGATACCCAGCCGAGCTCTGCTGCTTGTTGGTGACCTCGAGCGCGTGCCTGACGAGTGATCGACTCGGCTCTCCGTCGGTCGACGGTGACCAACGTCACAAGGCCAACGATCATCGCGCCGGTGTAGACCCACCGGCCAACACCACCACGCAAACCCACTGAAGTTCGACTCGCGCCGACTCGTACGCGCTGCTATAGTAGGTGACAGAGTGGCGGCCGCTTAGACGTTCCGCGGCCGCTTCTTTTTTTCTGCGCCGGCTCCGTCTTCCGGTGCCGCGGATCATTTCGGTGGCGAGCGAACTTCACGTTCCTCGTCGCCTTCTTCATTCATAGTTGTGACGGCGCCCCTTGCGCGTCGTCGTCTCGGGACATGAGCTCACGACTCGCTATGTGACGCGAGGCCATTGAGCACACCTGCCCGCCGGTCTCCACGCATGCGCCGTTTTTCAGCTGTACTCGCTTCGCTCCGCCAGCGCTTCGGCAGAACGCCGCGCTGGACCATCGCCGTTGTCGCGGTCGCTTCGATCGCCGTCTCGTTCGTCGTCTTCAAGGCGGTGCAACACCGCAAGACCGACGTGCCGGTGCCGGGCGTCCCATACTCCGAGCTCGCCACGGCGCTCGATGCGCACCAGGTTCGACGGTTGTCCGTCGAAGACGGTGGGACGCGGCTGGTCGCTGAGCTCACGGGCCCACGGCATATCGGCTCCGCGAACACCACGAGGGTCAGCGCCGAGGTCCAGAAGGGCGCCGTCGGTCTCGGCGACCTCGAGCGGTGGTCCGCACGCGGTGCCCGCGTCGAAGTCGAAGGCCCGGGACGCCTTCCCGAAGATCCGGTTTCGTTCGTCGTCTCGTTCGTCCTGATCGGCGTCACGCTCATGCTCGTTGCGCGACTCCGCGCCGGCGTCGTCAGCGGCGGGAAGAAGTTCGAGAAGGTCGCCGAGGACCGTCAGCTCACCCTCGCGGATGTGGGCGGCGCGAAGGAAGCGCGAGCCGACCTCCACGACGTCATCCTGTTCCTGAAGGACCCAAGCCGCTTCAAGAAGATGGGCGCGCGCTGCCCGTCCGGCGTCCTCCTCGTCGGCCCACCGGGAACGGGCAAGACGCTGCTCGCGCGCGCGGTGGCGGGCGAAGCAGGCGTACCGGTTTTAGTAGCGTCCGGTTCCGAATTCGGCGAGATGTACGTCGGTGTCGGTGCGCGGCGCGTGCGCGACCTGGCCTCCAAGGCCCGGCATCACGGCCGCTGCATCATCTTCATCGACGAGTTCGATTCGATCGGCGGCAAGCGAGGTCGTCCGAACCGCACGAGCGAGGAAGACCTCACGCTGAACCAGCTGCTCGTCGAGATGGACGGCATGGCCGGCAGCGAGGGCATCGTGTGGATGGCCGCGACGAACCGTGAAGACATGCTCGATCCCGCGGTGCGTCGCCCCGGCCGCTTCGACCGCGTCGTCGAAGTCGGCATGCCGACAGCCGCCGATCGCCTCGAGATCCTCAAGGTCCACGCGGCGAAGCGTCCGCTCGACACCGATGTCGATCTGCGGGAGCTCTCGACGCTCACCGTCGGCTACTCCGGCGCCGAGCTCGCGAACCTTCTGAACGAAGCGGCGATCATTGCCGTGCACGCCGAGAGCGCCGCGATCACCCGCTCGCACCTCGACCAGGCGCGCGACAAAATTTTGCTCGGCCGCGTGAGGGCCGGGGTCGTCGTGTCGGACGAGGAGCGTCGCCTGATAGCGCTGCACGAGGCGGGACACGCGGTGGTCGGCATCATCACGTGCCCGGAAGATCGCCTTCACAAGGTCACCATCGAGCCTCGCGGCCGCTCGCTCGGCGCCGCACACTTCGCGCCCGACACCGATCGCCATCTGCACTCGCGCCGCTACCTCGAGGGCATCATCGCCAAGGCGTTAGGCGGCCGAGCGGCCGAGCTCGTGTTCCTCGGCCCCGAGGCCGTGACGTCGGGCGCAGGCAGCGACCTCGTTCACGCCACGAGCGTGGCCCGCCGGATGGTCGCCGAGTTCGGGATGAGCGAAGAGGTGGGTCTCGTGTCAGCCGATCCGTCGGCACACAACGGCGCACCGTCCGCGCAGCTGCAGGGCGAGATCGACACCGCGGTGCGCGCACTGATGGCGAATCAGGCGTCGCGCGCCGAGTCGATCGTCCGCAAGCACGCGGTCGCGCTGGACGCGATCGCCCGCGCGCTCGTTGACCGCGGTGTGCTCATGGCGAGCGAGGTGCTCGCGATCGCTGCCGACCAGGGCGTACCGCTGAAGGAGTCGATCGAACGCACGGAGCTCGTCGAGGCCTGACCCAGTCACGCTGGCCTATCAGAACCTCGGGCAGCCATGGCCGCCCGAGGTTTTTTGTTTTCAATTCACGAACCGGTCGATGATCGTCTGACCCCACCGTTCGGTTCCACCACACCGCTGCTACGTGGCTCCCTCGACTTGCGCCGCGCGTTTGAATGATGCGTTTGGGGTCAGAGTCCTTCCGCATCGTTCGGTTGCGCTTTCCGCTGGTGTGTTGCTCCTCGCGATGTCGCGCGCCGGGATGGGGCAGCGCCCGGACACGGTGCAGGTCGGCAACGTGATAGCGCTGCCGTTCGTGAGCGGAAAGGGCACGAGCTACGGGAGCCAGCAGGTTCCGCGCTCGCTCGGCGCATCCGTTGGCGTCATCGATTCGGCGATGATTGCGACCTCCCACGCCCGAACACTCTCCGAGCTGCTCGAGGCGCGCGTTCCCGGAGTGAGCGTGATGCGCTCGAGCGGAATCGTCGGTGCCGGCTCGCGTGTGCGGTTGCGCGGCGCGACCGGGATCTACGCCACGCGTGAACCGATCGTCATCCTCGACGGCATCCACGTCGACGCCACACAGAACGGTCTGGGGCTGTCGATCGGCGGCCAGCAGCCGTCTCGCCTGGACGACATCGAGCTCGATCAGATCGCGCGCATCGAGGTGCTACGCGGTCCTGCCGCGTCCGCGCTGTACGGAACCAACGGCGCTGGTGGCGTCATTCGCGTCACCACGCGAGCGCCATCGCGAAGCCATCGACTGTCGTGGTCGACCTACGGCGAGGGTGGCCTGTCGACGGACATTACCGGGTATCCCGCCAACTACTCGACGGGCTCCGGCATCACCGGCGAGCCAACCTGCACGCGGGCGGGCGCATCGCTCGGCACCTGTTCAACCGGTCCGCTACAGAGCTGGAGTCCGCTCGAGAACGCCAGCCCGTTCCGAACGGCGACACGCTTCAGGGTAGGAACAAGTCTTTCCGGTGGCCTCGGCGGAATTGGTTATACCGCCAGCGCGGCTGCCGACCATGAGCAGGGCGTTCTCGAACCTAACGATGCTACCCGTTATGCACTGCGGCTGAACGCGGACGTACGTCCAGCTCGGTCGCTCGACCTTGCTCTCCACACATCGTACACGCATTCGCTTACAGCCCTTCCGCTGGGTGACGTGGGAGGCGGAAAGCTCTTCAACGGGTTGGCCGGCAACGCCATCGATGATCCGGTCAATCGCGGATATCGAACTGATGGATTTGCGCCATTGGCGGATGTTCCGACCGATCAGCGGGTGGGCCGAGCGACGGCGGCGCTGACCGCGACATGGAGGCCTGAGGGCTGGCTCAGCGCGCGCGCGATCGCTGGCGGTGAGGACGTTCGCCGCGACGACGCTCGATCAATCGAGGTACCACCGTTCGCGGGATCCCCCGCGGGAACGCAGGTCGAGGGCTCGAACGCACGGGATCGCAACGCAACACTCGGCGCCAACGCCACCGCGTCGTTCGACCTCGCCAGATCGGTCAAGACCGAGACGAACCTCGGTATCGAGTGGCTTCGCGCGTCCAGGCGGTCGGCCGATTCGCTTGCCGTGGTCTACAACGGTTTGCCGATCACTGCGACCCTGGTGACCAGCCACACGAAACCTCGAGTCACAGGTCTGATAGCCAGTGAGCGCCTGGCCTGGGACGATCGCCGCTTCATTGCCGTCGGCGTTAGGCGTGACCAGACCACCATTCCCGAGTTCACGGTGACGACGTTCGCGCCCGCGACGTTCGTGTCGGCCGATGCCGCGTGGGTCTTGGGCGATGAGCCGTTCTTCCCGCACTTGGATTGGCTGTCACGTGTTCGTCTTCGCGGGGCGTGGGGGCGCAGTGCCGATTTCCGGTCCTACTTCTCCGCTCCGAACGAATCGTTTCCGTTCGCCGGTGAAGTGTCTCCTGAACGAATCGCTGAGGCGGAGGTGGGGCTCGACGCGATGTTGTTTCAGCGCGTCTGGATGGACGCCACCTGGTACCGGCAGAGCTCCACGGATGCGCTCACCTGTTGTTTGTTCGGCACGCCCGTGCCGAATGGCGCGTGGCACACGACGGGGCTCGACGCTGCACTGTCTGCCGAGATCATCAAATCACTCGACGTGGAGTGGTCGGCGCGGCTCACGATGTCATTTCTCGCCAACCGCTTCGATGGTGGCGAGGGAAATCGCGATCAGGGAGTCTCGCCCGTGCTCGTGCCGAGGGTACGGTCTCGGAACGTCGTAGGACATCCGGTTGCGGGGATCTGGGGCAACCCCACTCGCACGCACGACGACGATGGCAATGGCATCATCACGCCCGCGGAGGTCGATGTTCTTCCCGACTCGGTTTTTTTGGGTTCGAGCACGCCAACACGCGAGATCGGCCTAACGTCGACGGTCGCGTTTCGTCGAGTGACTGTCAGCGCGCTGCTCGACTATCGGGGCGGGTTCAGTCAGATCAACGGGACGGCCGACAGCCGCTGCGAGTTCGTGGTGTGCGGGGCCCTGTACGATCCCGGCGCCGACCTCGACGAGCAGAGCCGGGCGATCTCCGCCGATCGCGCCAGCGCCGGATTCGTGGAGGACGCGAGCTTTCTCCGATTGCGAGAGCTTGGCGTGACGTGGCAGCTCGTTCCAGGGTGGGCATCCCGCCACGGCTTCGCGCGCCTTTCCACCACGCTCATCGCGCGGAACCTCCTGACCTTTACCGGCTACTCGGGATTCGATCCGGAAACCAATTACCGCGGCCAGACCGGCCTCGGCACTAGCGATCTTTATACGCTACCACTCCCCCGCTCCGCCTCCCTGCGCTTCGACCTGGTGCGTTAATCTGCTCCGTATGGGGTCAGACTCCTTGCGCATCGATGCATCGCGCTGGGTAGCCGAAAACCGCCAGCCCATGGTGCACATCAGACAGGAAAATCAGCAATGATCAGTCGAGTATGGCACGGATGGACGAAGCCCGAGCACGCGGCGGCCTACGAGGCGATGTTGCGCTCCGAGATTCTGCCCGGCATCCACCGCGTTCCCGGGTTTCGAGGCGCGACGCTGCTCCGACGTCGCGACGGGGCCGAGGAAGAGTTCGTGACGATCACGCGGTTCGACGACCTCGCGGCCGTCCGGGCGTTCGCCGGGGAGGACTACACGCGCGCGGTCATCGCGCCTGACGCGGAGCCGCTGCTCACTCGCTACGACGAGCGCTCAGTTCACTACGAGACCGCCTTCTCGGTCGATTGACATCGCGCTGCTACCGCACGTGAAACGGCGAACCGGTGCCTAACGATCGTAGCGATTCCACAACGACGATCGACGACGACGCCGGTCCACCGCGACGCGTTCTGCGAGTTACGGCTTTTTCGGTGTAACGGTCGCCGCTGCCGGGCTCGCAGTCGTGTCCGCCGGCATCCCGAGCTGCGCCGCCACGGCACGCGCGCGGGCGAGGTGACGCTCGAGCAACGGCGTCACGCGCTTGAGATCATCCTTGAGGTCGTCATCCTTCGCTGCGCCGCCGAACATCTTGACCGCGATGAGCTCCTGCTTGTGGTGCTCGATCTGGTCACGGACGAACTGACGGTCAAAACCGGAGTCGGCCGCCATGGACTGCAGGTTCGTCAGCGCGCGGATCGCCGCGGCGCCGGCTGTGTCGGATGCAAGCGCCTGTCGACCGATGTCGTGCTCCCCCGCCATCTTTTGCAGCGCCTGTAGATGCCCCTCGTGGTCCGTCACGAGCATGGTGGCGTAGTCCTTTACCGCCGTGTTCTGCGTTCGCATTGCCGCGAGCTTCGCCATCTCGACTTCGATCGAATCACCGACGATGAGATGATCGACGAGATTCTTCTGCGTGTACACCGTGACGTCGCCGTTGGACGTCGTCACTTTCACCTGGGCTCTGCCTTTTGCCACTGGCAGGCACAACAGGACTGCCCCCGAAACCAGCACGGCTACTCGACCGGCGCGCATGAGTCCCCTCCGCGTGAATGCGCCCACGTTGCTTCGCTCTGCGCCGGCGACGTCGAAACATCCTCCTCGCCGGCGCGGTTCGGTAAATGGCAAAGCACGCGCCAACTCAGGCGTTCACACACGAGAGCCCGCTAACCGCTCCGCTGCATCAAGCCTAACGATAGGCCCTCTGTGTCGAGCACGATCGCGAGCCGATCGCCGTCCGGCAGTGCCTGCGGCGGAATCACGATCCGACCGCCGAGCTGCTCCACCTTCGCCACGGAAGCGGCGACGTCATCGACTTCGACGAAGAGCTGCACGAGCGGATGTCCTTCAGTAGGCCCGATCGGCCACACGCCGCCGTTGATGCCGCGATCGGATCCGGTGTCCACCGTCCGGTACCCCATCGCGTTGTCCGCGTTGACCCGCCATCCGAGCAGCGCGGCGTAAAACGCCGTCAGCGCGTCCGGATTTCGAGCGAGAATCTGAAACTGCACCACCGGCTGTCCCATCGGTCATGACTCCGTCGGGGTGAGGTCCGCCACCGGAAAGAACGCCAGCTCCAGGCGGTAGACGTGATCGCGCTCGGCGTCCATGCTCTCGAGCATCTCGCCGATCTCGCGGCGGAACTGTGCGACGCGCTCCGCGATGCGCTGACTCGTTAGGCTCGCCACGGCGACGGTCGTGGCGCTGTAATGCGCGGGACGCCCGCCGCTCGACCCGGCAATCGCCCGCGCTCGGCCGGCGAACGCGCTCACGGCGTGCACCGACTCTCCATCGATGCGCGCCTCGGCGTTGCCCGCCTTATCGATCCACGTGGTGCGCGACTGCATGTCCAGCAGTCCCATTCGCGCGAGCCGGGTGACGGCGACGTTGACCTCATCCACCGATACATCGAGGACACGCGCGATCCATCGTACGTCGGGTCTGAAGCTCGTGAGCCGAGTGAGCTCGAGAATCGCTGGATGGTGCCACTCCGCAAGCGACCGCGAGGCGTCGCGCGAGAGCTGGCGAAGCTCGCGTGCCGCCCACGACTCGGGCGAGGTTCGCTCGAGCTCCACGTACTGTGTGATCACCGCTGGCGTGAGCGAGAGCCGCGCGCCGATCCGCTCGACGGTGCGCGCGGTGAACCGACGACGACCCCGCAGGAGCTGCGAGAGTGTGGAATGATCGAGCTTGAGGTATCGGGCGAACGCACGGAGTGAATATCTCGGATTGCGCGCACATCGCATCGCGAGCTCCTCCTGCAGGAACTGGCTAAAGCGGCGAGGCGCAGGCGTCGGGTCGGTCAGCACATGGGCTTTCATACGGCGATGATACGAAACGGAAATCATCGCCGCGAACGCACGATGCCTGTCGGGTTGAATGAAAACAATCACCGCCCCGAACAAAGCGGGGCGGCGACGGTGCCCCACCGAGCAGCGGCGCCACCGGACCGCGATCGGTGACGATCGCCGCACGCATCGACCATCGCGGCGGATTTCGCGTGTTCAACGCGGGCGGCCGGGCGCGCTGCATCACGGTCTGCGAGCCGCTCTACGCGCCTAACGCGTCCACGGCCGAGCAGGCTCGCGCCGTGAGTGCACGCCAGGGGACCGCGTCGTGGATGGAGGACGCATCGTTCGTGCGATGGCGGGAGCTGTCGCTTGCGTGGGCGATTCCACCCTCGTGGACCAACCGCATTGGCGCACACTCGTCGTCCGTCGTGGTCGCTGGCCGGAACCTGTTCACCAGCACCGGCTACACCGGCCTGAATCCCGCAGGCGGGTATCTTGGCCAAACGCAAATCGCTCAGCAGGACGTGTTCACGCTCCCGCCGCCGGCTACCATCTCTCTGCGACTGGACGTGGGCTGGTAGGTCTACTTCGTTGCGATCGCGATCACGCTGCGCGAGGTGAGCATCGAGACACTGCCCTGCTCGCGCAGCAGATCGGCATTCTCGATGCTCACGTCAGGCTTCTTGGCGGCGAGCTTCCTGCGAAACAACGCGTGCGCGACCCCGATGAACGGCCCCCATGCCGCGAGCAGGGCACGCGCGGACGTCTTGAAGCGATCGTACTGCACCGTCACGCTGCGGAAGCCCGCGCGGCGCAGCTGATAGGCGAGATAGTAGTACGGCACCGGGTTGATGTGTCCCCCGGTGTGGCGCGGATCCTCGCTCGAGAGGTGCAGCGGGTCGAACAGCACGGTGAATCCGGAATGCAGGTACCGCACGCGGGAGTTGAGATTTAACACGTTAGGCGTGCTCACAATGGCAACCCCGCCCGGTTTCACGACACGACACAGCTCGCGAGCGAACGCGAACTGATCCTTGATGTGCTCGATCACCTCGAGGCTGCAGGCGACGTCGAACGATGCGTCCGCGTACGGCAAGGACCCGTCGGGATTGATCGGGTCGCACCGAACGCCGGAGTAGCGGAAGAACTCGGGGAAGAGGTCGCAGGCCGCGAGCACGGAATCCGGCGGACGCTTGAGGTCAGCCTGTACTCGGTCGCCGACCAACTTGGAGAAATACCCCTCCCCGGCGCCTACATCGACGAGCCGAGCGCCCTCACGGAGGTAGGGCAGCACGAGCGAGAACACTTTGTCGTTCGTGCTCGTGTGAGAGTATGGGCGGAGCTCGGTGTCCGCGGTGTTGGTGGTCATGCGACAGAATATCGTCGCCCGGCGAAAATCGGGAACTGGGCTTCGGGAGCGAACGAATGACACTGCTTCCGGGGCCGCCTTGAACAACGCCGGTGTCGGCCCCAGCCTTGCGGCCCTGGCCATTGCGGTTGCGCAGATCGGCCCCTACCGTCGACTGATGTGGTTGGACCACGACTTCCTGTAACCGCGCTGTTTTTCCCCTCGTACAGATGGCCATGTCGCCATTGAGCCAGCAGGTTCCGACACCACCCGCGCCGCCGGCACCGCCTGCCCCTCCGGCGCCACCAGGACCGCCGATAATCCGGATCGGAGGCCCCGAAGGCGGGATTCGGATCGGAGGCGGAGACCAGATCATCGAGCTGCCGGGTCGACCCATGACAGCTCGCGACGTCGCCGGACTCAAGGCGCGGCGTTCCGAGCTGTCCAACCAGCTCGAGTCGGCGACCAGTCGGCGAAACAGCCTGGCGGGCAAACTCGAGGACGCCGAAGGCGTGAACAAGGCCGGCATCGAGCAGCGTATCTCATTGCTCGACAACCGAATCCTGCAGCTCGAGACCGACCTCGCGGAAACCGGCCGTCAGCTCTCGAGCGCGCCGGCGGGATTGGTCGCCTCGGCGAGCGTCGGCACGCCGCTCGGTCTCAACTCGGGGCAGATCACCGCAATCGGCATCGTCTCGGTCGTCGGTGCCGCGAGTGTCGCGTTCCCCATCGCCGTCGCGCTCGCACGCAGGATCTGGCGGGGCGGATTACGTCGGGATGCCGCCCCGGTGGCGCCGGAATCCGCGGAACGGATGGAACGGCTCGAGCAGGCGGTCGACGCGATCGCGATCGAGATCGAGCGGGTCTCGGAGGGACAGCGGTACGTCACGCGACTGCTCACCGAAGGGAGCGCCCCCGCACTGCCTGTCGGACAGAGGGCGGCGGAGCCGGTGCGGCCTTCCGATCGCGAGCCGGTCCGGGCATCCCGGGAGCGGGCCTGATAGCTCGGCGTGACGGGCGCGGTGCCTGACGAGTTGACTCTCGGGAAGCGGCGCACAGGTCGATAGACTCGAAACACGAGACGCAGGTGAGCCATCAGGAGCCCGAGCCGCGCGACGAGGACGGGGCAAGCATTTTTGCGCTGACTGCACAACTTGCTCGACGCGCCTCGGACGGGCAGCTCGTAGTCGCGGCGGCAACCGGCATTGTCGCGGCAGTGCTCGTTGGGCTCATTCGCCCCGACCTGTGGTTCCTCGGCCTGCCGCTCCTGTGCGTCGGCTCGTTCGGCGTGTGGGGGATTGCGGAGCGCACCACCGCCGAGCGCACGGCGCGCCTTGGACCGGACTTCGGGGGCCGCCGCGCGCTCCTGGGCGTGCGCGTCTCCGCCGCCGTCATCGGGACGTTGTGCGGCACGCTCACGCTGCTCACCGTGGTTGCGCGCATGATCGGGACCTGGAAATCCTGACGGCTCTCGAGCCAGGTTTGCTGCTTCGCAGTTCACGGCAGCCATGACACAGCCGTCTCTCGCCGGTCGGGCACTGCTTGCGCTCGTGCTGCTCGTCGGCTTCTACATCCTCGCGCTCGCGATCATCGCCGGCCTGCTCTACGTCCCCTATGCCGAAATAGTCTATCTCCATCGCGTCGACCGCATAACGCTGTTCTCGCTCGTCGGCGCTGGCGCGATCTTCTGGGACATTCTCCCGCGGATCGATCGGTTCACGGCGCCCGGCCCGGCACTCACGCGAGAGGAGCAACCCCGCTTGTTTGCGGCGCTCGACGACGTGGTCCGCTCTGTCGAACAGGCGATGCCGCGCGAAGTGTATCTCGTCCCGGACATGAACGCGTGGGTGGCGCAGCGCGGCGGGATCATGGGACTCGGGAGCCGACGCGTCATGGGTCTCGGACTTCCGCTGCTGCAAACGCTCACCGTATCGCACATGCGTGCAGTGCTCGCGCACGAGTTCGGGCACTATCACGGCGGCGACACCGCACTCGGGCCGTGGATCTACAAGACGCGCGCAGCGATCGGTCGGCGCGCGTGAGTGGGACGACCACAACGATCGACGCGCTCAAGGTGATTCACGGCGCGGGCATGGCGTTCGCACCATACTGGCACATGGAGGTCGTCCCTGCGCTTCAGCGCGGATTTCGGCCCCCGCTTGCCGATGGCTTTCGCCACTTCGTGACGGCACCCGACATTGCCACCAACGTGGCGACGGCGCTCGAAACGGAGATCGCAGACGGCAAGGTCGATCCGTACGACACCCATCCGCCGTTGCGAGAGCGAATCCTGGCGCTCGAGGCCGTGCCGGTTGGGAACGGTGTCACCAACGACGATGCTTCACTCGCCATCTCGCTGATCGATGACGTCGCGGCGCTGGAGCTTGCGCTCGTCGACGGCATCGTGCGCGACGAATTTCGCGGGAAGCTCGCGCCGCTCACCTGGGAGGATGCCGGAGCGAATCGGCCAACGTGCTCGGGGCAGCGATGGCCGTTGGGCTTCACGCGCGCGGGTTCGCTGTCCGTGCCCTGCCCGGTCACCCCGTGCTGCTCGAGCGCGATGACCTGTCGATCGCGCCCTTCAACGCGTTAGGCGCTCTCGCGTCGGGCGCGCTCGCGGCCGACGAGTGGCGCGACCAGTGCGATCGCGCCGGCATCGCCGACCTCGACCTCCGCGTCGAGAAGCGCGAGGTGGTAACCCCGAAGCGAGAGCCGCGGCGCTTTCGCTGATCCCCGGTGGCCGATGGGCGGTCGGTGGCGAGCGCCTAGAGCGCCCACCCCGAGCGGTACTCCCTCGTCAGGTACTGGTTCGCGTCGGCCGCATTCGTGAACTCCATCTTCGCGCCGTCGTACATGACCTTCTTGCCGATCCCCGCTCGGAGCGCGGCGATGCCTAACAACATCGTCTCCGTGAGCAGGGCCGAGTACTCGAACGGCGCGCTCGCCTTCGCCTCCCCCTTGCACGCCTGCGCGAAGTTCACTTCGTGCGGAACCTCCACACGGGGGAACGTCTTCGGCACCTTCTCAGCCGCCTTCGCCACCGACTCGGGATAGACTCGCGGGTTGTTGCCGTACGTGTCGTAGGTGAGGATGCCCTTCGTCCCGACGAATACACCACCGCCGCCGTCGCCGCGCGGGAGCGTGATCTCATCCGGGAGAAATGGCGGGCGCGGGGGCATGAGCCC
>JAJKIV010000190.1 GCA_021154285.1 Gemmatimonas sp. | reverse complement strand
GATGGTCCGTGCGGTCGGAGCTCCGCGAGGAGGCCCCGCATCTCCGCGAGCGCGGTACGCGCCAGGTCCAGCATCATCGTCGCGCGGCGTTCGCCTTCGGCCGGGTCGCGCGCGAACGCAGGGCCGACGGACTGCGCTACGAGCGTCGCGCTGAACAGCTGCTGCGTCACGGAGTCGTGCAGCTCGCGCGCGATGCGATGCCGCTCCTCGAGAACGGCGCCGCGCCGCGCCGCCTCGTACAACCGCGCGTTCTCGATGGCGACCGCCAGCTGATCTGCGACGATGCGCAGCGCCTCGGCGTCGTCCTGGTCGAACGGCGTGCCGCGCTCCACGTTGACCACTCCGAGGACGTCGGAGCCGAGCACGATGGGAACGGCGAGCTCCGCGTGTGTTCCGGTGACACCCGGTGTCGGCAAGTAGCGCGGGTCGACCGAGACATCGTTCACGAGCACGATCTCGCGGCTGCGCGCCGCCGCTCCAATGAGGCCTTGCGCGAACGGGATCCGATAGACGCCCCGAATCAGGTCCTTGTACGACCCACCGAAGCTCCGCACGACGAGCGTCTCGGGTGCGTCGGTCGCGAGCTGGGCGATCGCGACGTTCTCGTAGCCGAGGAGCTCGTGAACGGCCTGGGCCGCGCCGTCGAGGAGGTCGTCGAGATTCAGGTCGCCGGTGATGAGTCGCGCCACGCGGGCCACCACTGCCAGGCGATCCGCACGACGACGCTCGTCGGCGTAGCGTCGCGCGTTATGCACCGCGATCGCGGCGTATCGCGCGAACTCCTCGACCGCATTGATGTCGCGGGGAGCGAACAGGGGGCGCCGTACACGCCGGAGCAGGCGTGCTGGCTGGAGGGCTCGGCCGAGGCCGAAAACACCTATGAGATCGTTGCCCCAGCGGATCGGGACGCCGATCACGACGTGTTCGACGAGGGCAGGCTGTGTGGGGTTCGCGAGGTCGCCGTAGCGTCGCGCGTAGACCGTCGCGCCGGTCGCCAGCACCTGGCCGGCCAGTCTGACGCCGGGGCCCATCTCCGCCCCTAATTCGTTAGGCGGCATGTTCCGGACGGCCGCCGTCCGGACGACGTGGCGCGCCGGATCGACGAGCCCGATTGCGCCGTGGTCCGCGCCGATCAGCTCACAGGCGACGTCCAGCAGGCGGGTGAGCAGCGGGATGAGGTCGGCTTCCCGCCCCATTGAGTCGATGAGGACCTGGAGGCTTTCGAGCTCGCGCGCGAGACGGGCCGTTCGATGAAGGCCCGGTGACCGAGGGTCGGTTGGGGGAGCCGAAGACGTCTGCATGCGATGCTGAAATTGGCGCGCACTCCTAGGAAGTGAAGTCTTCGCCGCCCGCGGCGATGATGACGCATCAACGATCGACGTTGGCCCTACCGCTACGGCCGAGTATGTCATACCAATTCGCCCGCCTGACAACGTCCGGTCAATTCACAAAAGCCGGACGTCGCAACGTTCTTGCGGACCGCCGCACGGTGATTGCACACTTGCGACGTCAGGTGAACCGAGTTCTCACCGCAGGTTGAAGGGAACCCCATCTGATTTCGGCGAGCGCTTCGTGGCCAGTAACTGGTGTACCATTCTGGTGCACAACGGTATGGCGGCGCTCCGCCGGCGTTCATCTCCCGATCCATCGGAGGAAGGCCGATGACCCAAACCGGATTCGTCTCGTTCGCCGTGCATGCCGTTAGGCAACGTCACCCCACAGATCGTCGTGGGTGGGCGCCGCGCGTCACGAACCTCGCGCTCACCCTCGTGGCGATTTTGTTCGCCGCGCCCGTCGTCGCCCAGGCCCAGCAGGGTACCGTCAGCGGTACGGTGGTGATCGAGGGCGCCCAACGTCCGCTCGCTGGCGCGCAGGTCGCCGTCGAGGGGCAAGCCGGCGTCGGTACGACCACCGACGCCTCCGGCCGATTCCGCATCACCGGAGTCACCGGCACCAGTGTCACCATCAACGTCCGCGCGCTCGGCTATCGGCCTGAGAACCAGACCGTCGCGGTCGGGGCGACCAACGTTCGCGTCATCCTGTCCGAGCGGCCCGTCGAGCTCAATCAGGTCGTCGTGACCGGAACCGCCGGCGGGGAGCAGGTTCGCTCGCTCGGGACGTCGGTCGCGCAGGTGAACGTCGCCGACGTGGTAGCGAAAACGGCGATCCCGTCGGTCGAGGCCGTGCTCAACGGCCGGACCCCGGGCGTCGTCGTGCTCCCGGGCACCGGGCAGATCGGCGCCGGTGCGAACATCCGCATTCGCGGCATGGGCACGCTGTCGCTCTCGAGCCAGCCGCTCGTGTACGTCGACGGCGTTCGCGTGAACAACTCGACCGGCAGTGGCCTCACCGACGTCCAATCCTTCGGGTCCGGCGTTGTGTCGCGCCTCAATGACTTCAGTCCAAGCGAGATCGAGAGCATTGAAGTGCTGAAGGGCCCGGCCGCGGCAACCCTCTATGGCACCGAAGCGGCGCGTGGCGTGATCAACATCATCACCAAGAAGGGCTCCGCCGGCGGCACGAAGTTCTCGTTCCAGGCGCAGGGCGGGAGCAACTGGTTTCAGGACGCCGCAGGGCGCATCGCCACGAACTACTGCGTGCAGCCAACGCCGGACCAGTGTCTCAACTCGAACGCCGTGGCCGGCCCGCTGCTCGGGCTCAACGTCGTGAAGCAGGAGGACGCGAAGGGGACGCCCATCTTCCGCGATGGGCAGATTCGCAACTACTCCGGGAACGTGAGCGGTGGCAACAACCTCCTTCGCTATTTCGCCAGCGGCGAAGTCGGCTCGAGCGAAGGTGCCGAGCGCACCAACTCGCGAAACCAGCGGAGTGTGCGCACGAACCTCACGATCACGCCGAACTCGAAGCTCGACATCAATACGAGCGTTGGCTACATCAACAGCAACACGCAGCTGTCCTGCGAAGCCGGGTGCGGCGGCGCCATGTGGGAGTCGATGTACTCGAACCCTGCCAACCTTCCGCAGTTCTGCCCCTCGGGCAACGTCGGGTGCACGTACGTGCAAGGGTTCCAGAGCACGCCGCCGATCGCGTTCAACCAGCTGTACCTGGCGCAGTTCCTGAATCGCCTGACGGCCAGTGCCACCATAAACTGGCGGCCGTTCACGTGGATGTCCCATCGCCTGGCGATCGGCACGGATTACAATAGCGAGGACAACCCGGAGACGATTCCGTACCTCACGAACGACACCGCCGCGTTTTTCTGGGGGGCCACCGCCAAGGGATTCCGATACTTCAACCAGCACCAGGCTACGTACAACACGTACGACTACAACGGCAGCCTGAACTTCACTCCGACGAGCACGCTGACGTCGAAGACATCGTTAGGCATCCAGTACTACACACGCCACGACCAGTTCATTCAGGGCGAGGGTGATTTCTTCCCGGCACCAGGGCTCCAGACCATCACGTCCGCCGGCCAGAAGGTCGGGCTCGGGGACGGCTGGTCGGGCAACAACACGCTCGGCTACTACGCCCAGGAGCAGCTCGGCTGGAAGGACCGCCTCTACGTCACGGGCGCGGCCCGCGTTGACAACAACAGCTCGTTCGGCAACGACGTGAAGTGGGTGTGGTACCCGAAGTTTAGCGTCTCATACGTCGCCAGCGAGGATCCCTGGGTGCAGGGGTGGCTGCCGAAGGCCTTCAGCAGCCTCCGCCTCCGTGGCGCGTACGGCGCGTCGGGGCAGCAGCCGGCGCTCAACACCGCGCTGCAGACCCTGAAACCGGTCGCCGGCCCGAACGGACAGGGCGTGCTCACGCCGTACACGTTAGGAAACCCCGATCTCAAGCCGGAACGTGTCGAAGGGCTGGAGCTCGGTTTCGAAACGAGCATGTTCAGCGATCGCTTCGGCATCGACTTCACGTACTTCCACGACAAGTCGAAGGACGCGATCCTGTCGCGCTCCGTGGCACCGAGCAGCGGCTTCGGCGACACGCTGCAGTTCTTCAACTCGGGCTTGATCACGAAGCAGGGCATCGAGCTCGGGCTCAAAGGCCAGATCGTCAACAACCGAGACTACTCGTGGGACGTCGGCTTCACGGTCGGGACCCACTCGTCGAAGATCAACAGGCTGAACGGCGTCGACACCACGATCGACCTCGGATCCGCGTCGCATCGCATCGGCTACGCGCCATTCGACTGGTTCTCGTACAAGGTCCTGAGCGCCGACTACGATCCGACGACGCGTCGGGCGATCAACGCGATGTGCGACAACGGCCGCGGCCAGCCGACGCCCTGTCTCAACGCGAGCGGCGGTGTGATCGCGCCGAAGGTGTATCTCGGCCACTCGATTCCGACCGCTGAGGGCGCGTTCACGACAACGGTCCGGTTCCTCCGGAACTTCAGCCTGTACGCGATGGCGGATTACGCGACGGGTTACAAGCGCCTCGACAACAACCTCCGCATCCGCTGCCAGATCTTCTACACCTGCGCCGAGTACCTCGAGCCGGACAAGGCCGATCCGCGCCAGCTCGTGCAGATGCAGACCAACGGGAGCCTGCGCGACTTCGTGATCAACGACGCGAAGTACGTGAAGCTCCGCGAGGTCTCGCTCTCGTACGACGTGCCCACGCAGTTTGCCGCCAAGGCAGGAGCGAAGAACGCGGGCTTTACGGTGTCCGCGCGCAACCTGCACACCTGGTCGCCCTATACGGGCCTCGATCCGGAAAGCGAGTTCGTGTCCGGAAGCCCGCTGAACGTAGATCAGGCGCACATGCCCCAGCTCGCATCGGTGGTGTTCACCATTCGCCTGGGCTACTAACGTGCATCGACCACTGCCTAACAACGGGAACAACGGACGGTTTTCAGCGATGACTTCCATACAGCAGAAGACTCGAGGGGCCGCTGGCCCGCGGGAGAGAGCGCGTCGCGGCGCACTCTCGCTCGCGGCACTGGTCTCGATTCTCGGCACTGTCGTGGCGTGCAACTCGAACGACCTCCTCGCGGTCGATACGCCGAACAGCGTGCCGGTGAGCATGATCGACGATCCCAAGAACGCAGACCTTGCGGTCAACAGCGCCGTCGCGGACTTCGAGTGCGCGTTCGGCTCCATGGTCGCCGTCGAGGGAATCATCAGCGACGAGCTCGCGGACGCACAGCTCGGCGCAGCGGCGTGGCCGTACGATCGTCGCGATGCCAACACGCAGACCAACGGCTCGTACGGCATCAACCTGTGCAACAACAACCAGACGCCCGGGATCTACACCCCGCTGGCGACCGCACGGTGGGACGCAGACCACGCGCTCACGAATTTGAACAAGTGGACGGACGCAGAGGTTCCGAATCGTCAGGAGCTCATCGCGAAGGCGTCACTGTACGCCGGGTTCAGTTATGCGGCGCTCGGGATGTCGATGTGCGAGGCCGCATTCGACCTCGGGCCGCAGGTGGACCAGGCAGGAATGTTCGCGCTCGCGGAACAACGGTTCACGGACGCCATCACGGCTGGCCAGGCGACGAACCAGCCCGACATCGTGAACGCCGCGTACGTCGGCCGCGCGCGCGTGCGCCTCTTCCAGGGGAACAAGGCCGGCGCGGCGACGGACGCGGCGCTCGTGCCGGCCGGGTTCGTCCTGAACGCGGCGAATGATGCCACGGACAACCGGTTGTACAACCGTCTTTTCGCCATCACGCAGCAGTTCGGCTTCTACACCGTGGAAGGGCTCTCGCTCAATCTCAAGACCGAGAAGGGCCAGGTCGATCCGCGATCGGCGTCGACGGAGACAGACACCAGGCCCGCGGATGCCAAGGCGGTGATCTACGTGCCTAACAAGTATTCGGCCGGCGATGCCGCGCCGACGCCGATCGCGAGCTACGTGGAAGCGCAGCTCATCCTCGCCGAAGCGCAGGGTGGCGCGGCGGCGGTCACCGCGATAAACGGGTTGCGTGCCACGGCGGGCCTTCTGCCGTACACGGGCCCGACCGATGACGCATCGATCCAGGCACTCGTGATCGACGAGCGCCGTCGGGCGCTGTTCCTGGAAGGCTTCCGGAACTACGACCTCCAGCGCTTCGACCTGCCGTTCAATCCCGCGGTGGGGACGCCGTTCCCGCTCAAGGGCGGCACGTACGGCAACACACGCTGCCTGCCGCTGCCAGACATCGAGCGCTTCAATAACCCGAACATCACGTAACGGAACGGGAATCGGGAATACGGAATCGTAGGACCCTCGGGATGTTATCCTCAGAGTGAGAGACATCCCGAGGGTTTTTCTATTCCCGATTTCCTAGTCCCGATCCACGTCGCCATCGTCACCGGCGCGAGCCGAGGCGTTGGACGTGGAGTCGCGGCGGCGCTGCACGACGCTGGCATGCGCGTCTACGCGACAGGGCGGACCGTCGCAAGCGCAGCGCTGCCCGATGGTATAGTGCGGGTCCCGTGCGATCACACTGATGACGATGCGGTCGGCAATCTGTTCGCTCGCGTCGAGCGCGAGTCCGGCCGCCTCGATGTGCTCGTGAACAATGCGTGGGGCGGCTACGAGCGCATGGTGGAGGACGGCCGCTTCACGTGGGGGTTGCCCTTCTGGGAGCAGCCGGTCTGGCGCTGGGACGCGATGATGACCGCTGGCGTTAGGGCCGCGTTCGTGGCAAGCCAGCTCGCGGCGCGGGTCATGGTTCCTGCCCGGCATGGGCTCATCGTGAACATTTCCCACTGGGCCGCGCAGAAGCGTATTGGCAACACGCTCTACGGCATCGCAAAGGCGGCCACCGACAAGCTCACGAACGACATCGCGGTCGAGCTCCGTCCGCACGGCGTCGCCGTCGTCTCATTGTATCCGGGACTCGTTCGGACCGAAGCGGTCCTCGGCGCCGGTGTATTCGATCTCAGCAACTCGGAGAGCCCGGAATTCATCGGCCGTGCGGTGCATGCCCTGTCCACCGACGCGGAGCTCCTGGCCCTGTCCGGCAAGACGCTCGTCGCCGCGGACCTTTCGCGGCAGTACGGCTTCACGGACGTCGACGGCAAGGAGCCGCGACCGTTGACCCTCGACGACGTTTAGAGAACACCGGGCACGCGGACCGACTGGAGCCCCCGGTCGGGAAGCGCGGCGTGTTGCGCCGGTTGGTGATCTGGGCTCTCTTAGTTCACCGCAGCCAACCGTCCTCGCCACCCGCCCCCATGCGACACATCGCGTTCGGACTATCCCTGTTGCTCGCGGCTCCGCTGCCAGGGCTGAGAGCTCAAGCAGCCAAGACTGGAGCCATCACGATCGGCGCCACCGATTCCATCTGGTCGCCGACCCTCAAGGAAAACCGGAAGTTCCTGGTGTACACGCCGCCGTCGTACACCGACACGACGTATCTGCCGAAGCGCTACCCCGTGCTCTACCTGCTCGACGGGGACGCGCACTTCCAGTCGGTCACCGGCCTGCTCCAGATCCTCGGAACGGGAGTCAACGGGACGTTCGTCCTTCCGGAGATGATCGTGATCGCGATCCCGAACACGAACCGGATGCGCGACATGACGCCGACGAAAACGGATCGTGATCCCGACGGCAAGCCGCAGCCCTCGCTGGCCGGGAGCGGCGGGATGGCCAACTTCCTGACGTTCATCAAGACCGAGCTCATTCCGCGCGTCGAGCACGACTATCGCACCGCGCCGTACCGGGTCTTCGTCGGTCATTCGTTAGGCGGCATCACGACCATCGATGCCCTCTACACGATGCCCGACGCGTTCAACGCCTACGTCGCCATCGATCCGAGCCTGTGGTGGGACAAACGCGTGCTCCTCAGGCAGACGCGCGAGCGATTCAGCAAACCGGGCCTCGCCGGCCGCACACTGTTCGTGGCGCAGGCGAACACGATCACGCCCGGCGACACGACGCTCAACGTACACTTCAACTCGATCATCCAGTTCAACAGCATCCTCGAGACGTTCAACCAGTCGGGACTGCGTTACAGCTACAAGTACTACCCGCACGACAGTCACGGCTC
>JAJKIV010000189.1 GCA_021154285.1 Gemmatimonas sp. | reverse complement strand
TCATGGATGTCAGCCGCCGACCACGGTAATGACGTGCGCAACGGCGTGGCCGAGCATGACGAACTCGAAGCCATAGGCGGCGTAGATCCACCCCAGGACCAAGCCGATTGCTCCGTTGGCGACAACGCTCAGAGCGATGATGCGTCCCGGTTGATCGAGCGCGCCAGCCAGATGAAACACGACGAGGAGCGCCGCGGCGACCGCGATGCCCGGCGCTCGGCGTCCATGCGCGAGCCAGACGACAATGCTCATGGCGCCGAGATGTAGCACGATCTCCAGAGGGCCGGCGGCGAAAATTGCCGAGAATGCTCGCGCCGCGATCGAGCCGGGAAGTTGCGGTGCCTCGACGAGGCGCAGGAGAAGCAGGCCGACCAGCCCCAACCCAATGCTGCTCGCGAGGGTGACGCCGATTGCGCTCAGCGGAATTCGACTGGAACTCGAGCCGTCGAGACGTCGGAGCAGTGGCATCGGAAGCCCCGTCGCATCCGCACAGCGCAGTCCTGGCCACGCCGCGATCGTCGCGATGAGAGTGACAACAATCGCGAAGGGTGCGAGCTGCGCAATCGGCTGGCCGTTACCCGCGGCGAGAAACGGCAGGAACGTGACTCCGCCAATCGCGGCGAGCACGCCCATCGCGAGCAGTCGCCCGCGAATGGGCAAGCGAGAGACGGTGTTTGCCGGAACAGAAAGACTGCCGGTGGTCATGCGCGGTGATGGACGAGCGATGTCATAACAGGAATACCTACGCCACCGCGTTCCGCGCGATGACCTCGCGATAGAACGCCGCGCTCAGCTTGGGGGTGCGACGCTGCGTCGCGTAGTCCACATAGTGGAGGCCGAAGCGGTTCTCGTAGCCGTCGGCCCACTCGAAGTTGTCCATCAGACTCCAGAGGAAGTACCCCTTCACGGGCACGCCATCCGCCACGGCGCGCTGGAGCTGACTAAGATAGTTGCGCAGGTACATGATACGGTCGGTGTCGTACACCTTCCCGTCCGCGGCGGGAACGTCCGAGGACGACGTCCCGTTCTCGGTGATATAGATCTCCTTCACGTTCCAGAGTTTCGCCACGTGGTGCGGGCCCCAGTACAACACCTCGGGTCCCATGAACAGCCACGGCGAGATCATGTGTGGGTACGACGGCGGGTTCGGCACGACCGCATAGCCGCTCGGACCCGCGTCGGCACGGACGAACGTCGGCTGATAGATGTTCGTGCCGACGAAGTCGAGCGGGCTCGAGATGATCTTCAGGTCATCCGCCGTGACTCGCGGCGCATTGGCGCCCATGCGCGCGATGTACGCATCGGTGTACTTCCCCTCCATGATGACGGTGAGATACTGGGCGTTGATGTCGCGCGTGGCCTTCTCCGCCGCGGCAATGTGCTCCGCGTTCTCGATCACCGGCACGCCCACCACGAGGTTCTCCGCCAACCCGACCTTCGTGCCCGGCTTGCCGCTGGCGCGGATCGCTTGCACCGCGAGCCCATGGCCGAGCACTCCGTTGTGGCGCGCCTGATAGAAGCGCTTGGGCGGCAGCTTGAGCCCCGGTGCGTGCACCCCGATGTTGTACCCCAGCTCCATGAAGGCGCCGAACTCATTGATCGTGAAGATGTGTTTCACACGATCGGTGAGATGCTGGGCGACGTAGCCCGCGTACTTCCCGAACGCCTCGGCCGTCTCGCGCGACTCCCAGCCGCCGCCACGATCCTGGAGCGCCTGCGGCAAATCCCAGTGGTAAAGGGTGGCGAAGGGCTGAATGCCGTTGGCCAACAGCTCGTCGACGAGGCGGTTGTAGAAATCGAGGCCCTTGGCGTTAGGCGCGCCGCTGCCGTTCGGGAACACCCTCGGCCACGCGATCGAGAACCGGTAGGCCTTGACGCCGAGCGCTTTCATGAGCTGGACGTCGCCTTTGTAGCGATGGTAGTGGTCGTCGGCCACGTCGCCGGTGGCGTTCTTGGCGACCTTCCCGGGCGTGTGAGAGAAAGTGTCCCAGATGGACGGCAGGCGTCCGTCTTCGGCGACGGCGCCCTCGACCTGATAGGACGCGGTTGCGGTCCCCCAGAGAAAGCCGGTGGGGAACGAGCGCGGCGACGGGGGCGGAAGCGTTGCCGCCTCGACTTGCGCCTGAGCGACAAGGGGAATGTTCGAGGCGCCGAGTGCGGCGGCGCCCGCGAGTTTGGCGAAGGTCCGACGGGAGAGCTGGTCGGTCATCGGCGGGCCTGGCGAGAGGGAAAGGGCTCGTTATTCGGAAGGCGCAGCGTCGAGAGAACGTGAGGGTCAGGCCGGCCAACCGCAATGGTGCCGCCGCCACGACCCTCCGCGCGACAACTCCTCGTTAGGTGATGGCTGGCGGCGCACCGCCGAACAGGTGGTCCACCAGTGCCGACACCGCTGCCGCCATCTCGTTTCCGGCCTCGACCCCGACGTCAGCAGATGGAGCCTGGCCCTCCCGCCACCAACGCTTCGGATCTCCCCGAAGAGCGCCGAGCAGTGTTGCACCCGACACGCCTCCCCGAGGGAGTGACGGCGGAAGCTCTACGGCGTAGCTGTGGACGCAGCCGAGCTCACCATACACGAAGTCGAGACAGCTCCCGCCCATCGGGACTTCGGTGAAGGCAGCGGCTTGCGCTCGGTATCCGGGGCGTCCCGCGAGCCGGTTCGCGGCTGCCACGGCGGTCGCGGAGGCTGCCGTGTGCTCCGCATGGTGTGGGCTCGGCGCCCTGGAGTGGCACCAGGGATAGAGCCACAGGCGCCCGAAGCCGTGAAAGTCCAGGAAGAGCTGTAGGTTGGTGAGGGTCTTCAGCTCGGAAACGAGGCTCTTCACACAACCTGCGCTCGCGGGATGAGGACCCATCCACCCGCGTAGCCTTCCGCCTAACAACCGACGCAAGAGTCGCGGCGCGTCTCCCCAGCGGTACGGGAAATTGAGATTCGGGTTTTCTCCGTGCTCCGTCGTTCGAAGGAAGCGCTCTCCGGCCCAGGTTCGCCGATACCCGTCGGCATCGACGACGGGCAGCAGATACCAGGTGGCGCGACCGCGAAGCCCGCTGTTCCGAATCAGCTCGTCCATCAACCGAAGGACCACGGCGGGGCCAATCCACTCGCACGCGTGGACGCCTCCCTGTAACCAGACTACCGGCCGCCCATCGTTGACGTTCGATGCTGATGCTGGTCGCACCTCGAGGATGGCGAGTCCTTCGCGATGAAGGACCGACGCCCCGGGAAGCTGCCTGGCGGCATCCTCCAGCCGATCGACGATGGCGTCGTACGAGAGGAAGACGTCGGCAGCGCTCGCGCTGATTGGACCGTGTTCGTCACGCGACTTCTGTCCAGACGTGCGACTCACCTGACCTTCCTGTTCTCGATTCCCGCCTAACGCCACGGACTCGGCTAATGCCCGTAGCTGATGACGCGCGCGATCTGCCACCCGCTCTTGGTCCGCCGCCAGATGTGAACGAAGCTGAACGTGCCGCAGTCGTCCTTCCCGTTCTCGACATGGCAGAAGCGATGCTGGGCGACTTCCATGGCGCCGTAGTTCTTGACCGGGAAGACCTGGAGGCTGCCGGGCACAAGCTCTCGGCGGATTCGTGCCGGCTGTCCGAACATCTGCCCAAAGTCCTTCTTCGTTTGCGCGTAGCTCGCGACTCCCTCGTTGTCCTGATAGAACTCGACGTCGCGCGTGAAGAAGGACATGACCTTCGTCAGGTCGCGCTGGTTGAACGCGGCGAAGAGGGCGCTATCGGCGGCGGCGATTTCCGCCCGGAGTGCTGGGGGTGGCGACGTCGGCGCTTGTGCGGCGCCTCGCGCTCCAACAGCGAGCATTGCCAGCAAGAGCATCCAACTCCTCGTCTTCATCGCTGATTCCCTTTGACAATCGCTCGCCACCTACGGCGTTGGCTACGTGGCAGTTTCGGGAAGCCGACCGTCCTTGAACATGGCATACCACAGTGCTTCGTCACGCGCGCTGAAGATCTGTAGCTCCGCGAATATCTCTCGCGCGAAGTCCACTGGCGCGAGACCGCTCGCGGTGATCACGTGCCCATCGCGCACAGCGGACGCGTCGACGTAATACGAGCCGCCTGCATAGCCGGGCACATGGGTCGGCAAGTAGCTGCGTGTATTGCTCGTGTGGCGCCGCTGGTCCAGGACGCGCGCGCGGCCGAGGGCGAGTGTGGCCGCGCAGATCGCTGCGACGGGCGTCTCGGCGGCAACGAGCCGAGTGATCAGCGATTCGAGATCCGCACGCGGATACGTCGCGCGTTCCCACGCGTCTCCGCCTGGCAAGAGCAACAGCTCCACGTCATCGATCGCGACGTCCTCGAGCGCCACGTCCGGCGACACTCTCAGCCCACCCATCGATATGACGGGAGCTACCGTGAAACCAACCGTGTGCACGGTACGCTTGCCCCACCGGCGCAGCTCAGCGAGTGCGTGAGCCGGCTCCCAGTCAGCGAAACCATCGAAGACGACGACATGAATCGAGCGCGAGTTGTCCATTTGGGACCGTCCAGTGAGCGATGCTTGATAGGCGCTCTTGAATGCTGCGTCTTGAAGTTATGCTTTACAGTAGAAAGGACTTGGCATTATACTGAGGTCGGCGATCGAGGTGCGCGGCGCGTTGGTCGGAGGCAATCATGCGGAAGTGGCTGCGGCGCGTTCGCGGTGCAATCGGAATGGGCTTCACCTGGGCGGCGGCGCTGTCCGCTGTGGGCTCGGTGCCGCGTTGGGTGTTTGGCATCAATACCGACGTCCCGATCCCTCTCGTCTTCGGCGTGTTCGGCTTCCTTGCCGGGGTCATTTTCTCCGCTATCCTCGTGCTGACCGAGGGCCGTCGCACGTTCGACCAGATGTCGCTGCCGCGTTTTGCCGCATGGGGCGCCGCGGGCGGTCTTCTGCTCGCGGTCATCTTCGTCCGAGTTGCGTCCTTTGGCTGGGGAGACGCGCTGGCAATCGCCCCCACGTTCGCTCTGGCGTGCGCCGCCTGCGCCTCTGGTTCGCTCATCGTGGCGAGACGAGCGGTAAGGCGAGAATTGCCGAGACGTTAGGCATAGCGCATCAGCGGCGACGTGCCACGACCGGTGCCCCCGGAGGCAACCAGGGAGGGACAAGTTCGGCGTCGGCATCTCCGGTAATCCGGCGAAGGTGGCCGTCGAGCGTGATTTGGAGGTGGTAGCCCGTGTTCCCGACACGCACCGTGATGTGCGCGTTCTGATCCATGCCTCGACCGGCCCCTCCAACACCACCGCGATGCTCGCTCGCGAGGATGCGCCAGGGCCCGTAGTCCTCCATGGCCTCAAGTAGGGAGTTCGCGGCCCGGCGGACGCCAATATGACCGGTATCGGCGGCGCTGATCAGGAGGTCGACGACCGCGTCGACCGAGATTCGGCGTTCACCTAGGGCGACGAACTGTCTGCTGCCGTCGCCGTTTTTTCTCGCTCGGTGGATTGTCTGCTCGGAAGCCATGAACGCGCCGCCGTGTCTGGTCCCGATACCAGTCTGGTTCGCCGCCCAAACTCCGGCAAGAGGTGTTGGCGCCTAACGGGAGTTTGGCGATCTCCGCAATAGCGAATCCGAGAGCAACCCCTACGGAAACAGCCGTGGCGGGATTCGCTTCTTCGTCGCCTGCTCGAACGCGTACGCCAGCTCGATCAGCTTCGGCTCACTACATGCCGTACCAGTGAACGTCACGTTGAACGGCGAAGGCTTCGGGTCGAAGCCCGCCGGGAACGC
>JAJKIV010000188.1 GCA_021154285.1 Gemmatimonas sp. | reverse complement strand
TTGGCGTCGACTTCCTCGACACCGCCGACATGTACGGCCCGTTCACGAACGAGAAGCTCGTAGGGCGCGCGATCCGCGACCGCCGCGATCGCGTCGTGCTCGCAACGAAGTTCGGCAATGTTCGAAACGCGCAGGGGCAAGGGCTCGGGATCCGCGGCGACCCCGATTATGTACGCCAGGCATGTGACGCATCGCTTGAGCGGCTGGGCGTCGACCACATCGACCTGTACTACCAGCATCGCGTCGACACGAAGGTGCCCATCGAAGAGACCGTTGGTGCGATGGCCGAGCTCGTGCGCGCGGGCAAGGTTCGACATCTCGGTCTGTCGGAGGCGGCACCCGACACGATCCGCCGAGCGAATGCGACGCACCCGATCGCGGCGCTGCAGACCGAGTACTCGTTGTGGACGCGTGACGTCGAAGAGAACGGCGTGCTGAGCACCGTGCGCGAGCTCGGGATCGGCTTTGTCGCCTACAGCCCGCTCGGCCGCGGGTTTCTTACCGGTCGCTTCAAGACGTTCGAGGATCTCCCCGCGAATGACTTCCGGCGCCGGAATCCGCGCTTTCAGGGTGAAAACTTCGACCACAACCTCGAGCTCGTGCGCGAGGTGGAGCAGATGGCGAAAGAGAAAGGCATCACGCCGGGCCAGCTTGCTCTGGCGTGGGTGCTCGCCCGCGGTGACGACATCGTACCGATCCCGGGGACGAAGCACGTCACGTATCTCGAGGAGAACGTCGCGGCCGCGAACGTGGACCTCTCGCAAGCGGACTTGGGCCGGCTCGATGCCGTGATACCCGTTGGTGCAGCCACCGGAACTCGATACACGGACATGAGCCTGGTGCACCGATAGTCACGTCACCACGCGAGGACTCACATGAAGATCGGAATTATCGGCGCCGGCCACATTGGTGGCGCGCTCACGCGACGCCTCACGCAGCTCGGACATGAGGTGACCGTGGCGAACTCCCGTGGGCCCGACACGCTGCAGCGTCTCGCTGCCGAGACGGGCGCTCGGGCGGCGACAGTGACCGAGGCCGCCAAGGACAAGGAGCTCGTCATCGTCACGATTCCGGAGAAGAGCGTCCCGGAGCTGCCGAAGGGGCTGTTCGAGCACTCACGCGCGATCATCATCGACACGGGCAACTACTATCCGCAGCGAGACGGACGGATCGGCCCAATCGAATCCGGAACCACGGAGAGCCGCTGGGTCTCGGAGCAGCTCGGCCATCCGGTGGTGAAGGCGTTCAACACGATTCAGTCGGGCCATTTGCTGAAGGACGGGCGTCCGGCGGGCGACCACGAGCGCATTGCTCTTCCCGTTGCGGGGGATGACCCTAACGCGAAGGCGGTGGTGTCGCGGCTGATCGACGAGCTGGGGTTCGATGCCGTGGACGCAGGGGGGTTGGACGACTCGTGGCGTCAGCAGCCGGGCACGCCGGTGTACGGGGCGGACCTCCCGGCGGCCAAAGCCCGCCTCGCATTGGCGGACGCAAAGCGAGAGAGGCGATAGACCCAACCACGGGACTTGGGACGATCTGCCCCGAGTGTCGTCCGCGGTGTAACGTCCACGGCATGAGAATACTTCTTGTCCTTGGCGCTCTCGCTGGAGCCGTCGCGCTGCCGGCCCAAACGACACCCGTACTTACCGCTGTCCGCTTCGGAACGCTCGTGGACGGAACGGGACGCACCGTTCGCGACGCCGTCGTTGTCACCAATGCCGACACCATCGTCAGCGTCGGCACCGGCGCGAACGCGGTGCCGCGCGGCGCACGAGTGATCGATCTCCGCCGCTACACCGGCATCCCGGGCATGATCGATGCCCACACGCACATCACCTACTACTGGGATGGCACCGCCGGAACCGACCCGTGGCGGCAGAGCGGTCGGCAACGGAGCCAGGTCACCGTCTTCCTCGCGCAGGAGAACGCGCGCAGAACACTCGAAACCGGCGTCACGACCATCCGCGACCTCGGCGCATCCGACTACTCCGACCTGGCGATGCGCGACCTCATCAACCGCGGCGCCATGGTCGGTCCGCGCGTGTTCGCCGCGGGCTACGGCCTGCACCGCGCGCCGGCGACGACGCAGCCTAACGCGCCTCCGGGACCGCCGCGCGGACGCCTGACGGGCGTCGACGACGTCGCCGCCGCGGTGAAGGCACAGGTCGACGCGGGTGCCGACGTCATCAAGGTGTACGGCTCGACCGGGAGCGGTGCCGACGTCACGGGGAACGAGACGCTGACGTATGACGAGATGAAGGCCATCGTGGACGCCGCCCACGCCGCCGGAAAACGCGTCGCCATCCACTCCTACGGACCGGACGGCGGACGCGACGCCGTGCGCGCCGGGGCCGAGTCGCTCGAGCACGCGATCGACCTGGACGATTCGACGCTCGTGCGCATGGTCGCGCAGGGCACGTTCTACGTGCCGACGATCGACCACAATCGCTACTACGCCGAGTATCACCAGCAGTTCAACTACACGCCGGCGCAGGTGGCCGCGCTTGATTCCTTCCGCCTGCGGAACATCGAGACGGCACGCCGAGCACTCAAGGCGGGCGTGAAGTTCGCGATGGGCTCGGACGCGGTGTTCAACATGTTCGGCCAGAACACGCACGAGCTGGGCTGGTATACGCAGATCGGGATGACGCCCGCGCAGGCGCTCGCGACCGCAACCACCAATGGTGCCGCGCTGCTGGGGATGGAGAAAAAGCTCGGTGCCGTGGCGCCCGGCTACTTCGCCGACCTCGTGGCGGTGGACGGCGATCCGCTCGCCGATATCCACGTGGTGATCGACAAGGTTCGGTGGGTGATGAAAGGCGGCCGGGTCGTCGTCGATCGGCGGTAAAGAGCGGGGACGGGCGACGGACGAGGGGCGACGGCGGGGTAGTCACTTTCGCGGTTTGGTACCACCGCGCAGCTTACGAAGGTCATCCCCGCCGGACCACGCTCATGCGCTCATCGTCCGCGACGCTTCGACCGCGCCGCGCTCTCCGTCGTGTTACGCTCGCGCTCGCCCTCTGCGCGACGCCGGCCATTCTCTCGGCCCAGGCTCGCATCGTCATTCGCGCCGGGCGGCTGCTCGACGGCAAGGGCGGCGTTCAACAGAACGTCGCGCTGGTCGTCGAGGGATCGCGCATCACGCGCATCACGCGTGGCGACGACACGACCACGGGACCGATCACCTACGACCTGCAGCAGCTCACGCTGATGCCGGGGATGATCGACACGCACGTTCACATCGATTCCCACTTCGGTCACGACGGTCGCATTCCCACCGAGATGGAATCGCAGCTCGACCGCGTGGTCGCGGCTGGGCAGAACGCTGAGATCACGCTTCGATCCGGATTCACGACGGTGCAGAGCGTCGGCGCGCCTCCGGATGTCGAGCTCCGCTACGGCATCGGGCACGGCGACTTCCTCGGGCCGCGCGTCCTGACGTCGGTCTCGCAACTCACCGATTCGAAGCTGACGCCGACGCAGATCCGCGCCTGGGTGCGCACGATGGTCGCGCGCGGCGCGGACGTCATCAAGATCTTCGCGTCGAAGAGCATCCGTGAAGGTGGTGCGCAGACGCTCACCGATGCGCAGATCCGCGCCGCATGCGACGAGGCGCGACGTGCCGGCAAGCGAACGTGGGTGCACGCGCATTCGATATCGGCCGCGCGCGCCGCCACGCTCGCGGGCTGCACGACCATCGCGCACGGCAGCCAGCTGACGGACCGCGAGTTCACGCTGATGGCGCAGCACGGCACCTACTTCGAGCCGAACATCGGCCTCGTCTCGCAGAACTACCTCGAGAACAAGCAACGCTACCTCGGCACCGGCGACTATACCGAGGAAGGCTTCAAGAAGACCGAGGAGGGGATCGCGCTCAAGCTCGCGATGTTCAAGCACGCGATCCAGCACAAGGATCTCAAGATCATCATGGGCACCGACGCCACGGCCGGCGCGCACGGCCAGAACGCGCGGGAGATCATCTACCGCGTTCAGGTGGGCGGGCAGCCGGCGATGGACGCGATCGTCGCGGCCACGTCACTCAACGCTGAAGCGTTAGGCTTGGCCGACCGGATCGGGAGCATTGCGCCCGGTATGGAGGCCGACGTCATTGCCGTCGAGGGTGACCCGATCGCAGACATCACGGCCCTGCAGCACGTCGTGTTCGTGATGAAGGGCGGCCGCGTTTACCGCAACGGGCGTGAAGGCGCCCGTCTCATGGACCGGCCGTTCGGTGCGTCCGGCCCAACGCTTGTCTTGCCGAGCGCCTCGATTCTCGACTCGATCCGCGCGTCGCTCAGTCGATCCATTACGCCAGCCGGCGCGACCATCCAGATCGCGACGATCATGCGGCAGGATTCGGTCGGGATTCCCATGGCGCGGTACGCGGAGATCGCCCCACGCGTCGCACGATTGCGCGTCAACCCGACGGAGCTTCGAGTCGCTCTGGGGGACACGGTGCACGTGCCCAAGGAAGTGACGGTGACGGTACTCGACAGCGCAGGCGCGAACCTCGGCGTGCTGTCGGCGTTCGATTACACGATCGTGACGGGCGGCGCTTCGGCCGTGGTGGCGCCGGACCCGAACTCGACGCGTCAGCTGATCGCGCACCACCGCGGGGAGACGACCGTCACGTTCGCGTTTCCTCGGGGCTTGTGGACGAGACCCACGGAGCCGCCGAGCGCTGTACTGAAAGTCTTGGTTCGCTGAAAGCGGCGACAGGGGACGGGCTACTCAGTACGCAACGCCACCACCGGATCTACCCGTGTCGCCCGTCTCGCGGGAATGAGCGACGCGACCACGGCCACCAGCAGAATCGTCCCGACGGCCGCACCGAATGCGACCGGGTCATGCGCCGGCGTGTCGAACAGCAGCTTCTCCACGTACCGTACCGCCACGAACGCCACAATCGCGCCAAGTGTGACTCCCAGCGCAGTCACGCGAATGCCCTGCCACAGCACCAGCCGGCGAATGTCCGCCGCCTGCGCGCCTAACGCGACACGCACGCCCATCTCGCGCATCCGCTGCGCCACATCGTACGCGATGACGCCGTAAAGGCCCACCGCCGCCAGCAGCAGCGCCAGCGCGCCGAAGATCGTGAACATCGTCGCCCCAAGCCGCCATTGACGAACGACCGAGTCGAGCACGCTCGCCAACGGCTTCACGCTCGCGTAGCCCATTCCCGGAAGCAGCGGCTGCACCTCGCGCCGCAGCGGCTGGGCGATCGCCCGCGGATCGCCCGGCGTGCGCAAGACGATGCCGCCAGTCGTGCGACTCTGGGTTGCCGGCAGGTACACCTGCATGCTCTCATCATCTCCAAGCTCGCCGAACTTCATGTTCTCCGCGATCCCGACCACTTCGTTGCACGGCGCGGTGTCGGCCCCGATACGGAAACACTGGCCGATCGGGTCCATCCCCTTCCACAGCAGTTTGCCCATCGCCTCGCTGATCACCGCGACCTTCGGCCCGTCGCGCGGATCGGAGGAGCCCACCGCTCGGCCGCGAAGAAGCCGCGTGCCCATCGTCCGAAAATAGTCATCACCCACCGGATTGATGACGTAGGTGCGCTGGTGTTCCGACGAGTCCATGCCCGGCGCGAATACGTCATCGGACCACGTGATCCAGAAGGGAACGCTGACGAGTGTCGACGCACTCGATACCCCCGGCATTGCGCGCACGCGGTCCAGGGCGCGCTGCATGATCGCTCGCTCCTGCTCACCGGTGACCCCTGTCCCCCGCAGCTCGAGCCGTACATGGAGCAAGCGGTCAGGATCCCAGCCGAGGTCGAGCTTCTGCACGTTGTGCAGACTGCGGACGAACAACGCGGCGCCGACGAGCAGGACCACGGACAACGCAGCCTGCGCCACGAGCAAGCCGGAACGCAACCGCGAACGATTGCCGCCGCCTTCGCGCTCGCCCGCCTTGAGCGACGCGTTCACGTCCGCGCGCACCGCGTGAACCGCCGGGGCCAACCCCGTCAGGAACCCGGTGAACAGCACGACGGCCGTCGTGAACAGCATCACGCGCGGGTCGAAGATGGGGACGAACGACCAATCCACGTCCGGAAGGAGAACGCGGCGAATCGCCCCGCCGCCCCAATGCGCCAGCGCCAGCCCAAGGCCGCCGCCCAGCACCGCGATGACGACGCTTTCCGTGAGCAACTGTGCGACCAGCCGTCCACGCCCGACGCCTAACGCCACACGGACCGCGATCTCGCGCCGACGGCGGATGCCGCGCGCGATCAACAAATTCGCGACGTTCGCGCACGCGATGAGCAGCACGATCGCCGCGACGCCCGCGAGCCAGGTCGCCACCTTTGCGCTCGCCGAACGCTTGGGTCCGCGATCCATGGGGAGCGGCGCGAACTCGCCACGAGTGACCGCAAGGCTCTGTGGCGTGACCGGCGAGCTCCCCGATGTCACCGCGGCGGCGTCCACCCGGCTCTGTCGGAACGCGCGCGTGAGCTCGGCGTTCGCGGCTTCGGACGTCACGCCGGGTTTCAGTCGCGCGATCATCTCGAGCCACATCATGTTGTGCTCGAGGTGGTATCGCTCGTTCCCGAGCATGTCGAATCCACCAGCGGTGATCGGGACGTACGCGGCGGTGACCGTGGCCCAGATACCGTGGAAACCCTTCGGTGCGACACCGATGACGGTGTACATCTTCCCCTCCACGCGCAACGGCCGGCCGATCACTTTCGGGTCGCCACCAAGCCGCGACTGCCAGTATCCATAGCCGAGCACGACGACGTTCGTCCCGCGCGGCGGTCGGTCTTCGTCGGCCGTGAAGTAGCGGCCGATCGCCGGAGGCGCATCGAACATCGACCAGAAGCTGGCGCTCACGAGCCCGAGCGAAACCGCTTCGGCGGCGTTACTCATCCCGATGACCCGCTGATCGTCCTGGTAGACGGCCGCGGTCTGCGCGAACGCACGGGTGTGGTCGCGAAGCTCGGTGTATCGGAGGTAGCTGATGTTGTTGTCGATGCGCTCGGTGCCGTCGCGGCGCGGACTTCGGAGGTACACCCGACCGACACGGCTCGCGTCAGGCATGAACGCGGGTGGGCGAAACAACAGACGGTCCAGGATCTCGAACATCGTCGCGTTCGCGCCGATGCCGAGCGCGAAGGTGAGCGCGAGCGCGGCGCTGAAGCCGGGCGAACGTCGAAGCTGGCGTAGGGCGTAGCGCAGGTCATCGCGCAGCGCGTCGAGACGCTTGATCATCGTGAGTCGCTCCTCGCGGTGTTTGGCGGCGGCGAGCAGTTGTGGGCGAACCTCATCCAGCGCGCCGAACCGGCGCAGCGCTTCGGCCTCTGCCTCCTCGCGCGTGAGACCCGTGGCGACGAGTGCGTCCGCACGCGCAGCGAGATGGAACCGGATTTCGTCGTCGGTCTCGGTCTCGACACGGCGGCGCGGGCCGAGGGGCAGCCGTAACGCTCGGCGGATGCGCGGGGGCAGCATCGCTGGGGTCCCGTTAGGCCGGCTGTGGCGTGTTCAGAATGCCGGTCACCGTTTCGGCATATCGGTTCCAGCGGGCGGTCTCGTTTCGCAGCTCGGCGCGTCCCACGGACGTGATGCTATAGTAGCGAGCGCGCCGATTATTCTCGGTGACGCCCCAGTCGGCGTTGATCGCCCGGCGTGCCTCGAGCCGGTACAGCGACTGATAGAGAGCGCTGTCGATGATGTCGAGGTTGCCGGTGGCGCGGCCCTCGATCCAGGCGGTGATCTCGAAGCCGTGCATGGGCCCCCACGTGAGGGCTTTCAGCACGAGGACGTCGAGGGTTCCCCGGAGAACCGTCAGCGGCTCTGACATCGACACTCCTTACAGGTTCTGTATAGAGTGAGATGGCTGACCGGTTCTGTCAAGCCGAGTGGCTGTCGGAATCGCTGGCCGATCGCGCCGGTCTGTGCGTTCTGTGTCTCCTTGTTGTTAAAACGTGCCGAGCCCCATAGCCATTCATGGCGGCATGGATCGGGATTGACTGACCGAACGCTACGCCGGAAAGTTCGGTCACACGCCTCCCCCCAATCGACATGATCGCATTCGTTGCGGCATTGCTGGCGGTAACGCAGGCCGCCGCCGATTCCACTCACTACGTCGTTCTCAACCACGGACGTCCCGCCGGCGAGATGCACGTCAGCGCCACGCCGGACTCCGTCGTCGTCCGATTCCGATACCAGGACCGGCAGCGCGGCCCGCGGTTCGAGACCCTCTACAAGCTCGGCCCCAATCGACGGGTCCTTGCGATGGAAACACGGAGCGTCACCCCCGAAGGTAAGGTCGGCGCCGTCACGCAACGCGTCGACTTCTGGGGCGACTCCCTGCGATCCGTGTCGTCGGGCGACACGACGCTCATGCGCGACGACCCGACATCGTACTTCGTGCTCGACAACACGTCGCCGTTCGACGACGCACGCCTCGCGCGCTTTCTGCTCTCGCGGCCGCAGCACACGTCGAAGCTGTATCCCGAAGGGTCGGGTCACGCGGAAGTCGTGGCCGATACGAACGTCACCGTGGGCGGCACGCAGCGGCACATCCGGCTCGTGTTCGTCGACGGGCTGTCCACGTCCACTGACGCCGTGTGGATCGACGACGCCGATCAGCTGGTCGCGAGCGGGGCGGGATGGTTCATCACCGTCCCGCGCAACGCGGTGAGCCTACTACCCACTCTGCGCGACATCGAGAAGCGCATCCGCGTCGACCGCTCGGCGGCGCTGGCGAAGCGCCTAACGCCGCCCGCACCGAAGGCGCTCGTGATCCGCAATGGCGACGTCTTCGACAGCGAGCGTGGCGTCGTTCGCCCACGAACCACTATCGTGATCGAGGGCGAGCGCATCGCGGCCGTTGGCCCCGCCGACTCGATCAAGACACCCGCCGGCGCCACGATCATCGACGCCACCGGCAAGACCGTCATCCCCGGTCTCTGGGACATGCACACGCACCTGTTCCTTTCCGGAGAGGAAGCAGGACTGATGCAGCTGGCCGCCGGCATCACCACGGTGCGTGACATGGCATCCGATATCGACGATGCCGTCTCGAACCGCGAGCGCGCGCAGCGCGGCACCATGCTGTCGCCGCGCTACATCCTCGCCGGGTTCATCGAGGGACCTGGCAAGTGGGCCGGGCCGTCCAGCGTGCTCGTGCGAACGGAGGACGAGGCCAGAGCCTGGGTCGCGCGATACGATTCGTTAGGCTACAAGCAGATCAAGCTCTACAACCTCGTGCACCCCGACCTCGTGCCCACGATCGCCGAGGAGGCGCACAAGCGCGGCATGCGCCTGTCGGGGCACATCCCGCGCGGGCTCACGATCGAGTCCGCCGTCACGCTCGGCTTCGACGAGTTTCAGCACGCCGCCTTCCTGTTCTCGACGTTCTTCCAGGATTCGCTCTACGTGCCGCAGATGCGCGCGTACTCATCGGTCGCGACCGCCGTTGCGCCGACCTTCGACGTCGACGCGCCCCGGGTCACCGCGCTCATTAGCTTCCTCCGGGATCATCACACGGTCGTGGACGGCACGTTCAACGTCTGGCAGGACCGTTCGCGCCCGTTGGCGAACGGCAACGACCCGATCTTCGGGCCGACGATCGCGTGGATGCCGCCGCTCATGAAGCGTGGTTTCCAGGCGGGGGCACCCCCTCCGCCCGAGGAGGCCGCGAGGGCGGAGGCCGCGAGCGCGAACTATCGACGCATGCTGAAGCGTCTTTACGACGCGGGCGTGACGCTCGTCCCGGGGACGGACAACGTCGCGGGCCTGTCGTTGCACGGTGAGCTCGAGGTGTACGAGCGAGCCGGGATCCCTGCACCAGCCGTCCTGCAGATCGCGACCATTGTCCCGGCTCGCGTTATGAAGGACGACAAGGATTACGGTAGTATCGCTCGGGGAAAGGTCGCCGATCTCGCCATCGTGAACGGGCGGCCGGCCGAGCATATCACCGATCTCCGGCGGACCGAGCGCGTCGTGCGCGCGGGACGCGTATACGATTCGAAAGCCTTATATGAGGCGGCGGGACTCAACCCGAAATGGTGAGATGAGGAATCAATAATGGTTCGTGAGAGTGCAATGCGTCGTGTGGCTGTTGTCAGCGCCTGTGTCGTTGCCGCCGCATGCGGACGACCAACACCAACCACGACGCCGACCCCGGCGCCCGTCGCCGCTGGGCGACCCATTCACACGGTCGTCCCGGTACCGTCGTCGATTCAGGTCACGCCGACCGACTCGTTCCAGATCGACTCCACCGTGGCGGTCGTCGTCCCCGCGGGTGGGGGCTACGCGGTCGAAGGCATCGCGACGTACCTCACCAACCTCCTCGGCGGCCCGGCTGCGCCGCCGCCGCGTACGCTCGCCGCTGGCGAGGCAATGCCGCCGCGGAGCATTCAGCTCGCGCTCGACCCATCGAAGTCGACGCTCGGTCTGGAGGGGTACGAGCTCACGGTGACGCGCGACGGCGTCACGCTCACGGCTGCCCAGCCTAACGGGTTGTTTTACGGCGTGCAGACGATCCGGCAGCTCCTGCCCTGGTCCGTCGAGCATCGCGCTGCGATGAATCGACGACTCTTGTTACCCGCCGCGCGGGTCACGGATACGCCGCGCTTCGCGTGGCGCGGCGCGATGCTCGACGTCTCGCGCCACTTCATCGACGCCGAGGCAGTGAAGCGCTACATCGACCTCATGGCCGTATACAAGCTGAATCGTCTGCACCTGCACTTGTCGGATGATCAGGGCTGGCGCATCGAGATCGCGTCGCGTCCGAATCTCACGGCACAGGGCGGCAGCACGCAGGTGAACGGCGGGCCGGGAGGCTTCTACACGAAGGCGCAGTTTGCCGACATCGTCGCGTACGCAACCAGCCGATTCATTACGATCGTGCCCGAGATCGACATGCCCTCGCACACGAACGCGGCGCTGGCATCGTACGCGGAGCTCAACTGCGATAACGTGGCGCGACCGCTGTACACCGGAACAAAGGTTGGGTTCAGCGTGCTCTGCGTCGAGAAGGACTCCGTCTACACGTTCATCAACGACGTCGTGAAGGACATCGCGGCGCAGGTGCCCACGCCGTATTTCCACATCGGCGGTGACGAGGTCGAGAAGCTCACGCACGACCAGTACATCCGGTTCATCGAGCGCGTTCAGGACATCGTCACGGCGAACGGCAAGCAGATGATCGGCTGGGGAGAGATCTCGCCGGCGAAGCTCGCGCCGAACACGATCGTTCAGCACTGGCGCCGCGATTCGGCGTCGATTCACGTGGCGCGAGGCGGCAAGGTGATCATGTCGCCGAGCTCGAAGACGTACCTCGACATGAAGTACGACAGCACCACCACGCTCGGGCTTCGCTGGGCGGGCCTGATCGAGGTGAAGGACGCGTATGACTGGAATCCGGCCACGCTGCTGCCCGAGGTTCCGGAGACGGCGCTGCTTGGCGTCGAGGGGCCGCTCTGGTCCGAGACACTCGTCAAGCTCGAGGACTACGAGTTCATGGCGTTCCCGCGTCTGGCGGCGCTGGCGGAGATTGCCTGGTCTCCACAGGGCGCACGCGACTGGGAGACGTTCCGCATGCGGCTCGCCTTCCAGGGCCCGCGGTTGAGCGCGTTAGGCGTGAACTTCTATCGTTCGGCGCAGGTGCCTTGGGTTACGCGATGACGTGAATGCCGGGGACGGACGACGGGCGACGGGCGACGTCCGACGGAGGAAACAGCGAGAGAGGCAGAAGGCGCGTGTCATTCCTCGACTCGCTTCGCTCGCTCGGAATGACAATGTTCCAGCAATGGAAACACATCCGCACTCTGGCAGTCATCACGCTGCCAAGCTCTACGAGATCCCCGTCACCACGATCGCCGGCGAGGCAACGACGCTCGAGCCGTACCGCGGACAGGTGCTGCTCATCGTCAACGTCGCCACCGAGTGTGGATTCACGCCGCAGTACGCGGGACTGGAAGCACTCTACCGTCGGTACCGAGACCGCGGACTCACAGTGCTCGGGTTCCCCTGCAATCAGTTCGGGCATCAGGAGCCCGGAACCGATCAGGACATCCGGGAGTTCTGCTCGCGTTCCTACGACGTCACCTTCCCGATGTTCTCTAAGATCGACGTCAACGGGCCTAACGAGCATCCACTGTACGCCGCGCTCAAGCGGCACGCACCAGGGCTGCTCGGCACCACGTCCGTGAAATGGAACTTCACCAAATTCCTCGTGGGTCGTGACGGCGCGGTCCTCACGCGTTACTCTCCGCGCGACACGCCTGAAGCCATCGAGAGCGACTCCGTGTTGCTCACGGCATTGGGCTGACGCACCACCGGCTATCCGTTCCACCACACGAACACAGGTACCCTGATGACGCTCCGCTCGCGTCCACTCGCCGTCGTCGCCGGACTGGCAGTCGTCGGAATGCTCGCCACCGCAGCCCGCAGCACACCGAAACACGAGCCGGCACCGCAACAGGCAGCGTCCAACCCTACCGCGGACCTGCTCGTCGAGCTGATACGAGCCAACACGTCCAATCCGCCAGGCAATACGGGAAGTGTCGCGAGCCTTCTCGCGCCAAAGTTCAAGGCACTCGGCTTCGAGGTGGACATCGTCCAGACCCCCGACAGCGGCAAGGCGCACTTCATCGCGCGGCTCCGCGGCAACGGGTCGAAGCGCCCCGTGCTCATCGCCGCGCATGCGGACGTCGTCGGCGTCGAGCGCGAGAAGTGGACGGTCGATCCGTTTGCGGGGGTTATGAAGGACGGCTACGTGTTCGGGCGCGGCGCTCTCGACTTCAAGGGCGGCATGGCGGTGTTCGCCCGCGCCGCGATGATGCTGGCCGAGCGCAAGGTTCCGCTCGATCGCGACGTCATCTTCCTCGCTGAGGCGGACGAGGAGAGCGGCCCGTACAGCACGACGTGGCTGGCATCGCAGGCGTGGCAGAAGATCGACTGCGAGTTCGCCCTCAACGAGGGCGGCTGGATCATGAAGGGACCGAACGGGCGCGTGCGGTACGTGAGCATCTCGACGGCGGACAAAAGCGCGATCCCGATCATCCTCACCGCAAAGGGAACGTCCACCCACGCGTCGATGCCGCGGCCCGACAACGCGATCTTCGCGCTCGCGCGGGCGCTGGCGAAGATCTCGGCCTACGAGACGCCGCTGTTCCTCACGCCGAGCACACGCAAGTTCTTCCAGACGCTGGCGAAGACGAGCCAGCAGCCCATGTCGGGATACTTCGCCGACTTGTTAGGCACGGACTCCGCGCGCGTCAAGCGGGCCGACCGGGAGATCAGCAAGGATCCCCTGCTCCACGCGCTCATGCGCAACACGCTCGCGCCAGTCCTCATGAACGCCGGCTTCCGAGGCAACGTGATTCCCGGGTCGGCCGAGGCAACGATCAACGCGCGCCTCATCCCCGGGGCGAAGGCGGAGGACGTCGTGCGCGACCTGAAGCGCGTCATCGGCGATTCGACGATCGACGTGCGCGCGTCGAACACGATCCCGTGGCCGCAGGGGTTGGCGCCGTCGTCGGAGAACACCGATCTCTACCGCGCTCTCGAGACGTCCGCTCGCCAGCAATTCTCGGCCGAGGTAACGCCGTACCTGTTCCAGGCGGGCACCGACGCGCCGACGTGGCGCTCACGCGGCATCCCGGTGTACGGGATTTACCCGTATCCCATCGACGCCGAGGACCTCACGCGGATGCACGGGAATGACGAGCGGGTGAGTATCGAGGGGCTGCAGCAGGGGACGGAGATGATCTACAAGACGCTCATCGACGTTGCCGGCAAGCGGGAGTGATCGACAGGCAAAGTTCCCACCCCTAGATTGGCGCCCATGCAACGACGGGATTTTGTCCAATCGATGGCCGGCGGGTTGGCCGGCGCCCTCGGCGCAGCGAGCTGGTCCCAGCTCCGTGCGGTGAGCGCCTACGCGGCCGGCGTTGCCGAGTCGGCGCCGTACGAGTGCCTGACCGCCGAGCAGGCGAAGCTGCTCGACGTGGTCACCGCGCACCTCATCCCCACGGACGACACGCCCGGCGCGCGTGAGGCGAAGGTGGTGCGATTCATCGATCACGCGCTCGCGACGATCTTCAAGGACAATCAGAAGGACTTCGCGAAAACACTCGCCGATTTCACGGAGTTCACGTCCCATTACCGCCCCGACGGGGCGGCGTTCCTCGCGTTGACGCCTAACGAGCAGATCGACGCCTTGGGCGAGCTGGAGCGGCTCGAGCCCGACGTGTTCCGGGATCTTCGGGGGATCACGATGACCGGGATGTTCGCGCACCCCGAGCACGGCGGCAACTTCGGCAAGATTGGCTGGAAGCTCATTGGCTACGAAGACCGCTATTCCTGGGCGCCGCCGTTCGGCTACTACGACCGAGGTCGTGAATGAGCGGGGATCCGCATCACACGCATCACCGCGGCGAGCCGGTCCGTCTCCTGCCGCCAATGCGCACGTACGCCCCGACGGACGAAGTGGATTTCGTCATCGTCGGGTCCGGCGCCGCGGGCGGCGTGATGGCACGCGAGCTGTCGCGCAACGGGTTCTCCGTCGTCGTGCTCGAGCAGGGCCCATTCCTCACGGAGCGTGACTTCAGTCACGACCAATTCTGGGGAGACCTGCAGCCCGACAAGGCCCTGACGAACAATCGCAAGGACCAGCCAGGCACCAGTCGCAAGACCGACAAGGACGACGCCAAGATCAGCAGCTGGAACAACTACGGTCGCGTCGTTGGTGGCGGCTCCGTGCATTTCACGGCGAATTACTGGCGATTCCCCGAGCTCGAGTTCGAGCAGGCGACACGATTCGGCGTTCCCGATGACTCCACGATCGCGGATTGGCCGATTCGTTATGCGGACCTCGAGCCGTACTACACGAAGGTCGAGTGGGACATCGGCGTCTCCGGTCTCGCGGGCAATCCGTTCGAGCCGCCGCGGACGAAGCCGTTCCCGTTACCACCGCTCCCGATCAAGTCCGAGGGCGTGCTGCTGGAGCGCGGCGCGAACAAGCTGGGCATGCATCCGTGGCCGGCGCCGATGGCGATTCTCTCGCATCCATATCGCGGGCGCTCCGGATGCGTGGCATGCGGCATCTGCATCGGAAACGCGTGCGAGGTGCGCGCCAAATCGAGCTCGCTCGTCACGATGATTCCCGAAGCTGTAGCATCGGGACGCTGCGAGATCCGCACGCTGAGCTACGCACGGAAGGTGGAGACGAATGCCAGCGGGCGCGTCACCGGCGTGACGTATTTCGACAAGAACAAGAAGGAGGTCCTGCAACGCGCGAAGGCGGTGGTGCTGTCCGCCAACGGGTGTGAGACGCCGAAGCTCCTGCTCATGTCGGCAACCACCGCGTTCCCCGATGGCCTCGCCAACTCGAGCGGGCAGGTCGGGCGGAACATCATGTTCAACGGTAGTGCGCTCCGCGATGGCCTGTTCGAGCACGAGATCAACGGCTGGAAGGGCGCGGTCGTGTCGCGCGTGGTCTGGGACACGTACGAGATGCCGGCCTCGTTAGGCCTCTACGGCGGCGGCGGGTTCGACTTCCGCTGCGGGTACACGCCGTTGAACGGTGGTGCGACGTGGCCGGGCGAGCCGACGTGGGGCAGCGCGTGGAAGAAGCGCGCGCGCGACTACTTCACGAAGTCGCTCAGCGTGTACGGGCACATGAGCAGCCTGCCCACGCCGAACAACCGCGTCGACCTCGATCCGAAGGTGAAGGACGCGTGGGGTCTCCCCGCGCCACGCCTAACGTTCACGGGTCATCCGAACGACTTCAAGCTCGGCGCGTGGTTCGGCAAACGCGGCGAAGAGCTGCTGACCGCCGCCGGTGCCCTCAGCGTCGCCGGCGAGTACGGCGGTCCGGACGGCGGCGGCCCCCACCTCCTCGGCACGTGTCGCATGGGCAACGACCCGCGTACGTCGGTGGTGAACGCGGACCACCGCGCGCACGATGTCCCGAACCTGTTCATCGTGGACGGCAGCAATTTCGTCACGTCGGGGCGCGGTCAGCCGACGATGACGATTCAGGCCCTCGCGTTTCGAGCCGCAGATCGCATCACGGCTCTCGCTAAGGCGAAGGCGCTGTAACACTGGTAACGTTGCGCTTGTCGATCGTTCTATGTAGAGTGTGCGCCCGGTCTACCGAATCCAATGATCCTTCACCGCATCTGCACCCAGCTCGACGCGCGCGACGCCGAGGGTCTTCGAGACCCGCGGCGGCATTGGCGCTTGGTGCAGAGATGCTGGGAGGACGTCGGATGAAGTAGACGACCACCTCCCGCCGGGAGTGTGGAATCCCACGCCCCATCCGCGCCAAGTGCCGGATGGGGCGTTTTGCATCGACCAACCACCACACCGTGGAGGAACCAACCGTGTCACACATCACGGTGCAGCAACTCAAGGAGCTCAGGCAACGAACCGGAGCCGGCATGCTCGACTGTCGTCAGGCACTCGAGCAGGCCGAGGGCAACATCGAGCAGGCCATCGAGCACCTGCGAAAGCAGGCGGCTGTCGAGGCGGCGAAGCGAGCGGCGCGTCTGACAGGAGAGGGCCAGATCGGCAGCTACATCCACCACGATGCCAAGGTCGGCGCGCTCGTGGAGGTGAACTGCGAGACGGACTTCGTCGCGCGCACCGACGACTTTCGGTCGCTCGTGCGCTACGTGGCCGAGCAGGTCGCGGCCACACCGGCGGACACACTCGAGACGGAGGCATCGCTGCTCGAGCAGCCGTGGATCCGCGACCCATCGCGCACGATCGGCGATCTCGTGAACGAAACGTCGGCGCGCGTGGGTGAGAACGTGCGAGTTCGGCGATTTACACGATTTCGAGTTCGAGATGTATGACAGGGAACGGGGAACAGAGGCTCCTTACGGAGTCTCTGTTCCCTGTTCCCTGTTCCCGTCAAATCGCTAGCCCGCTCGCAGCCCGGCCCGTATCGTTCGACCTGATGCCTGACGACTCGTCCCACGCATGACCGAC
>JAJKIV010000187.1 GCA_021154285.1 Gemmatimonas sp. | reverse complement strand
GGCGTTGTTAGCATCGCATCAATTCCGATAAGAACTATCGGAATTGATTGCCATCCTCACCTCCGGAGAAAATGCGCTCGCTGCCAGCCGTTGTCATCGTCCTTCTGTCGATCGTAAGTACCAACACTGTAAAGGCTTCCACGTCGACAGCCACGTTTCAGGCCAAGGACACCACACGCCGCGACTCGACGGCGCAGACGCTTGGCACGGTGGTGATCAAGGAAAAGGCGACCAAACGATCCGGCTACACGACGACGCGATCGAGCTTCGCCACCAAGACCGACACGCCCCTCCGCGACACGCCACAGTCGGTCAGCACGGTGAGCCGGCAGCTCATCACCGACCAGTCCATGCAGAACATGGCCGACGTCGTTCGGTACATCCCGAGCATCTCGATGGGGCAGGGCGAGGGACATCGCGACGCACCGACGATCCGCGGCAACAGCTCCACCGCGGACTTCTTCGTCGACGGCATCCGCGACGACGCCCAATACTATCGCGACACCTACAACCTCGAGCGCGTCGAAGCGCTCAAGGGGTCGAACGCCATGATATTCGGGCGTGGCGGCGGTGGTGGTGTCATCAACCGCGTGACGAAGGAAGCCGGCTTCGCGCGCGTCCGCTCGCTGTGGTTCGAGGGCGGATCGTACGACCATCGCCGAGGCTCGATCGACGTCGACGAGGCGCTCTCGTCGAAGGTCGCCGCGCGGTTCAACGGGATGTACGAGAACTCGGGCGGTTTCCGTGACCAGGCCAGCCTCGAGCGTTCGGGTCTCAACCCTACGCTCGCACTCGCGATCGGACCCAACACGACGGCACGCATTGGCTACGAGTACTTCCGCGACCACCGCAACGTCGACCGCGGCATTCCCTCGTTCAACGGTGCACCGTCGCCGGCGCCGCTCGAGGAATTCTTCGGCAATCCTGACGTGAGCCATGCCGACGCGCGCGTGCACAGCGCGAGCGCGACCATCGATCACGGCTTCGTCTCGGGGCTCGTGCTGCACAACCGCACGCGCTTCACGCACTACGACAAGTTCTACCAGAACGTGTTCCCGGGCAGCACGGTGAACGCCGCGGCCACGGAGGTCAACCTCTCCGGCTACAACAACGCGCAAGCGCGCGCCAACCTCTTCAACCAGACGGAAGCGACCTACGCGCTCGCGACCGGCAGCGTTAGGCATACGCTGCTGGCCGGCGTCGAAGTCGGCCGACAGACCACCGACAACTTCCGGAACACGGGCTACTTCGCCGACCAGACGACGTCGTTCGTCGTCCCGTTCGCGAGTCCGACGGTCGTCATGCCGGTCACGTTCCAGCAGACCGCCACGGATGCCGACAACCACGTCGTCGCCGACGTGAGCGCCGTGTACGCCCAGGATCAGTTCACGCTGTCCCGGCAATGGCAGGCGATCGCCGGCGTTCGCTACGAACGGTTCGACCTGAGCTTCCACAACAACCGCGACGCCTCGGACCTCGGCCGCGATGACCATATGGTGTCGCCGCGTCTCGGCCTCGTGTTCAAGCCTGTCGAGTCGGTCTCCACGTACGGCTCGTACAGCGTGTCGCACCTCCCGAGCTCCGGCGACCAGTTCTCATCGCTCAACGCCACAACCGAGACGCTGGAGCCGGAGCAGTTCACGAACTACGAAGTCGGTGCGAAGTGGGATGTGAGCCAGGACCTCGGGCTGACGGCGGCCGTCTACCGGCTCGACCGGACGAACACGTCGGCGCGCGACCCTAACGATGCATCGAAGACGGTGCAGACCGGCCGCCAGCGGACCTCCGGCTTCGAGTTCGGCGCCACCGGCAACGTGACGTCGCGCTGGCAGGTGGCCGGCGGCTGGGCGACTCAGCGCGCGAGGATCCTCAGCGCGACGACATCAGCTCGTGCCGGCGCAACCGTTCCGCTCGTGCCGCAGACGATGCTCTCGCTCTGGAACCGCTATCAGTTCCTCCCGCGACTCGGCGGCGGCGTCGGCGTCATCCACCAGACGCGCTCCTACGCGGCGATCGATAATGCCGTGACGCTGCCGGAGTTCACGCGCGTGGATGCCGCGGCGTACATCGGCGTCACGAGCACCGTGCGCCTGCAACTCAACGTCGAGAACCTGCTGGACGAGCAGTACTACCCGACGTCGCAGGGCAACAACAACATCATGCCCGGCGCGCCGCGCAGCCTGAGGCTCGGAATCAGCACAGGGTTCTGATCGTCAACAGGAACGCCTAGCTCCCTGCGCCCATCTTCTGAATGACGTCCCATTCCCGGGGCGTCACGGGCGTCACCGACAGGCGGCCGATGCGCAACAGCGCCATTCCCGCGAGCTCTGGCTTCGTCTTGAGCTCCGCCAGCGTCACCGGTCGGGCAAGCGGCCCGACCGCCCGAAGGTCCACCATGCACCAGTCCGGATCGTTAGGCTCCGGGTAGGCCTCGCGAACGACCTCGCACACGCCGACGATGGCCTGCGGGTTCACGCTCGAGTGATAGAACAGGACCTGGTCGCCGACCTTCATGCCGTCGCGCATGAACTTGCGCGCAGCGAAATTGCGGATGCCGTCCCAGTTCGTGGTCCGGTCCTTCGCCGCGAGCAGGTCGTCCCACGAGAAGGTCGACGGCTCGGACTTGACCAGCCAATAGCGGTGCTCGCCGGGAGACCGCGGCGTGAACACGGCCGCCCAGGCCCCGCCTTCCTTTCCCTGTGCCGCCGGCTGCTTCGCCGTGGGCTTCTTCGCGGCCGCCGCCTTTTTCACCGTGGTCCTGGCTGATTTCTTCGCCGTACCGGTCGCCTTCTTCCCGCCGGTCCGCTTGCCCTTTCCCGCCGACGCCATATCGTGCCTCGTTATCCTGATTCTGGTCGCGCTAATCTGCTGCAAAAGGGGTCAGACTCTCAATGCATCGTTTCAGCGCGGCCTGGGCCGCGCTGAAACGATGCATTGAGAGTCTGACCCCCAACGGGGCGAAACTACGCACTCGACCGATGCCACAAGAACTGCGCTTCGCGCTCCGATCACTGCTCCGGAGCCCGGGATTCCTGATCACCGCAGTCGGATCGCTCGCGATCGCCATTGGCGCGAGCGTCGCGGCCTTCAGCGTGATCGACGCCGTGCGCCTCCGCGGGCTCCCGTTCATCAATGCGGATCGGCTCGTGATCATTGGCGAAACGCCGACCGGTCCGGGCACCGAAGGCACGCCAGCGTGCCGCGGTGGTTGCAACGTCTCGTATGAGACCTACGCGCAGGTGCTGCGGACGCAGCGATTCCGTTCCGTCGACGCGATCGCCGTCACCACGAGCGGTGGGAAGTCGCTCACCCGGAACGGTGAGGCAATTCTCCTGACCGGCGGTGTGGTTTCGCCTAACGCGTTCGAAATGCTCGGGGTGAAGCCGGTGATCGGACGAGCATTCACGGCCGAGGACGACCGGCTCGGCGTTCCGCTCACGACTGTCCTGAGCCACCAACTCTGGGAGACCCAGTTCGGCAAGGACCCCGGGGTCATCGGGACCGACGTGAAGCTGAGTGACTCGCACTACATCGTCATCGGCGTCATGCCGCCCGGCTTCCGCTTCGAGATCAACTCCGATTTCTGGCTTCCCCCCGTCCCCACGCTCGACCCGAGCACGCGGCCGTCGATCCGCACCGTGACGGCTTTCGCGCGGCTCGCTCCGGGGCGAACGATCGCTGACCTGCGCGCCGAGCTCGCGAACGTCGAGCCGGCGGTTGCGGCGGGCGCGGGCAAGGCGCAGAAGACGAAGCTCGTCGCCGACCCGCTGCGAGAGCGGTACGCGTCGTCCACCCAGTCGCATGACCTCATCTTCGGCGCGATCGTCGCCTGCCTGCTGGCGCTCGCCTGCGCGAACCTGGCGAATCTGGTCCTGACGCGAACGCTCAACCGCCAGCGGGAGTTCGCCATCCGGTCGGCGTTAGGTGCCGGAGCCGGCCGTCTCGCCCGCGTTCTTCTCGTGCAGAATGCCGTGATCGTCGTCGCCGCGACGGTCGTGGGGCTCGGCATCGCGTGGTCGGCGTTAGGCGTGCTCGGCTCCCTTCCGGCGCTGACCTCCCTCCGCCCGGACGGGATGGAATACCGCATCGACGCGCGCGTGCTCGGCTTCGCGGCCGTGATCGCCGCTCTCGCCGCGGCGCTCGTGAGCATCATCCCGGCCCGGCTCGTCGTCGGACGCGACGTTCACCATCTCCTGCGCGTGTCCGCCGCGGCCGGCAGCGGTGACCGCGCCCGCTGGGCGCAGCGGCTGTTCGTCGTCGGACAGGTCGCGTGCGCGACCGTGCTGCTCATCGGCGCCGGGCTCATGGCGCGCACGGTCTGGCACTTCGCTCAGGTGGACCTCGGCTTCAAGGTGAATCGACTCGTCACCGGCACGCCGAGCTTCCCCCATCCGTGGCGAGTTCCGGAGAAGTACATGCCGGTGACCGAGCGCATTCTCACCGAGCTTCGTGAGCTGCCCGGCGCGGCATCCGTTGGACTTCGCGCGAACAACCCGCTGCCTCGGCGCGATGGTCGCGCGAGCATGACGCTGCAGGGAAGCGCCGAGCCGCTGCCGGCCGGGCTCGTGCCGGCCGGCGCACTCTCCGTGAGCCCCGAATACTTCACCACGGTGGGCGTGCCCGTCATCAACGGCCGCGCCTTCACCGACCGCGACCGAAAGGAGTCGGTGCCGGTCGCCATCGTGAACCAGTGGGCCGCACGGCGATGGTGGCCCGAGCGCGATGCCATAGGCCAAACGGTTCGCGTGGACACGGGTGGTGGCGCTCTCGCGATCACCGTCGTCGGCGTGGTGGCAAACAGCAAGGCAGCACGTCCGAACCTGCTGCTCGACGAAGACGGACCGGAGCTGTATCGCCCATTCGAGCAGTCCCCATCGGCGTTCCCGAGCTTCTTCATCGCGGCGACATCCCGGCCCGAGGCACTGCTTCGACCGGTGAGCATGCTGCTCGCGCGGCTGGTGCCGGATCGTCCGGTGTTCTCGGCGCTGGTGAGCGAGACGGTCACGCAACAGTTGGGCGGCGTCCGCACGAACGCGATGCAGATCCTGGCGTTTGCGGTGATGGGGTTGCTGCTCGCGGTGATCGGCGTGTACGGGGTGCTGTCATTCGAGGTCAGTCGCCGCACGCGCGAGATCGGCATTCGCAGCGCGCTCGGCGCGTCGCGCGCGAGAATCGCCGGCAACACGCTCACTGACGCGGCGCGGCTCACGGCAATTGGCGTCGTGATTGGTGTGCTGGTGTCGGCGTTCGCGACGCGGCTGATCGGAAGCCTGCTGTACACCACGAGCCCGCGCGATCCGTTCGTCTACGTTGGCGTCGTCGGGTGTATCGCCCTCGTGTCGCTCGTCGCGGCGTACCTCCCGGCGCGTCGTGCCGTGAAAGTCGATCCGATCGTGGCGCTCAAGGCCGGCGACGGCTAGGCCGCACCTGTTCGTCCCAACCCTCAAACTGCCCCCTGATCGCGGTTGTCGAACCACCACCCCCCGACACCGAGGTCGCCCATGCGGACCGCCCTGCTCGACGACCTGCGCCACGACATTCGCTATACCCGGCGCATGCTGCGATCGAACCCCGGGTTTGCCGCGATCGCCATCCTGATCCTCGC
>JAJKIV010000186.1 GCA_021154285.1 Gemmatimonas sp. | reverse complement strand
CGCGACGACGCGAACGGAGATGAGCTCCTGGTCCGCGCGGTCGACCGTCCGCTCGAACCGCTCACCCGTCTGTCGCACGGCCCAGCCTAACGAGAACGCGACCGGCGACCCGCGCGCCGCCGCGCGCTGGAGCCGGCTCGCGATCTGCTCCGTCCGCTCTCCGTTCTCGCCGGTCAGCACGATCAGAAACTCGTCTCCGCCCAGGCGAATGACCGGTTCCTCGGCTCGCACCTGCCGCATGAGGAAGCGGCTCATCTGCACGAGCACCCGGTCACCCTCCTTGTGCCCGTGGAGGTCGTTGTACGCCTTGAAGTGATCGATGTCGATGTAGATGCATCCCCACTGCGACACCTTCGCCTCGCTCATCGAGTCGCCGAGGGCGAGGAGATAGCGGCGGTTGTAGCAGCCGGTCAGCGCGTCGCGGATGCTCTGCTCGCGAAGCTGGAGCTCCAGCTCCTTGCGCCGCGTGATGTCGATCAGGATGCCGTGATAGTAGGTCGCGCCGGTGTCCGGGTCGCGGCACACGTACGTGGTGTCGAGCACCGTGCGGCGTTGGCCGTCCGGACGCACGATCGTGAGCTCGAAATCGCGCACGGCTCCGTCACGGTCGAGCAGGGCCATCTCCAGCGCACGACGATTCGGGTCGGCGATGAGGTCGCCGGCGCGCAAGCGCGCCAGGTCCCCGATCGATGACACGCCGAACATGCGCAGGAACGCGGGATTGGCGTCGAGAATGTCGCCGCTCGCGTTCGTGATGTAGATGCCCTCCTCCAGATTCTGAGCGATCAGGAGGAGCGTTTCGTGATCATCGAGGCTTCGGAAGCGCCGCCCGTCGGTGACGGGATCGCGCTGGGGTGTGGTCACGCAGCAGCCGGTGAGAGACTCGCGAACGCGAGGCGCGGCTCCCATTTCTCCATCATCGCGATGAATGCCTTCGCGACGTCCGCGTCGAATTCCGTTCCGACGCCGCGCTCGATGTAGGCGAGCGTCGCCGCGGGTTCCCACGCGTCGCGATACGGCCGCTTCGTGCGCAGCGCGTCGTACACGTCGCAGACGTGGACCAGTGTGCTCGCCTTGTGGCAATCACAGCGAAAGTGCCGATCGGGATAGCCGCCGCCGTTGATCATGATATGGTGCTCGAAAGCCACGAGCGCCGCCACGTCGAGCTTCTGGTCGCTCTGGAGAATCAGTCGCGCACCCTCCACCGTGTGCGACCGCATGAGCGACCACTCCTCAGGCGTGAGCTTGCCGGGCTTGGTCAGGATGTCTTTCGGAACGCGCACCTTTCCGAGGTCGTGCAACATACCTGCAACCCCGTACGCGCGCACCTCCTTCGGCGACAATCCGATGAACTCGGCGAGCCCCATCGACAACACCGACACGTTGAGCGCGTGCGTCGTCGTGTACTGATCGAACTCCTTCAGCTGCAGCAGCGGCAGAAGCATCTGACTGTCGCCGTGCATCGCGACGGACAACGACCGCACGATTGACTCCGCCTCCAGGAGCGGAATCTCTTCCCGATCGTTGACCTCGTCGTGCACCCAGCGGATCGCGTCGACCTCGGCGTTCAGGTCGAGGAGCGACGGCTGATCGGTGACTTGAACCGCGGGGTCGGGTAAGCGCACCTCGCTCGAACCACGCACACCGACCGCTCCAAAACGGATGGCGGTTGGGCCGTGGCCTCGCCCCGTCGGCGCGTTCGCGGCGGCGTTGGCCGCCGCGACGGCGGTGAACGCCGAGACTCGTGCGAGGACGTCCTCGAGAAAGCTGACGTACGCGTCGCGCTCGACCATGTCCGCAAACTCGAGGCGCTGAACCCCGACGTTTGCGAGCTTCGTTGCCCACTCCCAGTCCGTCAGACCCCGAATTGCTTGTTGCCCGTAAACGACTTCACTGCCAAGGAACGAAAAGCTTGGCCGCGGATCGGCCCGCTGCAGATCGCGCAGCGTGTCGAAGGACCCACCGGCTGCGCGCGCACGTGCAGGATGGCCTTCGGCGTAGAGCGACATGGTCGCCAACGCCTGAGCCATCGAGGTAAGAAAACGGATTGCCAGACCTGTCTGGTCGCTCATACGGCTCCGGTTCGAGACGCCGCGCTCCGGAGGTCAGCGTCCTTGGACTTCGCGACCAAGGCCAGGACCTCCGCTGCTTCCGGCGCCGAGCTCCAGTGCGCTGCGAGCCCCACGATCGACGAGATGAGCTGCGGAGACTTCTCGCGAAGTACGGGGGTACCGCGCAGCCAGTGCTTCTTGATCGAGCGCTGCGCGATCCATCGCATCGCGTCAATGGATCCCGAGGCGGCGAGTGCGCGGATTCCGCGTCCCCGCAGCTCTGCACTCAACGTCGAGTTGTCGATGCGGCGCATGAGGATCGGAACGGCGTCGAGCGGGCAGCGCTTGAGCGCCGCGGCCAACGCGATACCGACCGTCCGATCGTCCTGATCGTCGAGACCATGGACGATCGCGGCGTCACGCATGTCGTCCCGGCGAAGCATGAGCTTGATCGCCTCGCGCCGAACGCCGGCATCCGCACTCGTCACGTATTGCTCGGGGCAGAAACCCTCCGGCCAATCACCGAGTCGGTCGATGACATGGAGGAGTTGTCGCTGCGCCTGTACCGGGGCGTCGACAAGGCGCTCCACGACGCGTGGCCGCGACACGTCGGCGAGCCGCACGAGCATCTCGCACGCCCATCCGTGGAGTCGCTCTTCCTCGTCCTCGAGGAGATTGATGACCGGATCGACCGCCACCAGGCCGAGGCGTAACGCGAGCCGCTCGCCCAGCTTCGTGTTAGGCGTTTCGGAATGCAGCACGTCGACGAGCCGATTCGTCGTGACGATACGGTCGAGCATCATCTCGCGCGCCGGGCTCGCGGGCGCCCCTTCCACCAGATCGAGGACTGGCGTGATATCCGGGCGGGCGATCATCTGCGCGAACACCTTCTCGACGTTTGGTCCGATGGTCGCGACCTCGAGTGCCAGCTGCAGCAGCCGCTCGGGGTCAGCGCCGGCAGCGGCGTCGCCTTCGCTCTGCGTCGTGTGCCGGGAGATCGAGTCGAGCGCCGCCGTGTAGTCGTCGGGGTTCGGGTCAGCGAGCTCCCAGCTCGAGATCAAACGCCTCACCTGGTCGCGAAGCTCCGCGTCGGAACGCGACTGCAGCACGGAGCCCGTCGGCTGTTCGGCGTGTGCCGCAAGCTTGGACAGCATGCGGACGAGCGAGGTCGATATGGTCTGCCCCGAAACGTCCGCCGCAGCACGCACGACGTCGATCACGGCGTCGACGGTGAGTCCGTGCGTCGCGTTCACCGCGAACTGGAATCGCTGCGTCGCGTCACCGCCCATGGCGAGCAGCCGCTGCAGCGTGCGAGGCTCCATCTGCCGCACGAGTCGCGACACGCGGTCGCGCAGCGGCGACGACGCGCGCTTGTCGTCCGTGCTGAGCTCGTCCGCGATCTGCAGCATGTAACCCACGACGACCTGATCGTAGGCAGAGTCGTTCTGATGCGAGTCGATCGCGCGCGCGACAGTTTCCGGGTCGGTCGACGGCAGATCGGCCGTTGCCTCACGAGCGAGCGCGGCACGCGCGAGTCCGATCCACAATTGCGCAGCGCGCGTGCGCGCGTCGCGCGACTCGCGTGCGTCCTCACCGTCCGCGAGCGCTTCGGCGGGCTCGTCGTCGATGAGCTCGAGCTGATCGAACGTCAGCGGAAATAGTCGAACGTTCTGCCAGCGTTGAAGCACCTCGGGACCCATGAGCCCGAGCGGCACCTCGACACGTCCCACGTCGATCGCGACGGTCGCGAGAACTTCCGCGAGCTCGGACTTCTCCAGGCCGCGAGTGAACCGCATCGCACCGATCTGGTGGCGATGGAGTCTGACCGCGAAGTCGCGAAGAAGCGGATGCGCCTCGTCGGTCGCGACACCCTCGATGATCAGCTGCCGTCGAGCGACACCGATGGAAAGCGCGGGCGAGTGCTCGAGAAACGCCGCGAGCTTCCGCGCGAGGTTATCCACTGCAGCGATGAGCAGCGGATGCGTGCCGGGATAGATCGCATTCTTGTGCACCGCCACCGCCAACTCGATGAGCAAGTCGGCGCGATCCTGCGGCAGCGTTGCGTCGGCGGAGCCAGTGGCGATCGAGCTCATTCGTGGGTGCGCCCGCACGCCGGCGGGAGCCGATTCCTGGCGCGAGAAGTGCTTTCCCGGAAGAGAACTACTGTCAGAAAAGACGAGTCGGCGTGACCGAGGTTACGGGCAGGTCCGACGATGGTTTGGGTCGCAAACAACTCGCGCTGAGCGCGGAGGCCGAAATGACCGATCGAGGGAAAGCAGCGGACGACGACCGCTCCCGGCATCAGGGTGGCGGGCGTGCCGACCAAGGCTTCGAGGCCAGCCCCAGCTCGGGCACCGGCGTACCGGACGGCGAGGAAGGCTCGATCCTCGAAGGCGAGCCAAGCCGTCGAGGCATGACGGCGAGTGATCGCGGTGAAACCGGCGCTGGCGCCGAGTCGGCCGAGGGAATCCACTCGACGAAGGGGAACCAACCCGAGAAGCGGTCAGCCGTGGAGCACGCCCATGGCGAACCCGGTCGCGGCGAGGGCGCAGGACTTTCGGGATCCGAGCCACTGCGTCATCGTGAGACAGAGCACAAATCCGGCTACGGCGGAGAGAAGTCGGAGCCGCGAACCAGCTCGGACAAGCGGTAGTCTCAGGGCACTAGAGTAGCAGCCCGAACCGCGCGAGATACCTTGGGGGGATGCTTTCTTCCTCCCATCGCGCGGTGCTGGAGGCCGTCGCGCGACGCGTCGTACCCCACGCGTACGATGGCACGGGCACAGCCGTGGACCTCGTGGCGCGGATCGAGGCGCGGCTCGCGAAGGCGCCGCCCGAACGCTCGCGGGACCTCGAGCTTGCGCTGACCATCCTCGGTAGCCGCGCCGCGGGACTCCTGCTGTCGGGGATGACCGCTCCATTCCCGCGCCTGTCAGCCGATCGCCAGGACAAGCTGCTCAGGCGATGGTCGACGTCACCGCTCATAATGGCGCGCACGGTTTACCAAGGCGTGCGGAGACTCGTGCTCGCGGTCTACTACACGACGACAGAGTCGTTCGAGGAAACCGGCTATCTCGGGCCGCTGCACTTGCGCGAACCGGTGTACCCGTGGGAGGGGCCACTCGCACACGACGCGGTACCTAACGCCGATGAGCCGGTGGCGCGCGGCGACGGTGCGTCAACCGCGTCGAGGGGCGAACAGCCCTCGGACGTGGCGCGAGGCTCGGCGGCATCCCGCGCAATCTCCGCCGACGCCTCTCGTGCGACAGCGGACGTGATCATCATCGGAAGTGGTGCGGGCGGCGCGGTTGCGGCGGCACGACTCGCTGAGCTAGGACGTGACGTGCTGTTGCTCGAGGAGGGAAACCTCGTAGCCGCCGACGAGCTGACAGAGCGTGAAGGCGACATGACCGCGCGTCTCTACGCCGAGAGTGGCATGCGGGCAACCGACGATCTCTCATTCGTGCTACTGCAAGGCGCGGCCGTTGGCGGCGGGACGCTCGTCAACTGGATGATCACGTTTCGCGCGCCCGATTTCGTGCTCGATGAGTGGGCCGATCGATTCAGGATCACGGGCTTCTCGCCAGCGGAGATGGCGCCGACGTTCGACCGCGTCGAGCGAGAGATACACGCCGTGCCGGTGCCTGACGATGCACACTCGCCGGCGAACCGCATTCTACTCGACGGCGCGCGTCGGCTCGGTTGGCGAGCAGGCACCGGGCGCATCAACGCGCGAGGATGCGTTCGGGCGGGGTTCTGCGGTCAGGGTTGCCGGTACGGCGCCAAGCAGAGCGCGGATCGCGTGTATGTTCCCCGGGCGCTCGCCGCAGGTGCACGACTCCTCCCTGATGCGCGTGTGAACCGCATCGAGGTACTCGAGCGCGATGGCAGCGGCAGTACCGTGGCGCGCAGCGCTCGCCGAACAACCGCCCCGCTCAAACGGGTTCACATCACGCTGCTCGATGGCCTAACGCGGACCCCGCGCGGCACGTTGGTCGCCGAGGCGCCCGTCGTGATACTCGCGGCAGGCGCCGTCGGAACGCCCACCATCCTGCAGCGCTCGGGGTTCGGCGGCGGTGGCGTGGGACGATTTCTCCGGCTGCATCCGACCACCGCTGTGGCCGGCGAGTGGCATGACGACGTGTACGCCGCCGCGGGCATTCCACAATCGGCCGTGTGCGACGAGTTCATCCAGCGCGACGACCACGGCTACGGATTCTGGATCGAGTGCGCGCCGAATCATCCCGGCCTCGCCGCCGTTGCTGCTCCTGGCTTCGGTGCCGAGCACCGCGACGTCATGCGCCGGTTCAGGCGGACGACCAACCTGATCTCGCTCGTGCGCGACGGGTCCGATCTCGAGGAATCGAACGGGTCAGTGACGGTCTCACGGCGCGGGCAGGTGCGCATCTCGTATCGCGTGGGCCCGCGGGATCGCGCAAACGTTGTTGCCGGTGTGCAAGCCGCCGCTCGAATTCTGCTCGCGGCCGGCGTTACCGGCGTCCGAACGTTGCACACGACCGGCGGCGAGCTGCGAGCTGAGCGCGACGTGGCCGCCCTCGCCCAACGCGCGTGGGGTCCGCACGATCTCACCATGTTCTCCGCCCACGTGAACGGCACGTGCCGCCTGGGGACGGACCCGCGCAACTCCGGTGTGAATGAGGCAGGGGAACGCCACGGTGTGCGCGGGCTCTTCGTCTCGGATGGATCGCTGTTGCCGACCGGACTCGGCGTCAATCCGCAGGCGACCATCATGGCGCTCGCGACAGTTATTACCGAACGGGCGGCGGAGGCAGGCGCGGTCTAGGAAGACTAGATTCAGCGATCAAGCATTACGTCATTCACGCCGGAGCGCTCCTGTGTCAGAACCCGCCACGTCAACGGTCGCATCGTCGCTGGACGAGCTGTGCATCAACACGATTCGCACGCTGTCGATGGACGCGGTGCAGAAGGCAGACTCCGGGCACCCAGGGACGCCGATGGCGCTCGCGCCGCTTGCGTACGTGCTGTTCATGCGCCACATGCGGCACAATCCGGCGGACCCGACCTGGCCCAACCGTGATCGATTCGTGCTCTCCTGCGGGCACGCGTCGATGCTGCTCTATAGCACGCTTTACCTCACCGGCTACGGGCTGGAGCTCGCGGACCTCAAGCAGTTCCGCCAGTGGCAGAGCCGCACTCCCGGCCACCCCGAGTACGGGCACACGCCAGGAGTCGAGACGACGACCGGACCACTCGGCCAGGGCATCGCGAATGCGGTGGGTTTTGCAATGGCCGAGGCGCACCTTGCCGCGGTGTTCAACCGCGACGGGAACAAGATCGTCGACCACTACACGTATTTCATCTGCAGTGACGGCGACCTGATGGAGGGGATCTCGCATGAAGCGTCGTCGTTTGCCGGGCATTACAAGTTCGGCAAGCTCATCGGCTTCTACGACGACAACCACATCACGATCGACGGCCCGACGGAGCTCACGTACACCGACGACGCCGGCGAGCGGTTCGAGGCGTACGGATGGCACGTCCAGCACGTCGCGGACATCAACGACCTCGACGCACTCGACGCCGCGATCGAGGCGGCGAAGGCCGAGACGGGGCGTCCGTCGATGATCATCTGCCGCACGCACATTGGATACGGCAGCCCGAACAAGCAGGACACCTCGAAGGCACACGGTGAAGCGTTAGGCGAGGACGAGATCAAGCTCACGAAGCGAAACCTCGGCTGGCCGAGCGAGGAGCCGTTCTATGTGCCGGAGGAGGCGCTCGCGCATTGGCGCAAGGCGGGCGAGCGAGGCGCAGCGTTCCAGGAAGAGTGGCGTCGCCAGCTCATCGCCTACTCCAAGGCACAGCCTGACCTCGCAAAGGAGTTCGGGCGCCGCATTCATGGCGATCTGCCGGCCGGCTGGGAGAGCGCGATCCCCACGTTCACGAAGGACAACGGGAACATCGCCTCTCGCGCAGCATCAGGCGCGGTGCTCGGCGCGCTCGTGGACAAGGTCCCGGAGCTGCTGGGTGGGTCGGCCGACCTGACGCCGTCCAACAACACGCAGCCGAAGTCGTTCAAGAATTTCTCGCCGGAGGACCTCGCCGCGCGCTACGTGCACTACGGCATTCGCGAACACGGCATGGCGGGCATCATGAACGGCCTCGCCCTGCATGGCGGCGTTATCCCTTACGGTGGCACGTTCCTGATCTTCTCCGACTACATGCGTCCGTCGCAGCGGCTGGCGGCGCTCATGCATCAACGCGTGATCTACGTCTTCACGCACGACTCCATTGGTCTCGGTGAAGACGGGCCAACCCACCAGCCGATCGAACAGTTGACGGCACTGCGAGCGATCCCGGGATTCACCATGATCCGCCCCGCGGACGCGAACGAAACGGCGGAAGCGTGGCGTTTCGCGCTCAAGCACAAAAACGGGCCGGTCGCGTTGGCCCTAACGCGGCAGAAGCTCGGCTGGATCGACCGCGAGAAGTACGGCGCGGCGTCCGGGCTCGCGAAAGGCGCCTACGTTCTCGCGGACGCGCCGGGCGGTGCACCCGAGGTCGTTCTCATGTCGAGCGGGTCGGAGGTCGCGCTCGTGCTGGCCGCGCAGACGAAGCTCGCCGAAGGCGGGGTTCGTGCGCGCGCGATCAGCATGCCGAGTCACGAGCTGTTCGCGGCTCAGCCGCTCGAGTACCAGCAGCAGGTGCTGCCGCCCGGGACGAAGCGGGTGGCCATCGAGGCGGCGCACCCGATGTCGTGGTACCGGTGGGTGGGTGGCGACGGCGTCATCATGGGCATCGACCATTTCGGTGCATCGGCGCCGTACGCGGACATCTACAAGGGGCTCGGACTGACGGTCGACAAGCTGGTCGAAGCCGCGCGAGGACTCGTGGCGCGTTAGGCGGCCAGCTTCAGGCATCCTGGGTGAACATCGCCGAGTCATACGTCAAGCTCGTGCTAGCCGTAGGACGGCACGACGCCGACTACGTCGATGCCTACTACGGACCTGACGAGTGGAAGACCGAAGCCAATTCTGCTGCGGTTCCTCTGCCCGAGCTCCAGCGACGCGCAACGGAGCTCGTGGCGGAGGTCGGAGACACATCGACACTCGATCCGCGCCGGAAAGCCTGCCTTCTCGGCCAGCTTCAGGCGCTCGTTGCGCGCGTGCAGATGCTGCGCGGCACGCGCTTCTCGTTCGACGACGAGGCACGCGTACTCTACGACGTCACACCGCCCGTCAACACGGAACAGCACTTCCTGGACATCGTGTCGCGGCTCGACGGTGCGCTGCCCGGGCGTGGGCCAGTCCCGGAACGGTACGTCAGCTATCGCGAGCAGTTCGTGATCCCGCCGGCGAAGCTCGACGCCGTGTTCCAGGCCGGAATCGCCGCCGGGCGCGAACGCACCGCACGCCACATCCCGCTGCCACCTAACGAGAGCTTCGTCGTCGAGTACGTCACCGACAAGCCGTGGAGCGGATACAACTGGTACCAGGGACGCTACCGGAGCGTCATCCAGGTCAACACCAGCCTGCCGATCTACATCGATCGCGCCGTGGACCTCGCGTGTCACGAAGGGTATCCGGGTCATCACGTCTACAACGCGCTGCTCGAGCGAACGCTCGTGCGTGAACGGGGATGGGTCGAGTTCACCGTGTACCCGCTCTTCAGCCCACAGTCGCTCATTGCGGAGGGAACGGCGAACTACGGGATCGAGCTGGCGTTGCCGGGTGCTGAGCGCGTCGCGTTCGAGCGTGATGTGCTCTTCCCGCTCGCTGGCCTGCCGCCGTCCAGCGTCGACGGGTACTACGCTATACAAACGCTGGTGCGGGAGCTGTCGTACGCCGGCAACGAGGCCGCGCGGCGTTACCTCGACGGCGAGATCGACGCCGCGGCCGCTATCGAGTGGCTCGAACGCTATGCGCTCATGGCGCCGTCGGTCGCACGGCAGCGCATCAGATTCTTCGACACGTACCGCAGCTACGTGATCAACTACAGCCTCGGCCAGGACCTCGTTCGCGCGTACGTCGAGCGCGAGGCAGGTCCCGACGCGGACCGTCGTTGGGACGTCTTTGCCGAGCTGCTCGCGTCACCAAGACTTCCATCGTCGCTTTCCAGCCCCAGCGCCTAACGCGCAGTCGGGCCTTCGATTCCCGATTCCCGACAATCAGAACGGCGAGTCCGGCAAGACGATCGTCGCCTTTCGCCCGCGCAGCGCGCCGTCGAGCCTGAGCATCGAGAGGCCGACGCCTGCGGCGCCCTGCATGAGCCCCGTCTGCGCGAGGACGACGTTCGGGCTCACGCGATTCTCCGCCTGAATCCACTTGGAACCGTCACCTTCAGCGGTTGCGCGTTCGAGTGTGTCGTCAGCCACGCGCCGCGCGAAGGCCAGATATGATGCGTCGCCGGTGACGCCGTGCAGCGAGACGAAGAAGTCGGACACGCCACAGTTGCCGCAACATTGACTGATGTTGTTCCAGAAGCCCGGGCTGCGCTGCGGAACACCGCTGCCAACGATGCCCTGGGCCAGCCGCGGCACGTAGGCTGACCACGACCGATCTCCGGTCACGTTGCCAAGGCGATGGAAGAGTCTCGCCGTACCGGCCGGGCCGTGACACCAGCTCAGGTAGAACAGATCTCGCCCATCCGGGTCGTTATGGAAGATTCGACGGCCGTCGCCATCGGTTGGCGTCGCGATCGACTGCAGATACCTCCCGCCTCGTATGGCCGCATCCACAAACGACCTGTCGCGCGTCTCTGATGCGAGCGACGCCAGGAAGTACGCGACGCCCGCGGTGCCGTGTGAAAAGTTCGGCATGTTTCGCGGAAAGCTGGGCGACGCCATCCAGAACGACGTGTCGCCCGACCGGAACTCGCGCTCGACAAGCCGCCGACCCGCACGGACGGCGACGTCGCGAGCGGCTGAATTCTTCAGTGTCGCGGAGGCGCGCAGGAGATGGAGCCCGGTCCCGGCACTTCCGCTAATGATGTCCGTCGAGTCGTTCCATTCCACTCCCGCGCCAGCATCCCGTGCGGCGGCCACGATGTCGCCTAACGCTTTCTGGATCGCGGCACGGTAGCGCGATTCACCACGCGCCCGGTCGGCTTCTTCCAGGGTATACGCGATTCCGGCCAGTCCGCTGTACAGGCCAGCCCCTTTGTCACCACTCTGCGATTCCGGAAGCGAAGCCGCGAGTTGATCTGCACCCCTGGTCGCGAGGTCGAGCCACGCACGATCGCCCGTGGCTCGATGCAGCTCGACGAAGAACAGAACGACGCCGGGGAATCCCGTATAGAGATCGTGCTGAACCGTCTTCGCATCCGGTGGGACTGCCGGCCAGCTCGTACCGGTCGGTGATTCGATCGCAGTAGCACGAAGCCAACGTGCCGCGGCCATCGCGGCGTCGAAATATCGAAGGTCCGGTTCCGCCGGGCTGTACGCATGCGCAGCTCGACGCGCGGGACCGGGTACGGCGGCAAGCAATGCGGCGCCCAACCCCATGCGGAGCACGTCACGCCGAGAGTGCGTGGACTCAGGCTCGACCGACTTGTGTTCGTGCATCGATCACCTCTGCTAGTTCACCTTGAACGACGCGAGCATTCCGCGCTGATAATCGCGCTCACGCTCCCCACCATGGCGCATCGTGCAGAGCACGACATGCACCCCCGTCTGCAGCACCAGCTTGGTCTGCGCCGTGAAACCGCTCGACATCGGCGTCAGGCCACCCACATAGATGAACGGCGCGGGATCGGTCCGGTCGCGATCCCATTTCTTGACGTCGTCGAGCGTCTTCCCGGGTTTGAGCCGACCGATGAGCACATCATGCGGTCGACCGCCCGCATTCTCCACCTGCACGACGCGCTGACCCGTACGCACCACGCCTGACACCTCGATCTGTCCGCTCTTGAGCTTCATCGTCAGGTCGGGCACTGGGAAGCGCGCGGGGATGAGGACGGCCCCCGCGATCACGGAGACCTCTCGCCAGATGAACTTGTCCGCTCGGGGCTTGCCGCTCCGGTCGACCTCGTAGGCCACGAGCAGATACCGGCCTGGCCGGAGATCCAGCGTGGCAGCGGCGTCCGGCATCGAGTCGCGCGGCACGGACGGGCCACCGAAGCTCCAATCGTGAAACCATTGCTCCGGCCGTCCCGCTGCTCCGCGCGCCAACTCCTCGAGGTTGGTGCCGGCTGGAACACGATGAACAACCAGCTCGCGCTTCGCCTTCCCTTTGAGGACCAGGCGGGCCGTCGTTATGCCCGCGGGCACCGTGGGCGACGATTCGAGCGACGTGTCGTGCGCGACCACGGTGAGCACGCGTTGTGCTCGAGCACGCGATAGTGGCGCCGCCACGAGCGATGCGATCGCGGCGGTGGATGCGGTGGCTGCTATCGCAAGGCGACGGAATTCGAAGGGGCTCGTCAGGCTGGGCACCAGGCTGCGGATAGCTCGAGGTTTTGGAAGCACGACCCTCGGGTAGCGATGCGGTGATGAAGCAACTGTGCGAACTTATTCAGCGGCCAAGGCTCGCGGGAGCACCGCGACCGAGGGCGCCCAACCTGCCACCTCATCAGTCACCAGACATCGGAGCAATTCCATGGCACGCCCACGAGCAGGCATCGTGTACGTCGGCATCAAGGCGACAGTCACCGCTCTGGATCGGCGAACGGGCGCGCAGGTTTGGAGCACTCCCCTCAAGGGCGGCATGGGTCGCGCGACCTCCTTCGTGACGCTCCATCGTGACGGCGACGTCCTGTACGCCGGCGTTGGTGGCGAAGTGTGGGCCCTGGATCCGAAGAGCGGGGCGATCCTGTGGCACAACCCGCTCAAGGGATTGGGCTACGGCATCCCGAGCATACTCGGCGACAGTGATGGTGCGCAGAGCGGCCCGCTGCCGGGTGCCGCAGCCGATTATCAGCGTCAGGCCGCCGCCGCAGCGAGCGCGGGGTCGTAGTCTGATTTGGGGTCAGAGTCGAATTTCATCGTTACGTTGCATGCAACGTAACGATGAAATTCGACTCTGACCCCATACGCATCCTTCTCGCGCTCGTCATCGTGGCGTGCGAGCGCAAGTCGGCGACGCTCGCGTCCGGCGGCAGTGTCAGCGCAGCGCCTCGTGTCGTGATCAGCGAGGTCATGGCCAACCCGCGCGCCGTGCCGGATGACCGAGGCGAATGGCTTGAGCTCCACAACCTGGAGCAGCGCGCGGTCGACATCCGCGACTGGACACTTCGGTCGAAGAACGACCGCGGCGTCACGATCGAGCGGAGTATCGTGATACCGCCCGGCGGATTCGCGGTGCTCGCGCGCAATGGCGACCGTGCAGCCAACGGTGGTGTAACCGCCGCATATGCATGGCACGACGGACTCGCCCTCGGCAACGGTGCTGACTGGGTCGCGCTACACTCGAACGATGGATCCACGGTGGATTCCGTAGGGTGGACCTCGACCATCGCGGGTGCGAGCCGAGCCTTGATTGACGCCACCGGGTCGCACGCCGACGTCATGGGCCCTGCGTGGACCACGTCCACGACCCCATATGGGCCGGGCGATCTCGGCACACCGGGCACCAGTAACATGGCAACCGAGTCCGCTTCCGCTTCGCAGCGCGCGGCGCCGCCGGCGAGCACGTCCAACGAACCCATCACCGCCGGCAGCCCGGCACACGACTCGACCCTGATCGTGCGCGTACTCGACGTGAGACAGGGTGATGCCATTCTGATCGAGAACGGAGGCAGCCGAGTGATCATTGACGGAGGACCTGAGCCGTCGCGATTCGCCCGGCTGCTCGATCGATTCGGTCTGTCCGCCGATACGATCGACGCCGTGATCCTCACGCATCAACATTTGGATCACTACGGCGGTCTAAGAGAGCTCTTCAAGAGTCGCCATCGGATCACGGTGCGCTACATGTTCGAGAACAAGGACCCGTACTCGAACACGTCTCTCGCGCAGCTTCGCGACTCGATCATCGCTCGCGCGAAACGCGGGACGCTCGACTATCGCGACACCGACGATCCGTGTGGCACGGGCGCCCCGGAGTGTACGATCACGCTGCGCGGCGGCGCGCGCCTGCATCTCCTCCGCCCCGACCCGCGCGGGGATGGGCCTAACAACCGGTCCGCCGTCGTGAAGCTGATCGCACCGGACTCCGCGGCGTTCACGATGTGGCTTGCGGGCGATGCCGAGCAGCAGGAGATCTCGTGGTTCGATGCGGCCAACTATGACAAGGCGCCGGGGATGCGCGCGACCGTGCTGAAAGGCGACCACCACGGCAGCTGCGACGGGATCTCGCCGCGGTATCTCGACCTCGTCAGGCCGCAGGCGGTACTGTTCTCACTGGCGGCGAAGAACGATTACGGAGACGTCCACGAGCAAACGCTCGACCTTCTCCAGGCGAGACGGATTCCGTGGTACCGCACCGACCAGAACGGCACGATCACCATCACGGTTCCGCGATACGGCGCGAAATACAGCGTGTCCGTTGAACGCGGCGGCCCGGGCATGCGAGGGCCGAGCGATCGGCCCGCGCGGGTTTGTGGCGACGAGAAGGCGCGCAGGCGTCGGCGTTAGGCGTCGAGGTCGACGTCACCGGAGCCGCCCGGCGGCGCATTTCGCAGCTGTTCGGCGGAGCGCTGGTAGGCGAGCCGCGTCGCGTCATGGTCCACTTCGATCGTGAAGGTCGATCGCGACGCGGATCGAGAATGGGTAACGCGCAGGACGTCGCCGTCCTTCGCGTTGCTCGGCAGCAGCCATCGCGGCATGGGCGTGACGCGCTGACCGTCCACCTCGATGGCGGCCGCGTCATCCTCGATGACGTCCACCACCCACGTGTGATGCGACGCGGGACGCTGCGGGTCCGGGCGGCCCTCTCCCGCCGCCGGCAGGTCGGCAGGATCGGACGTGCGCTCCGCGAGCGGCGCGCCGAACATCGAGTCTTCGCGCCGCTCGTGTGCCATCTCGGCCAGATCCACCTCTCCCACGCGACTTCCCATGAATTCGTCCCGGACGTTGGCGCGGAAGTACGAGTCGCGAGAAGGAGCGCGTGCGAGGTCGTCGTACACGCGCTCCGGAACGTCGGCGTAGTCGTACACCGCTCCGCTCTCCAGCTCCACGCGCAACGTTCGGGTGCCGCGATCGAAGTGGACCGCCCGGATGGGGGCGTCGTCTGGGTGTCTCGTCATGCCTGACGCGCCCGCAGACACCGTGCCGCCCGTTCCGCGCACGCTCGGCGAGTCAGGCTATCTGGTGATGCTGAACGTGAAGGTCTGCTCAACCAGCTGTCTCACCTTGCGCCCGCCTGCTTCCGCGGGCGTGAACCGGGTACGCGCCAATGCCTCGCGGACGGACGCGGTGAAGAGGTCGTGCGTGCTCTCGAGCGCGCGGAAGCTTCCCTGCTCTACCCGGCCGAGCGTATCGACGACGAACTGCGCCCGTACGCTGCCGTCGATACCGGCGCTCTGGAGCATCGACGG
>JAJKIV010000185.1 GCA_021154285.1 Gemmatimonas sp. | reverse complement strand
TCACGCGTCGGATTCTCCGCCAGATACACGATGTCCGAGTCGGGTACGCCGAATCGCGTCTTCAGCGCGTCGATCATCGTCGTGGCCTGCTTGAAGTACTCATCGGCATACTGCGCTTCGCCGGCAACGCCGCTCACGATCAGCACTCGCGCGCGACCGCCGCTCTGGGCGCGCGAGATGCCAGGCGCCAGCACGAGCGCGGCCGCCAGCAGCATGGCTCCGACGGACAACCTCACGCGAGCCCTCGCAGCTTTCGATAGCCCCACTCACTCGTCACGAGCGCGAGGATGAGCAGGAACACGATCGGCATATCCCACAGATCCTTCCGGTCCACGACGGTGTTTCCCGCGTCCGTGAAGACAATGTCCTTCGCAAGCTGCGCGACGTTGTCGCCTGTGTAGTACCGCCCTCCGGTCTCATCGGCGATGCGCTTGAGCAGCGGCGAACGCATCTCGGCCCCGAAGTACTCGGTCGAGAGATCGCCCGACGCGACGTACGACGGATCGCTCACGATCGAATCGGTGCCCATCCGCGCGCGCACGTCCACGCGGTAGAGGCCTTTCTCGCTCGGCGTGAACGACGCCTTGTACTGACCGTCGCGCGTCACCGACCACTCCAGTGGCATCTCGGAGACGTTGCCCGACGGGGAAGTCACACGCGCTACGGCCTCGGCGTTGTTGACCTTGAGGAAGGTCTTGTCCGAGATCTCCGCGTTGAGCTCCACCGCGTCGCCGGGAGCCGCCTGGTCTCCGGCGGCGGCAACCATCACACGCGACGGTACATCGCTGACGAGCCATCGCAGCAGCTGGCGCCAGTACGACTCGAACGTGACGTCGTCGACGTCGTTCATCATCTGCCACAGGTAGGAGTCCTGGACAGGAAACACGATCGCTTTCCCGCGGCCATATCGTTGGTAGGCGAGCACGGTCTGCTGCTCCCCGCCTCTTGTCGGCGTGCCCGTGAGGAGCACGGTGGCTCCGGGCCTCGCGCGGCCAATGCGGTTCACACTCGTCACCGCCGGCATCGTCTTCCAGCGCTTGGCGGACGTGCTCTCGGCGTCAGCGATCTGCGTGGCTGCTTGCATTGACCCCGGAACGGTCACGTCGACCTTGAGCTCGTTCAGGTACCCAGCTTTCTCGTTCGGGCCGCCGCCGAGATCGACGGGAAGCACGTCGGCCACCGGCGTCCCCGCGAAGCCGCCTTCGCCGAGCGCGCGCCGCCCGCCTAACGCGAGCAGGCCGCCGCCACGTTCGCTGACGAAATCCGCCAGCATCCGAAGCTGGTCGCCCGTGAAGTAGCTCGCCTCGATGCTGCCGAGGATGATGCCTTTGTAGGAGAAGAGCTCGTCGCGTGTCTTCGGGAATCCGGCCACGAGGTCGAGGCTGTCGTCGACGCTGAAGCGACGAAACTGATCCTTCGCGAGCCGCTGCAGCGTGACGATCTGCAGATTCTTGTCCGCACTGACGGCTCGCCGGAGGAACGCCATCTCGGATCGCGGCTCCCCTTCGATATAGAGGATCTTCTCGCGGCGATCGCTCACATTCACGATCGCCTGCTGCATGTTGTTCTGCGCGACCATCTCGCCCGGCTGCGGCGGGATCCGGAACGTGAGCACGCGAGCGCCGGCATCGGTCGTCGGCACACGGACGCGAATCGGAATCGCCTCGCCGTCGCCGGAGAGCGTCACGGACTGCGTGCTGACGATCTGCCCGCCGTCTTCGACGATCAGCTGCACTTTTTCGCCCGTGTAGCCGCGCTGCGACACCATGACGTCGACGACGAGCGATGCGCCTTTCAGCACGCTCCGCGGCGCCTCGACGCGGCTCACTTCGATGTCCTTCGTGAAGCGCTCCCGCCCGACGCCCACGGTGAACACCGGGACGTGGCGAGCACCAAGCGACATCACCGCGTCGGTGAGCGAGCCGGTCGAGTTATCGGCACCGTCGGAGACGAGGACCAGGCCCGAGAGCGGCACACCCGTCAGCTCCTGCCGCGCCGCCTCGAGCGCGGGGCCGAGCTGGGTGCGAACACCGTTGTAGGATAGATCCCCGAGCTGAGCGACGCGCTCGCCGTTCCCGGAGAACCGGAAGAGGCGAACGACGAATTTGTCCGCGAGCGCGCGATACAGTGAGCTGTCACGCGTACCGAGGAGGTGGCGCACCGCGTCGGCCCTCGTGGTGCCGTTCAGGTCCGCGATCCGCATGCTGCGCGAGTCGTCCACGAGCACGCCCACGACGTTGCGCTGGGGCACCGCCTCCGAGACGACAAGGATCGGGTGCATGAGCGCGACGACGACGATGGCGAGGACCGCGAGGCGCAGCGCAAGCAGCACGGCACGGTCTCGCGGCGTGCCGCGCATTCGCATCCGCGCGTACGCGATCAGCGCCGGTAGGGCGACCGCCAGCGCGATCGCGATGACGAGGTACGTCGCGGGTCCAGCCGCGAACGCGAGCCGGCCCTTCTCGAACACCACAGGCCGGTACTTGAACAGGAACTCGAACAGAGCTTCCAACGCCACTCCAGCGTGCGACGCGCTCTCTCGACTTTTCGATAGCCGGCAGGATGCCGACCTATGGACCGTTCATGCAGTTACGCGAATACGCGCAGCCTCACTAGTGACGCTGGCGCACGTCGGTACTCTCGGGGTTCTCTGTAGATAATCTCGGCCGGCGCGGCAGACCGGCGAGCGTCGGGGTCCTCCTTGCAATCCTCTGACAATGCACACCCTGACGCCAGGGGGACGAAAGAATGGGGCCGGTTCGGTTGCGACGACCGGCGCCTCAATCCCCTCGAATGGCGTTGCGAAGCCGCTCGCAGTCGTGCAGCAGCAGCTCGGTCACTTCTTCGTCGCCGCCGTAGGTTGCCCGCTTGCGGTCGCTGAAGAGGATGTCGGTCCAGGCCGCGATGCTCGCGACTTTTTCGCGAACGACCTCACGCACGCCTGGTGCCTCGCGAAGTCGATCGACGAGGTACATGATGTCGTCCTGCGCCTCGGTGTCGTCACGGCGCGCCGTAGACGCAAGCCCTTCGATCTGTCGCACGATCGCAAGCGCCTCTGCGCGCGTCATCCACCCTCGCAAGTCAGCGGCTGGTCATAGCTGGCCAGTCGGCGCGGGAGTAGGATGCGCGCGCCGTCAGAGCGAGCGCGACAAAACAACGACGCCCCTGGCGTTCCCGCAATGTCCGCGAGAACCTGAGGCTGCCTCCCCGGCCCGTTATCATTCAGGGCGTCTTCGCCCTTTCCCATGCAACGCATGTCTGATCCATCAATCGCCGTGCCTGACGCCGTCATTTCCTCCGTTCGCAACGTGTCGCCCGATCAGATCGCAGACTCGCCGCGGCCCACCACGATTGTCGAGGCGCCCCGACTCGGCGCGCATCTCGGCATCGACGTCTTCCTGGCAACTGAGACATTCCAGCGAACCGGCAGCTTCAAGTTCAGGGCGGCGTATAACGTGGCACTGAACGTTCCGAATCCGCACGTGATCGCTGCGTCGTCGGGGAATTTCGGTCAGGCGATGGCGTATGCGTGCAAGTTGTTCGGCAAACGTTGCACGGTCGTCATGCCGGCCAACTCCGCGAAGGTGAAGGTGGACGCCGTGCTGAGCCACGGCGGCCGCGTTGATCTCGTCGATACGACGAAGGTCAAGCGCGCCACGCGCGTGGCGCAGCTCGCCGCGGAGCACCCCGACGCGTACGTCGCGAGCGCGTACGATGACCCGTTCGTCATTGCCGGCAACTCGTCGCTCGGCGATGAGCTCGGTCGGCTTGCCGCGCCGCCGGACGTGGTCGTCGCGCCTATCGGAGGTGGTGGCCTGACCTCCGGGCTCATTCAGGCGGCCCGGCGCTCGACGAGCACGATGGCGGTCATCGCGGCCGAACCGCTCATCGCGAACGACGCCGCCCGGTCGCTGCGCGAAGGCCACATCGTGTCGAACGAGACCGAGCCGCAGACGATCGCGGATGGTACACGCACGTTGAGCGTCGGGAAGCACAACTGGGAGCTGCTCGAGGATGGCCTCGAGACCATCGTCGAGGTTCCCGAGGACGCGATTCGCGAGGCGGTGAGACTGCTCTTCTTCCTCGCGAACCTGAAGGCGGAGCCGACCGGGGCGCTTGGCGTGGCCGCGCTGCTCACGTCCCCCGAAACGTTCCGCGACCGCCGCGTGTGCTGCGTCATCACGGGCGGGAACGTGGATGCGGCGGTATACGCGGGCATCATCGCGGGCTAGGTCCGATCAAAGGGGTCAGAGTCGTTTGAATTCGAGGTCTCGGCAGTACAGAGATCCCAAGTTTCAAACGGCTCTGACCCCTTTGATCGTTAGGCGGGCGTGCCGTGAGAGCGGCATCGCCCGCTTGTCGCATCGTGGGCGTTCGCGCGTCGAGGCATAGGCGCCCGGGCGGGAACGGCGGTCCCTTACTTAGGTCTCATTGTTGGCGCCGGCGACACGGCGGTAGCTAACGAATCGCGGCCTCCCCGCCGTGAAATCGTGCATGCGCAACGCCCACCGCTCCCGCCAACGGACAACTCCGGAGAGGCCGCCCGATGTCAGCGAGCTCCACGCAAACCGGCTGGAAGAATCCCGCCGCGATGGCACTTCCGGAGGACGGATTCTTCAAGCTCTCGGCGCCGGAGGATGGCGTGGAACGCGGGATCGCCGCGTTCCTGATCTGCGCGAGCCTGATTCGGCAGTTCGAGTTCGCGCAGAACGTGTGGATCAACGACAAGAACTTCCACGAGCTCGTCAACGAGCGCGATCCGATCATCGGCACGCAGGACGGAACACTCGAATTCAAGATCCCCAAGCGACCGATACGACGTCGTATCACCGGGGTCCCGGCGTTCACCACCGTGAGGGGAGGGCGTACTCCTTTCTGCCTGGGCTGAAGGCGCTCCGCTACCTGTGCAGCGTGGGCTGACTCGTGGCGCTGTCCACTCACTCCGCATCGCGATCCTCGTGTGCGCAGTGTATGCGCCGGCGTCCGCACAGAACCGAGGCGTGTACCCGCTCGGCATGAGCGCCATGAACTCCGGCGCGACACCCGCGCCCGGGCTCACGTATACGAATCTCTTCATCCTCTATTCGCGCGATGAGTCGCGAGGCGACGATGGTGAGCTTGTCGCCACCGGAAGTAACTCGGTCCTCATGGACATGAACACGTTCGTCTGGGCCAGCAGCAAGCGGATCCTGGGCGGCGCTCGTTATGCCGCCTCGGCCACGCTTCCCTTCGCGAACAACTCACTCGCGTCCGACGCCAACGGCGCCCTGAGCGGCGGTGGCGGCTTCGCCGATTCGTATTATCAGCCGGTCATTCTGGGCTGGGACAAACCTCGAGTGGGGCTCAAGGCGATCTACGGATTTCTGGCTCCTACCGGACGATTCAAGGTTGGAGCTCCTGATAACGTGGGCTCCGGATACTGGACGCACGTTCTGGCGTCCGGACAGAGCATCTACCTCACGCGGGACAAGCGGACGGCGATTTCCGCATTCCAGATGTACGAGTGGCACACCACGCAGACAGGCACCGATGTGAAACCAGGCCAGACGTTCAACCTCGATTACTCCGTCACGCACACGGTCGGCCTAACGACACACACACAGGTGCAGTTTGGCGTCGTGGGCTACGAGCAGCGACAAACGTCGGACAAGGGCGGGCCGTCAGTCACGCCCGACCAGGCTGCCAGTCGTTACGCCATCAATTCGATTGGGCTCGCGGCCAACATCAATCTGCCATCCCGTAAGACCAGTCTCGGTCTCAAGTACTTCGACGAATTCGCCAACCGATCGACGTTCCAGGGTTACTCGCTCCAGATCACTGCATCAGTCACGTTCTAGCTCGTTTTACCACGGCCCAACGGCCGGCGTCGCACGACACGCGGGAGAACGCCATGAGCATCACACTGCCGCCACGCACGTACAACCAGAACCACGTGCCTCGGCGATACACGCCTGGGAAGCGCCGCGTGAGCATCTACTGGACGTGGAGCTACCCGTGGGAGGCCAACCGCGATGTGAGCGAGTTGGACAATCGCTTCTCCACGATGACCGAAGTTCGGCGCGTCGCGTGGCCGGCGTATGAGACGCCCGAATGGGACGAGATGACCTTCCTTCAGGGGATCGCCGGAACGCTCGAGCTCTTCCACCGCTCGACGATCGACTTTCAGAAGGTCGTCGGCGACGTCACCGGGCATCCCGTTGCCGTTTTCCAGCGGATCGATCAAGCCGGCTTCAGGCAGCCGATCGACAACAGGGTTCTCGATGACACCGACACGCTGCTGGTTTTCGGGCTCGACCATCTCATCGCCGAGCAAGAAGCGTCGGTCGAGGAGATCGAGGCGCTCAAGGAGTGGATGAAGCGACCGGACACGTGCCTCCTGATCGGTCCGCACCACGACGTGGGATTCACCGAAGATCTCAAGCAGCGACAGATGGAGTACCGTCACCACGGTGACGAGCTCGTTCCACGCCAGCAGCGCTTCGGGCAGTACACACGATCGTTGATGAAGGCGCTCAACGTTCCGGTGCTCAATCAATACGGCCTTCGACCGGCGGTCGTGAAGGGCACGAATCAGATCACTCCGCTCACGGTCAACAAAGACCTCGACAAGCTCGGGCTGCTCAACGGCGTGACCACGTTCAACTTCCATCTGCATCTGCCGCACTACGCGGTGACGACGGACGATGAAAAGACGGTCAACGTGTTGACGCGCCAGCCGGTGGACCGCGAGCGCCCGCACCCGTTCACCGCAGAGGGGAACACGGAGTTCAACTCGCTCCTCTGGATGCCGCCGAAAAGCGAGCGCGCCGGGCACATCCTGATGGCCGACTCCACGATCTTTACGACGCTGTTCGGTGGAACGGACAGCCTGGCGAACTTCTGGACGAACATCGCGAAGATGTAGCGCGCAACCGCCGCCCAGACAGCCCAACCAACCTAACGAGTCACTCTCGGGAGAATTTCTTGGAAACCCTGGCCAAAGCCGTTCCCATCGCCATGCTCACCTTCGTGGTGTCGAGCATGCTCGCGGTAGGCTTGAGCCTCACCATTCGTGAGATCGTCACGCCGCTGCGCAACGGCAAGCTGCTCACGCTGGCCGTGCTCGCAAACTTCGTGTTGATGCCGCTCGCCGCGATCCTGATCGCTCGAGCCCTTCAGCTCGCGGAGCCGCTCGGCGTGGCATTGCTCATCCTCGGCGTTGCGGGCGGCGCGCCGTTTCTCCCGAAGCTGGCGGGCATCGCCGAAGGCAACCTCGCGTTTGCCGTCGGGTTGATGGTGCTCCTCATGGTGCTCACGGTCGGCTACATGCCCATTGTGCTGCCGGTTCTGCTGGAGGGCGTCTCCGTCGACCCGACCAAGATCGCCAAGTCGCTCGTGTTGCTCATGCTCCTTCCGCTCATCATCGGACTCGGGGTTCGAGCTCGGGCCGCCGGCGTTGCGGGCAAGACAGCACCAATTCTCAACAAGGTGTCGTCCGCGAGCCTGACGTTGATGATCGTCGCGATGGTGATCACGAACGCGCGCAACATCTTGAGCCTGTTTGGAACGCGCGGCGTCCTCGCGAGCGTCGTGTTTCTGCTCGTGGGAGTCGCGGTCGGATGGTTTCTGGGCGGGTCATCCCGCGACGTCAAGAGCGCCCTGGCGCTCGGAACGGCACAAAGGAACATCGCCGCGGCGCTCGTGGTCGGCGGTCAGAACTTCGACGACCCCAAGGTGGTCGTCATGATCACCGTGGTTGCCATCGTCGGACTGCTCGTCCTCATGCCGATCTCGCGCCAGCTCGGCAAGTCGGCCGCACAAACGCCCGTTAGGCAGCCAGCGGCGACATGAGGGGCAGCGCCCGGTAGAGCAGTGCGAGCATCTCGAGGTCGCCGTGCGATTTCGCGCGGTCGGCCGCCGAGACGCCCTCGCGATCGCGCGCGGTCACTGACGCACCGGCGGCAATCAGCGTGACGCACACTGCCTTGTGGCGGAACATGCTCGCGTACATGAGCGCCGTCATGCCGTCCACCGTGGCGGCATTCACCTTCGCGTTGTGCTCGAGCAGGAGGCGGGCGGTATCGGCGTGTCCGCCGATCGACGCCGCCATGAGCGGCGTGAGACCGGTGAGATCCGCGGCATTCACGTCCGCGCCCCACTCGATCAGCAGGTCCACGACCTCGTCATGTCCGTTCGCCGCCGCAACCATAAGCGGCGTGTTCCCGCGACGGTCGCGCGCATCGAGCGGCGCGCCGGCAATCAACAACGCATCGACGGCACCCGCTTCACCGCGGTAGGCCGCGTCGAACAGCGCTTTCGGCTTGTTGAGCATATCGGTCATTTGCGTACCGCTCCTTTTCTCACGGCCGTGCTACGCACGGGTCTCACACGCAGGCGCGTCTCCAGGGTCGCGACGTACGCCTCGACGACGTCGGCTCGCAGCCGATAATGGGCGTACTGTCCATCACGCCGCATCTCGATCAGGCCGACTTCTGCGAGTAATCGCAGGTGGTGCGACATGGTCGGTTGCGTCACCGGAAACGCCTCGCACAGGTGCTGGCAGGCGGCGTCGCCGCGCGCCGCGATGCGCTCGAGGATTTCGACGCGTCGGGCATCGGCGAGTGCCTTGGCAATGCGGAGGAAGTCGTCCGTGGATAGCATCAGGCGTGATTATGTATAGACACCTATCAATCTAATAGATGGCTGTCTATATGGGAGGTCACGGGTCTTCGTTGCAATCAGCCTAGAGCCGAGGATCAACGGGCTCGCTCTCCAACGCGAGGACGCCGAACACACATTCGTGCACGCGACGGAGCGGTTCACCGCGGATGAATCGCTCGAGCCCTTCGACACCCAACGCAAACTCCCGAAGCGCGAGGCCACGTTTGGCCGACAGGCCGCGGTGGCGCAGGCGATCCAGGTGCTCGGGCAGCGTGTATTCAGGACCGTAGATGATCCGCAGATATTCCCGGCCGCGGCACTTCACCGCGGGCTGGACGAGTCCGCGCGCGCCGCGCGCAATGAACGCCATGGGCTTGATCACCATCCCTTCTCCGCCCTGCCCGGTCATCTCTTCCCACCACGCCGTCGCGTTCGCCTCGCTGGCCCGATCGTTCAGATCGACGACCCGATGTGCAGTCGAGAAAAGCACGCGAGACTCGTCCGCCGCGCACAGTGAACCAATCTGGTCCAGGTGCCACCGATGGTCCTTCGTCGTGTGGAGCGCACCTTCGGTGGCGAGCACGTGAAACGGCGCGAGCTTCAGGTCGGCGACCGACGTCACCGGCCAGCAGTAACGGCGCCACGCCTCCGTGTATCGGCTGACCATAGCGGCGCGGTGCTCGAGGCGGGCGGCCAGCGGTGCGGCCGCGGGCGTTCGAGCCGCGGCCGCGCGCAGCGCAGACACCGCGTCAGTCACGCCCCCCTCCGCCGCGGCGCTCACGGCCGCGTACTGCTGGTGGATCAGCGCCTGCGCCTTCGCGGACCACGGCATGAGCTCGCAATCGAGCACCGCCCAGTCGGTGCCGAGCCGATCCCAGAATGCTGCGCCACCGAGCGCGCGCGATAGAATGGAGAGCAGCTCACGCGTCAGCACTGGGTCGTCGAAGAAGCGGCGCCCCGTTCGCGTGTAGATGATACCGGCTCCCTCGTCGATCACGCCGAAGCGCCGCCGGGCCGCAGCCTCGTCGCGACAGATGACGACCACGGCGCGCGAGCCCATGTGCTTCTCCTCGCACACCAC
>JAJKIV010000184.1 GCA_021154285.1 Gemmatimonas sp. | reverse complement strand
TGGGTCGCTGGCATCGGGCCGGCGCCGAACCTGAGGGAGACGCTCATGCGCAAGATCAACGTGACCAACAACGTGACGCTCGACGGCGTCATGCAGGCCCCGGGCAGCCCGAATGAGGACACCAGGAACGGCTTCACCTGCGGCGGCTGGGCCGCACCCTACCATGATGAAGTAAAGATGAAGATCATGGGGCGCGGCATGGCCAGGCGCGGCGCCCTGCTGTTCGGGCGTCACACATACGAGCATTTCTTCAAGGTCTGGCCGGGGCGCACCGACAACCCGTACACCGAAGTGCTCGACAACACGCAGAAGTACGTGGTCTCGAGAACGCTGACCGAGCCGTTGCCCTGGAAGAACTCCACGCTCCTCGCGGGAGACGCCGAAGACACCGTCGCCGCCCTCAAGAACGACTCCGACGTCGACCTCACGATCCTCGGCAGCGGTGACTTGGTGCGATCCCTCGTGCGATCCAACCTGATCGATCAGTTCATCCTGCTCATCCACCCGCTCGTACTCGGCAGCGGACAGCGTATGTTCGGCGACGACGGCACGCTGGCGAAGTTCACGCTCGCCGAAAGTGTGCCGACCACCACCGGCGTGATCATCGCGACCTACGAGCGCGCCTAACGAGGACACGACCATGGCACTGTACCTGTTGAGCATCTACCAGCCCGACGGCCCGATCCCGCCGCCCGAAGTGCTTGGCCCGATCATGGAGGATCTCGCGGCGTTGAACCGTCAGCTCAAGGCGTCAGGCAGCTGGGTGTTCGCTGGCGGGCTGCACCCGCCGAGCACGGCCACGGTGATTCGCGTGAAGGATGGCGAGACCCTCATGACCGACGGACCGTTCGTGGAGAGCAAGGAGCACCTGGGTGGGTTCACGATCATCAATGCCCCGGATCTCGACGAGGCGCTGGAGTGGGGTGCCCGGCTGTCGGACGCGACCACGCTCCCAGTGGAGGTGCGCCCATTCCACCACGACGGGACAAGCTGACGCACCCGTGACTGACGTACTGTCATCCGAGATCGAGCGCGTTTTCCGTGAGCACTATGGTCGCGTGGTGTCAGTCCTCGTTCGCGCCTGCGGCGACATCGACACGGCTGAGGAGGCGGTTCAGGATGCGTTCGTCGCGGCAGTGGAGCGATGGCCGAGCGTGGGAGCTCCGCCAAACCCCGCCGCGTGGATCGTCACGACGGCTCGCAACCGTGCGATCGACCGATTTCGCCGTGAGTCCACCCGCGATGACCGTCACGCCGAGGCGATGCGGCTGTCCGATGCCGGCGAGTCAGAGATGGAGGAGGAAAGTGCCGTGCGCGACGACCAGCTGCGACTGATTTTCACCTGCTGCCATCCGGCGCTGGCCACCAACGTTCAGGTCGCGCTCACGCTGCGCCTGCTCGGCGGGCTCACGACCCCGGAGATTGCGCGGGCGTTCCTGGTGCCCGAGGCGACGATGGCGCAGCGGCTGGTGCGCGCCAAGGGGAAGATCCGTGACGCGCGGATTCCGTACCGCGTGCCTAACGCATCGGAGCTGCCGAGCCGGCTGCGGGCGGTGTTGGCTGTCGTCTATCTCATCTTCAACGAGGGGTACACGGCGAGCTCCGGGGACCGCCTCATTCGCGAGGACCTCTGCGCGGACGCCGTCCGCTTCGGCCGGCTGCTCGTGGAGCTGTTGCCCGACGAGCCCGAGGCACAGGGACTGCTCGCGCTCATGCTGCTGCTCGAGTCGCGCCGCACGGCGCGCACGACGGCTGACGGCGCGGTGGTGCTGCTGGCGGATCAGGACCGCCGGCTGTGGGATCGCCGGCTCATTGCGGAAGGCCAGGCGATCGTTAGGCGGTGTCTCGCACGCAACCAGCCTGGCCCGTATCAGATCCAGGCGGCGATCAGCGCGGTGCACAGCGACGCGCCGCGGGCCGAGTCTACCGATTGGCGTCAGATCGTCGCGCTGTACGACCAGCACCTGGCGATCGCGCCGAGTCCGGTGGTGGCGTTGAACCGCGCGGTGGCGGTCGCCGAAGTGGATGGGCCCGCGGCGGCGCTTGCTCTCGTCGATCGCCTGGACCTGAACGACTATCGCTTGTTCCACGCCATCCGTGCCGACCTGTTGCGTCGCGTGGGTCGTAGAGCGGAGGCGTCGCTCGCGTACGGCGCTGCGATTGCGCTCACCGGGAACGAGGCTGAGCGGAATTTTCTCGAAAGTCGCCGCCGCTCACTGGTTGAGTGAGAGCCTGAGAAGTCCGCCGGCTGTGCGTGGATCATGAGCCGATCGCCGGCCATTTGTCGACCTCCATAGGTAGGCGTCGCACGTCGCGGCGCCCTTCGCCGATGGAGGCCCCCGATGACCAAACACCCTGTACCCTCCGCACGCTCCGCACGCACCGCCCGCGCGCTCGCCGCGCTCGCCGGCGTCGTCGCCTGCACCGACGCGCCGCAGCCCACCGGACCAGCACGGCCCGGGCGGTCCAGTTTCGTCCAGGTCGCTACGGGCCCCGAGGTCACGAACACCGCCGATCCCGGCGACGGCACCTGCGACGACGCTGGCGCCGGCGACGGCTGTACGTTGCGCGAGGCGATCGCCTTCGCGTCGCCGGGCGCCACGATCACGTTCGCCCCGGGCGTGACCGGCACGATCACTCTGACGGCGGGCCAGCTGGAGATCGACAAGAGCCTAACGATCAACGGCCCCGGTGCGCGCAGCCTGGCGGTGAGCGGCAACGACGCGGGCCGGGTGTTCGACGTTTCCCGCGTCGGGCCAGTCGCCCTCGCGGATCTCATCGTCACCGGCGGCAACGTTGTCGGGAGCGTCGGTGGCGGCATCGCCAACTCCGGCACCCTGACCATCACTCGCTGCACCGTCACGGGCAACAGCGCGATTGACGGCGGCGGCATCGATAATGAGGGCACCCTGACCGTCGTCGAGAGTACCGTCTCGGGCAACCACGCGTTGCAATACGGTGGAGGGATCATCTCGGACGTGAAGAGCGACTTGAGCGTGCCGTCCACCACCATCCTCAACAGCACCGTTTCCGGCAACACGGCCGACGCAGGCGGCGGCGTGACGAACTACGACGGCCTGACGCTCGTCCTCCACAGCACTATCACCGCCAACCGGGCCCTCGGTGGCGGTGGCCTCTGGTCCTATGGCGATGGCGGGACCCGCACCGACGTCGAGGGCAGCATCGTCGCCGGTAACACGACGGACGGCATCACGCCTAACGATGTTGCCGGCAACCAGACGGACACGCGCTACCGCAGCCTGGGCTACAACGTCGTCGGCCAGGGCGGCGCGAACGTCGACTTCACCCTGGAGTTCAACCAGACCGGCGACCAGACGGGCATCATCGACGCGGCGGTGCTCAAGCTCGGGCCGCTAGCCAATAACGGCGGCCCCACCAACACGCACGCGGTTCTCGCCGGAAGCGCGGCCTCCGACAAGGGAGATCCGGCATTCGACCCTAACGCCTTCACCCCGCCGCTCGCCACCGACCAGCGCGGGACTGGCTTCGCCCGCGTCAGCGGCGGCCGCATTGACGTGGGCGCCTTCGAGCGCCAGGTCACGCTGTTCCCCTTCATCGGCTTCTTCCAACCGGTGGACAACGCCGGGCCTAACGACGACCTCGTGAACCGCGCGAAGGCGGGAACCGCGATTCCGATCAAGTTCACCGTCGGCAGCAATCAGGGGCTCACCATCTTCCGAAGCGGTTACCCCAAGTTCGTGAGCGAGCCTTGCGACGCCAGCGACCCACAGGATGACATCGAGGTGACGACCACGAGCCCGGCCGGGCTCACATACGATCCGGCAAGCCAGCAGTACACCTATGTCTGGAAGACCGACAAGGCCGTGGCCGGCAAATGCGGCACCTTCCAGCTCGGACTCACGGACGGCTCCGACCACCACGCTCTATTCCGTTTCGTCCGCTGAGTTTCAAGGGGTCAGAGCCCTTGATCCGTCGGATCAAGGGCTCTGACCCCTTGAAACTCCCCTTGAACTAGAAAGCGACGAGGAATCTCAGCAGCGCCGCGTTGAACAACGCGGCCTGCTCGACGTTCGAGAGATGCGCGGCATCCGCGATCATGGCGAGCTCACTGCCTTCGATCGACGCGTGCAGCTCGCGCGAGAGATCCGGCGGCGTCGACTGATCGCGGTCGCTCCCAACGATCAGCACGGGCACATGGACCTTGCTCGCATCCGCACGAAGGTCCGTCGCACGCAGCGCCTCGCACGCAGCGATATACCCCTCGTCGCTCGTCGCCTCGATCATCTCCGCGATCATCGCCGTGGTTTCGGGGTCGCGCGACCGAAACTCCGGCGTGAGAAAGCGGCCGACGACCTGATCGCGCACCGCGGCGGTCCCGCCAGCGCGCACCGCCGCGATCCGCGCGTCCCAGCTCTCGTTCGTGCCGATCTTCGCACCGGTATTCGCGAGCACCGCTCCCGTTAGGCGGTCCGGACGGTTCACCGCCAACCACAATGCGATCACGCCTCCGAGCGAACATCCGCAGACCACAGCGCGCTCGATCTCGAGATGATCGAGAAGCGTCGTGAGGTCGTGCGCGAGCCGCTCGATCGTGACGGCCCCGCGTGGCAGGTCGGAGACACCGTGCCCACACCCCTCGTATCGCACAACACGAAAGCGCGCCGTCACCGCATCCATCTGCTGGTCCCACAACCGGTGGTCCGTACCCAGCGAGTTGCTGAACACGAGCGCCGGACCATCATGCGGGCCATCGACGCGATAGGCGATCCCCGTGTCGCCAATGGCACCGCGGATCATTCGGCGGTCGCCTCTCGAACCTCGCGCCACGAGCGCAGTGCGCGATCGATGAGCGCGTTCGTGCTGCCGAGGTAGGCGGCCGGGTCGAGTGCGCGATCGAGCTCCCACCCCTGGAGGAGCGCCGACACGTGCGTGTCGCGACTCACGGCTTCGCGCAGCGTCATCCGCGCACGGAACGCCTGCTCCACGACGTTGGCCGTCAGTCGCATCGCCTCGGGCCGACCCACGTGTGCCGCGAGCGCCGTCGACAGCGACTCGGCCATCAACGTCCCGGACGCCTCCTCGAGGTTCACGCGCATGCGATCCGCCCGCACGTCGAGCGCGTCGAGCGAGCACCGCAGATGCATGGCCGCGCGCATCATGTGCCGGAAAGCGTCGGGGATCGCCGTCCATTCCGTCTGCCACCCGCCGGCACCGCGTTCGTGCTCCTGCGCCATGGCCGAGAGGACGACCGGCACGGTGCCGATTGCGAGCTGGGCGGCGGCGATGGCGTTCGTCGCGTCCACCGGGTTTCGCTTCTGCGGCATCGCCGACGACGTTCCCTTGCCTGGCGCCACACCCTCCGCCAGCTCGGCCACTTCCGTCTGCGCCATCAGCACGAGGTCGCGCGCGATCTTCGCGATGATGCCGGCCGTGACGCCTAACGCCACGACGACGCGGGCTGGGCGATCGCGCTCCGCGTGCCACGGTAGATCGGGCAGCGGCAGCGCGAGCTCGGCGGCTAGCAGCTCGGCCACCTCCTGCCCGTGTTTGCCGAGCGCAGCGAGGGTCCCGGCGGCGCCGCCGAACTGGAGAACGAGCGCGTCATGACGGAGCGTCCGGAGCACGGGGATCTGACGTGACACCGCGCCGAGCCAGCGCGCGGCTTTGAGCCCGAACGTGATCGGCACGGCCTGCTGCAGCAGCGTACGTCCCGGCATCACGGACAGTCGGTGCGATTCAGCGAGCGTCGCAAGGACGTCGCTGGCGCCGACGAGGTCCGCGACGAGGACGTCGAGCCCTTCGCGCATCTGCAGCGCACGCGCCGTATCGATTGCGTCCTGGCTGGTTGCGCCCCAGTGCACGTATGGTCTGGCCGCGACGGGAACGCGGGCGATCAGCTGCTGCACGAGAGGGATCGCGAGCGTGCCGGCATGCAGCCCGTCGCGCTCGAGCGCCGCCAGGTCGAACAGATCGACGCGGCATGTGTCGGCGATCGCGCTCGCGGCCTCGTTAGGGATGATCCCGGCGCGCGCCTCCGCCCGCGCGAGGCCCGCCTCGAAGCGCAGGATGTGGGCGACGTGCGCGCCGGTGCTGAAGATCCGTTCGCCTTCGCCGACGGTCGACGCGGTCACGGGGCGGGCGACCTGAAGTCGAAGAACACGGTCTCGCCAACCCCCTGCAGCGCGATGTCGAATCGATAGAGTGGCGTCAGGCTCTCGCCTGGATCGCGTTTCGCGATCAGGGTGGTGCGTCGCACCTCGGGCACGAGACGGAGGATCGGATCGCTCTCGGTTGATGGGTCGTCATCGAAGTAGATGCGGGTGAGGAGATGGTTCATGAGCCCGCGCGCGAAGACCGCGATGGAGAGGTGTGGCGCCTGCATCGTGCCGCGCTCGAACTCGACGCGTTTCGGCCGCGTCGTGGAGAATGAGAACCGTCCCTCCGCATCCGTGCCGATGCGCGCGAAACCGGCAGCGTGCCACACCTCGATCACGGCGTCCGGTACCGCAGCGCGGTCGCCGTCGATGACTCGGCCTTCAACGCGGATCGGCGCGTCACCGTCGTCGCCGGCCGTCCCCTCACAGCGATCCTCCCGCAGCAGACACTCGTGAAAGAACGGTCCGACCGTCTGGGACGGCGTGACGGGGAGCGCGCTCACGCGGCGCTCTGCTCCCGTGCTTCGAATGCCGTGGCTCCGGGCCCGGCGAGCACGATGTTCCAGCGCCAGCCGAGCGCCCAGTGCGGCTCCGTTACGTCGTGAGCGTACATCGCGACGAGCCGCGATCGCG
>JAJKIV010000183.1 GCA_021154285.1 Gemmatimonas sp. | reverse complement strand
CTCGTAGTAGAACGCGCGCGGGATGCCGATGCGCGCGCCGGACAGCCCCTTTGGGTTGAGGAACTTCGTGTAATCGCGGCCTGCCGGCGGCGGACACTTCGTCGTGGCCGAGTCGTTAGGGTCCGGCTTCGCGCCCTCCATGGCGCCGAGCATGATGGCGGCATCCGAGACCGTGCGCGTCATCGGGCCGGGTGTGTCCTGATCCGCCGTGATCGGGATGACGCCATACCGACTCACTCGACCCACCGTCGGCTTGATGCCCACGAGCATGTTCTGGTTCGACGGACTCAGGATCGATCCCGACGTCTCCGTCCCGACGTTACCGACCCAGAAGCTCACGTTAGTGCCGGTGCCCGAGCTGGAGCCACCGGTGGTGAGCACCGGGCGGCCATCGAAGTTGTTCTCCCGCGGGTCGCGTCGCGGGTCCCACGGGTTCATCCCGTAGCCATTGAGACCGTTATAGTTGCCGGGCATCCCGCTCGCGACCCAGTTCGCGAGCTCGGTGAGCTGGGTCTTCGCGATGATGATCGCGCCAGCATCCTCGAGATTCTTCGCGAGCGTGGCCGCGTACGGCGGAACGAGATCGGCGAACGCGAGCGCGCCACCGGTCGTCGGCATTGACGTCGTGTGGACGTTGTCCTTGAGCGCGACTGGAATCCCGTGAAGTGGCCCGTGAATGCGTCCGGCCGCGCGCTCGCGGTCGAGTGAGTCGGCGGTCGCGAGCGCGTTAGGGTTGACGGTGATGATCGCGTTGATCCGGTGATCGTAGAGCGCGATCCGCGTGAGGTACTGTCGTACAATTTCGTGCGACGTCGTCCGCTTCTGCTCGAGCGCCTTGCGCATGTCGTCGACGCTGGCTTCGACGACGGTGAACGGTTTTGCGGCCGGAGCGGACTTACGCGCCTGAGCTTCGAGCGGGCGTGCGGCCACAACCAACGAAGCGGTTGCGCCGACCAATGCGAATCCAAATATCGACGGCTTGTTCACGGCGTGTTGTCGATGCGAGTGATGTGACAGCGGCGCGGATGGGGGCGAAAAGCTATCGCCACCCCCGCCCGCGCGCGATCCATCACGGGACGACGCGTACCGTGCCCGTACCGCGGAAGTTGGTGCACGAATCGCCCGTCGCGCCCTGAGCGCCCCGCAGCACGAGCGTGGCGGTGCCGGGAGCCAGGTCGCCGTTCGCGACGAGCAGCGGCACACTGAACGACACGATCATGTCAGGCCTGCCATCGCCGTTGACATCGCTGATCCGCGACTGGTACCTGCCGTTCTGCTGATCGACTGGAGCTTCAGCACCTGTTCCGTTGCCGAGCCGGATGGATGCGACATCGATCGTTGTCGCATCGAACGTCGTGCTGCTCAGCATCGCGACCGGTACCGTGCCCTTCTTGCTGATGGCGATCGATGTCGGCGAGCTGCCTGGCATGATGCTGAGACCCACGGTCAGATAATCGACCGTCACCTGCACATCGTCGGTCCCGGTGTCGCCATCCTTGTCCGTCACAGACAGCGTCACCGTGTACGTGCCGGACGCACACATCCGGCGACTCGCCATGATCGTCCCCCGAGCGCTGGTCGATCCCGTGCTGGGTTGGCCGAAGCCCCAGGCAACACTCCACCGCCATGGCGCATCCAGCGCGCCGGAATCGCGGAAGCTTCCAGCAAGGTTGAAGGTCTGGCCCGACCTGAAGGTCTGGTCGGCACCCGCGTTCACCGACGGTGCGGCATTCAGGACGGTGACTGGTGCTCGCGCGTTTGTCGTCTCGTCGTCGTCTCGTACCGAGGTGGTGACGTCATACACTCCGTTATCCGCGAAGACGTGGTGCAACTCGAAGGACTTGGCGTTTAGAATCGGTGCTTCCGGGCCTCCGCCGTCTCCGTAGTCTGCCGTCACCGTCCAAGGATCCGCGCCCGGATCGGTGAAGTGCCCTCTTGCTAGCCACAAAAAGCCCTCGGGCACAGTGACAAAGCTTTCGTCGAAGAAGATCTGCGGTGCAACGTTTCTGATCCTTACGACGGTCTCCGTCGCCTCGAGCTCGTAGTTATCGAACACGAAGAGCCCGACCTTATACACGCCGTCGGTTGCGTACCGATGTCTGGGTTGCGATTCCGTGCACTCGGCCGGTGGAGCGAGGACGAAGCAGCTCTCGTCACCGAAGTTCCAGCTGTACCTCAGGACCTTGTCGTCGGCGTCGGTCGAACCCGTCGCGTCGAACGGCACCTCGGACCCTTCATCATATGAAGCCGCGAGTGGACCGATGCGAGGCACCGGCGGGATGTTGTTGAGGCCGTAGAGGTAGTTGATCGTGAATCGATCGAGCACGCTGAGCCCTTCGCGCTGGCCAATCACCCCGTTGTAGGTGACACCCGGGCGCAACCGGAACGTCGGCTGCCCGTTCTTGGAGCGGAAATCGGGCGGGTAATGCATGAGGGACGCGAAATCGTAGATGTCGCCGAGATCTGTGCCCAGGTCACATTGCTTCTCGAAGTCGAATCTGTAGGCATCGTCGACGTTGTCGAACAGGATCTCGATGTATTTATCGCGGTCGCACCGCGACTGCTCGTGAATCATCCCAAGCGCGTGGAGCAGCTCGTGCGCGATGCTCACAGCGTCGCAGCCGCTCGCCACCCGGAGCTCCTGCTCGCCGCCCAGCCTGCCGATCTGCCCTGAACAGCCGTCGCTCTCGACGAACTTCAAGTAGTCATCCTGGCCGGTTCGTGGGACGATCGTGACGCCACCCGTTGTCGACTCGATCATCGTGATGGCGTCCATGATCCGAGTCTGATCGGGCACTGCGGCATCGATCACGTACGGCACCACTCCGCCGGGCCAGCGATAGCTGTCGTCCGTGCGATAGATGGTCGCTTGTGCGCCGATAGGACCCTGGCTGATGCCGTTCCCGCCGTCGGGTCGAACGTAGCGGCGTGCGGTCTCGGGCGTTGTCGCGATGTCGCTTGCGCGGCCCAGCTCAATGTCACCCTGCCAAACGGCGACGCCGTGATGGATCTCGTAGGTGACCCTCATTGGCTTCCCCGCGCGGTCGAGCACGTAGCCTTGTCGTAGCTCGCCGCGTGTCGCATAGCCTTCGCGACCTCGGATCGCGGCGGCGTCAATGGGCGCGGCCGGGTCGGTTACCCCAGGCGCGGTTGGCGTTTCGTCAGGCGCGCACGCCCCGAGCGCTGCGGCGAGCAGCGCCACAGCGAGCAGCGCCACAACGGCGCTGGTGGAACGATGGGTCGGGAACGATCGCATAAGGCCTCCGGACAGGTGGATGCGACTGCCTCGAAGGCCTGGTGACGGCGCCAGCGTCGGCGCCTTCGGCCTTCGTCGCGACCTGATATTCGGAGACCAGCGTTTTCAATCTGTTACTTCGAAGCGTCACCTCGCGGTTACGCCGCGCGCGAACCGAGCGAGCACCTGATTTACGCGCTCGTCGGTCGTACCGGAGACTTCGATCGCGTCCGGAATGAACCCCCAGGTGTCTTCGACCACAATCTCGCGAAGCGCAACGTCGGCTCGACGTCTCAGCCTCGGCCGCTCGAACGCCGAAGCGTCGATGCGCTCCGGATCCTCGATCGGCACGAAGATCACGAGGTCGAGTGTCCGCATCGCGTCCGCCACGCGCTCGAACCAGCGATCGAGCACTTCCGACAATGGCCCCGGGCTCGCGACGAGGTAGCCAAGGTAGTCGGCGGGGCAGCGATCGAGCAGGAGGTTCGGTGCGTCGTTCGCCATGAGCGTCACGCAGGACCGTTCGAGCATCAGCTCATAGTCGTCGCGAGACGGCGGCGCCGGAAAGGCATGCCCCTCCGCCACCAGGGCGTGATACGACTCTTCCGCGACGGCGTAGCCGGGCAGATTCCGGGCGAGGTCCGCGATCAACGTGGACTTCCCCGTTCCGTGAGCTCCCGATATCGCGATCCGCACGGCGTTAGGCGCCTCCGGCGAGTTCCTCGGGCGCGACCGGCGCCGCTTCGTCCCTACGGCAGTAGCTGCGCGGCGGGCTGGATTGCATCGACCTGCTGCATGAGGGACAGCATGTCCCAGTTGTTCCACCCCTCGACCATCTTCCCGTCGCGGAGTCGAGCCATTGACATTCCCGTTACGCTGACGCGCTTGCCGGACGCCGGCACGCCAAGGTGATCGCCCTGGTGCGTCATGGTGGCCACCCATCGCGAGGCGATCAGCTCACCGTCGTCGATCACCTGCTCGACTTTCACCTCGATGTCCGGAAACGCTCCGCGCAGACGCTCGACGAACGGCCTGAACGCGGCTGGTCCGGCCACGTCGCCGCCGGCTTCTCCGAGCCCATGCATGACGCCGTCCTCGGCAAACAGGTCCTCGATCGCGTTCAGCCGGCCTTTGTTCCAGATCTCGCCGAACCACGTTGTGAGGAAGGCAGCTCGCTCGACAGCCATGGGACTACCTCCGGTCAAGGTGATAGCGGAGGGATGAATCTGGCGCGCGCGTGGCAATCCGCAACCAGGGCTAATCGCACGTTGCTCACGTTGCGATTGCCACACCCGGCGTTAGGCCGCCGCCGCCAGCTCCCTGAGAGCACGAACCAGCACATCGAGCTCCTTCGGCGTGGTGAAGAGCTGTGGCGTGACCCGGACACCGTGCACGTTCGCCGTGTCGATCGCCACCGTGAATACCTTGTAGCGCTCGAAGAGCATCTTCGCCAGATCCGCCGGCGCAATCCCGCGGACCCCGACGTTCGCGATCGCGCACGATCGCTTGGGGTCGGTCGGCGTATTCACCAGGACGTTCGGGACGTCACGAACGCGGCTCGTCCAGTACCGCTGGATGTACCTGAGGCGCGCCTCCTTCCGCTCGGCCCCAATGCTCTCGTGGAAGTCTATCGCATCGTCGATCCCTAGATCCGTGTGCACCGGATGCGTCCCGGTGTGATTCAGCTTCCGTATATCCGTGTCGGCCATGCTCTCGTCCGCGTAGATCGGCCAGAGCCCCGCGATCTTGTCCTGCCGCACGTACAGGATTCCGGCGCCCAGCGGCGTGCCTAACCATTTGTGGAGCGACGCCCCGTAATAGTCGCAGCCGAGGTCGGGGATGTGGAACGCGAGCTGGCCGAAGGCGTGGGCGCCGTCGCACATGACGTCCACGCCGCGGGCGTGCGCCATGTCGGCGATCTTACGGATCGGCAGGATGTGCCCGGTGATGTTCACGAGGTGCGCGACCATCAGGAGCCGCGTCTTCGGCGTGATGGCGCTGGCGTAGAGCTGCACGAGCTCGTCATCGGACTGCGGCTCGAGCGGGAGAGACACGACCTTGGTCACGATACCGTGGCGACGCGCCTGGAGCTTGAACATGTCGAGCATGGCGCCGTAGTCCTGCGCGGCCATCACGGCTTCGTCGCCCGGCTTCCAGTCGTAGCCGTTGATCACCGTGTCGAGCGACTCGGTGGTGTTGCGCGTGATGATGAGCTCTTCGGGAGTCACGCCGGCCATCTTCGCGAGCCGGGTACGGACGCGGAGCTTGTCGTCGGGCTGGCGCGTGCGCATGTAGCGGGACGCCTGCACGTTGATGCTTCGCACGTGCCCGATGAACGCCTCGAGCACGGGCTCGGCCTGCATGCTGTAGTAGCCGTTCTCGAGGTTGATGTACTCGGGCGTGAGCTTGTACTTGCCGCGGATCGTGCCCCAGAACGCTTCGTCCTGGGCGAGCTCGGCGTGCGGCATGGCCATGTAGCGCGACAGCACCGCCGGGCTGAACATGAGCCCGAGGGACGCTCCGCCTAACGTCTTGACGAATTCTCTCTTGTTCATGGCCTGCTCCTCGTTCGAACTAGAGCTTCGGGTGGCGCGTATGCCAGTCTGTCGCCAGCTGATATTTGTTCGCCACCGACAGGATGAGATCGTCGTTATACAGGTTCCCCGCAAGCACCGCGCAAATGGGCTGAGCGTTGTAGGCAATCGGCGACGCGGTGGTGTCGGGTCGGCCACCAGTGAATGGACGCGACGTCTGGGGCTCGAATTTGTACGGCACCACCGCACAGGGATGGCCCGTCTGCGCGTGGAGGCCGATATCCCATTGGCCCTGCCCGCTGCCCCCGCCCGGCACGTACATGTCGAAGTCCTTGAGCAGCTCGGCCATCTGTGTGATGAGGATGTAGCGCCGTCGCTGCTGCTGCACGAACTCGAACGCGCGCGGGAATCGGCCGTTCGTCCACCGCGTCACCGCAGCCATGCCCGTCGGATTGCCCGGGTTCGGCGGAGGGCCACCAGCTGCGCCGCCGCCGGGCGCGCCCGCACCGCCGGTTCCTGCACCACCGCCACCCGGGCCGCGCCCCGGCTGCGGCTCGGGGATCGTCGCCAGGTCGATGCCGAGCTCCTTCGCCTTCGCCTGCACGTACGAATCGAACGCCGCCGCCGACTCGACGCCTAACGCGCCAAATCCACCCTGGAGTTGCGGCCGGGGGCCGATCGGCTTCGGGTTGGCACCGAGCTCCCGCAGCTTGTCCACGAGCTCCTTGGGCGCGTTGGCGTCCACGCCGATTCGCAGCGACGCCAGCTTGATCTCACGATCGAAATGGAACGGCGTCATCACCGTCGACGGGTCCTTGGGGTCCACGCCATGAATGACGTTGAAGACCATGGCGCAATCCTCGATCGTGCGGCAGATCGGCCCGACACGATCCTGCGACCACGCGAGCACCATTCCGCCGTAGCGGCTCACGCGGCCGAACGTCGGTCTGAGCGCGCTGAGGCCGCACTCGCGCGCGGGCGACACGATCGAGCCGGATGTCTCGGTGCCGATGCCGAACGCGACGCACCCGGCCGCCGTCGCCGACGACGGCCCGGCAGACGATCCGCTCGACCCGCGGCGCAGGTCCCACGGGTTGTTCGTGCGGCCCCGGTACCACTGGTCGCCCTGGGCAAAGAGGCCGGTCGCGAGCTTCGCCATCAGCACCGCGCCGGCATCGCGCAGCCTAACGACCACCTCGGCGTCCTCGTCGATGGTCCGGTTCTCGAAATCGGCCGAACCCCAGGTGGTGCGGACGCCCTTGGTGGAAAAGAGGTCCTTCACGCCGAACGGGATGCCGTGGAGCGGGCCGCGATACTTCCCGGCCTTGATCTCCGCGTCGGCCTTCGCCGCTTCGGCCACGGCTTGCTCTTCCATGATCGTCACGGCGCAGAGCAATTGCGGGTCGAGCCGCTTGATGCGGTCCAGGTAGATCCGCGTGATTTGCGAGGACGTGAGCTTGCGTTCCCTGATCAGCGCGGAGAGCCGGTGGGCGGGAAGGAACGCGATCGTCTCTGGGTCGTTAGGCACCGGGCCGGTCCACTTTGGCACGCTGAACGTCGCGCGCTGAAACGCGGCTGCGCCGTGCTCGCTCACGAGCTTCTCCATG
>JAJKIV010000182.1 GCA_021154285.1 Gemmatimonas sp. | reverse complement strand
ATGTCGTCGATCCGCATCGTGTTCGCGGCAGCGTACGCCGTGAGGTTGTCGAAGTGACCTGCGTCGATGTTGAAGATGCGCGTCCATGGCTTGATCGCGGGCGTCGTGACGTTCGTCCACTTCGCGCCGCCGTCCATCGTCACCTGGATGGCGCCGTCATCCGTGCCGGTCCAGATCACGCTCTGGCTGCGCGGCGACAACGACATCGCGGTTATGCTGCCTAACGGGGCTGGCGTGACCGTGCTGGCGTACTTGCCAGCAGTCGCCGGCACTTGCCACGTCTGCCGCGCGAGATCCGGGCTGATGCGCGTCCACGAGTGTGCATGGTCCGTGGATTTCCACACTACGTTCGACGTGTAGTACAGCGTCGTGTGGTCGATGGGCGACCACAGGATCGGCATCGTTCGCACGTTCCGCCCGAACCCGCCCGCGCGCTGATCGTTGCTGGGGCCGACGTTCGTCGTCTGACCCGTCTTCCGGTTATAGAGCGACACGTTGGTGCGTGCGCTGCCGAATACCATGTCCGGATCCTTCGGGTCCGGCGCGGCGATGCCGTACTCCTGGATGTTCACCGGATGCCAGTCGTGGAACGTGATCTCGCCATCCATCGATCGGCTGGCAACGCAGCCGGACCCCGAGTCCTGCTGTCCGCCGCACACCCGGTACGGGAACGCGTTGTCGGTCGTCACGTGGTACATCGCCGCCGTGGGCTGATTGTACCAGTTGCTCCACGACAGGCCGCGGTTGGCCGAGATCACGGCGCCCTGATCGGCTACCACGAGGATGATCTTCGGATCGTTAGGATTGATCCAGATCTTTTGATAGTCGTCACCGCCCGGCGCACCACGCACCGCGGACCAGTTCGTCCCGCCGTCCTCACTGCGCCACATCACCGTGGACGCCGTGTACACCACCTGTTCGTTCTTCGGATCCACGGCGACCGTGGGCAGATCACCACCGCCGATGCGCGCCAGTGGACGCGGATCGACCTTCACGTTCGTCCCGCCGGGCGCGGCGTTCACCACGATCGTCCAGTGCTCTCCGCCATCGGTAGACGTGTAGAATCCGACAATGCCGGTGGTCGTGGCCGGACCACGGCCGCCGTTAGGCATCCCCGCTACCGCGGCGTACAATCGCCGCGGATTGCTCGGCGCCAGCGCAATGTTCGCCTGAATGATGCTCGGCAACCCTTCGGTGAGCTGCTTCCACGTCGTCCCGCCGTCGGTCGACTTGAAGACGCCGTTCCCCGCCCCGCCGAACCCCTGCCCCTCGATGAAGCTTTGCTGCTGCTGCCAGAGCGTGGCGTAAACGGTGTTCGGGTCGCTCGGGTCGATGCGGACGTCGTTGCCGCTCGTGTACTCGTCCTTGAACAGCACTTTCTGGAACGACTGCCCGCCGTCCGTGGAACGGAAGATCCCTCGCTCGGCGTTAGGCCCGTACGGGTGGCCGAGCGCGGCGACGAAGAGCCGGTTGGGATCGCGGGGGTCCACGTCGATCATCGCGATCATCTGCGTGTCGCGAAGCCCCAAGTGCGTCCACGTCTTGCCGCCGTCCGTGGACTTGTAGACGCCGTCGCCCGTCGCGAGGTCTGGACGGATGATGCCGGCGCCTGACCCCACGTAGATGATGTTCGGGTCCGACGGCGCGACCGCGATGGCGCCGATCGACCCGGTCGGCTGATCGTCGAAGATGGGGACCCACGTCGAGCCGTAGTCGGTGGAGCGCCAAACGCCACCATTGTCGAACCCGGCGTAGAACACGTTCGGCTGGCTCGGTACGCCGGAGAGCGCGCGGGCGCGGCCCGCGCGGACGGGGCCGATCTGACGCCAGTGCAGCGCGCGTGAGTTGTCGTTTTGCTGAGCGAAGCCGAGCGACGGTGCAGAGCTCGCGGCACCGAGAGCGAGTGCGACGCGGCCAAGCAGGGAGAACTTCATTCTCGAGTAACTCGTGGAGGGGATTTCGCTAACCTATTCGCCCTCCTATGGCCGGGCCAGAATTGAGGCAGAATCCGCCCGCATCACTCTCCCTGATGTCGCTCGAGACGCAAGCGCAGATGCCGTTTGACGTCCGGCCACTCCGTCAGCAGCACGGTGTACATGTAGGAATCGCGCACCGTACCGTCGCGACGTGCCTGATGATGACGCAGGATGCCGTCGCGCTTGGCGCCCAGCCGCTCGATCGCGCGCTGCGACACCAGGTTGAAGTTGTCGGTCCGCAGGCCAACCACCTTGCAGCCGAGGGCGTCGAACGCGTGCTCGAAGAGGAGCAGCTTGCAGGCGGTGTTCACGTGCGTGCGCTGCCAACGCTTCGCGTACCAGGTGTAGCCGATCTCGACGCGGTCGATCTCGGCCACGATGTCGTGGTAGCGCGTGGTGCCCGCGACCGTGCCGGTCTCGAGCTCCCACACCACCCACGGCAACATGTGCCCCTTTGCCAAGCCATCGAGCGCCGTCGCGATGTAGGCAGCGACCTTGTCAGGCGCCGGCACGGACGTGAACCACAGCTCCCAGAGCTTCCCGTCGGCGGCCGCCGCCTCAAGGGCATCGTGATGGTCGGGCGCGAGCGGCTCGAGCCGCATGCCGTACCCCTCGAGCGTGGTTGGCTGAACCTTGATCACGATTTCCCTCGATCTGTCGGTTGCGGCTCGTGGCGTGCCTAACGTGCGACCGCGACGCGGGCGGCGCCGGCCCGAGCCGTGCGGATTCTACGACGGGCTCCCCACCATTGCCAGCGCTCGGACGACAACCGGGAATGGGTCCCTTGCATACCATCGACGCCGGGGACTGAAAACGGCGAGTCTACCTCGACGATTCCGCGTACCACGACGCATATTGGGGGCGCTGGTCGTGCCGTTGCAGTTCCGTCATCGAGTGTACGGAAGCAGGTCTTTCCGGCGGGAGCTCGTCTCATGCAGCATGTCACCGCGCGCATTGCCTTTGCGCTACTCTGTGCCGTCGCGTCCACGACGGCAGCACAAGGGAGCTCGAATGCCCCACGGCCCGCCCGCGTAACTGGCCGAGTCGCCGACGCCTTCGGCAGCTCGATCGTGAAGGCCGAGGTCCGCGTCACCAACTCGAGCCTCCACACCGAGACGGGGGACGACGGCAGATTCGACCTCACCGGGTTGCCGTCCGGTTCTGTCGAAGTGGTGGTGCGTCGCCTCGGGTTCGCGCCCGCGAAAATCCCGCTGGAGCTCAACGAGGGAGAGCTGCGTGACATTCGCGTCCTGCTCGCGCCCGTCGCGATGACGCTGGATTCGGTCGCTGTGACAGCGGCGCCCGCGCCCACGGTCGAGAAGGCGTTTCAGGGATTCGAGATGCGTAAGTCCCGCGGATTCGGCACGTTCATCACACGCGAGGAGATCGAGAAGAAGAACCCGCGTGTGACGACGGACCTCTTCCGTTCCGTATCCGGTGTCAAGCTGATGCGAGAGAACGGATCGCCGACGGTCGTATCGTCGCGACTCGGCACCCTGTCCTACTGCCCGGTGCGGTACTACGTCGACGGCGCGAGCTACCCGCTGTACGGGCAGTCGATCGACATCATGGTGCAGGTCGTCGACATCGGCGCGATCGAGGTGTACCCCGGCGGCGCCACCGTACCCCCCCAATTCGGAGGGCGTGAGGCGTCTTGCGGCGTCATCGCGATCTGGACGCGTCAGGGCACGAAGAAGGAGAAGGAGAAGTAGTTTTTCCCACCTGAATGTCGCGCGGCGCCTTGCGCGACGCATCGCTTCACATCGAAGCATCACATGGAGATCCCTATGATGCCCACCTCGGTGGCTCGTTTCGCGTTTTCCGCTCTCGTCGTGCTCGTGCCCGGCGCGCGCCTCGTGGCCCAGACCGCCGGCATGCCGCCGCAGTCCATCATGATGACTGACTGGGAGCGGCAGAAGAAGAATGTGCTCGCCTACATCGATGCCATGCCCGACTCCGCGATCACGTTCGCACCCACGCCGGGTGTTCGGAACTTCGCGCAGCAGGTCCAGCATTTCGCTGGGACGAACGCCGAGGTCGCGGCGCTCACGCTCAAAGGGCTCAAGGCGCCACCGTCGTTAGGTGACACGGCCGCGTATCTGCACAAGAAGGCCGCGCTCCGCGACTACACCGTGAAGTCGTACGACTACCTGCTGGATGCGCTCAAGTCGGCGACGCCGGCGCAGCTCGCGAAGACCTACGCGCTCTACAATCAGCCCGCGGCGCCAGCGTGGCGATGGCTCGAGCTCTCCAAGGAGCACGCGGTCTGGACGTTCGGGCAGCTGATTCCGTACCTACGACTCAACAAGGTGACTCCGCCGGCGTACGACATGCCGTTCTGACAATGAACCGCGCTCTTCTCCCGCTGCTGTTCCCCATCGCATTGGCGGCACAACAGCAGCAACAGCAACCGCCGGCCGATCTCATCATCACGAACGCACGGATCTACACCGTCGACGAGGCGCACCCGCTCGCCGACGCAATGGCGGTGCGCGGCGGGAAGGTGCAGTTCGTTGGATCCTCGGGCGGCGTCATGGCCCTCAAGGGCGCGTCCACCCGCGTGATCGACCTCGGTGGCAAGACCGTGATCCCGGGCATGGTCGATGCCCATGGGCACGTGGACAACCTCGGGCTCGCGCTCCGCATCGTTGATCTCACCGGCACCACGTCGTACGACGAAGTGGTTGCGCGCGTCGTCGCGCGTGCGAAGAAGATGGCGCCGGGCCAATGGATCATCGGTCGCGGATGGGATCAGAACGACTGGGGTGACACACGCTTCCCCACGCATGAGAAGCTCACCGCGGCGGTGCCAAACAACCCCGTGTACCTCACCCGCGTTGATGGCCACGCGGGTCTTGCCAACGCGGCCGCGCTCAAGGCCGCCGGCGTCACCGCCCAAACGAAAGACCCTGACGGCGGACACATCGAGCGCACGGCAGATGGATCGCCGGCCGGAGTATTCGTCGACAACGCCCAGGGTCTCGTGGAGCGCGTCGTCCCTCAGCCCACCCGTGCCGAGGTGAAGTCGGACGTCCAAGCCGCGATCGCCGACGCCCAAAAGTGGGGACTCACGGGCGTTCACGACGCCGGCGCATCAGCTCAAACGCTCGAGATCTACGAGGAGCTCGGGAAGGCGCACGCCCTCAATTTCCGGCTCTACGCGATGATCTCCGACGACTCGGCGACGTTCGAGAAATGGTTCGCGCGCGGCCCGCTGATCGCCGGATACGACAGCACGCTCTGGATCCGCAGTGTGAAGCTCTACGCCGACGGAGCGCTCGGCTCTCGTGGCGCGGCGCTGCTCGATCCGTACACCGACAACCCGACCACGTCAGGACTCCTCGTCTCGAAACCCGAACATCTCGAGGCCGTGGCCGAGCGCGCGCTCAAGGCGGGCTTCCAGGTGAACACGCACGCAATCGGCGACCGCGGCAATCGCATCGTGCTCGACGCGTACGAGCAGGCACTCAAGGCGGTGCCTGTCGCCGACCATCGCTTCCGGATCGAGCATGCGCAGATCCTCAGCCCCGACGACATTCCTCGGTTCGCGTCGTTAGGCGTGATCCCGTCAATGCAGGCGAGCCACCAGACGAGCGACATGTACTGGGCGGGCAACCGACTAGGGTCGACGCGGCTGTTGGGGGCGTACGCCTGGCGGTCGCTTCTCGACAATGGGTCGATCATCCCGAACGGCAGTGATTTCCCCGTCGAGGAGGTGAATCCGCTCATCTCGTTCCACGCGGCCTTGTCACGGCAGGACGCGCACAACTGGCCGCCGAACGGCTGGTATCCCGAGCAGAAGATGACGCGCGAGGAAGCGCTGCGCTCCATCACCCTGTGGCCGGCGTACGCGGCGTTCCAGGAGCACATCATGGGCTCGCTGACGCCTGGCAAGCTCGCGGATTTCGTCGTGCTCGATCAGGACATCATGCGCGTCGCGCCCGACCCGGTGCTGAGTACGCGGGTGCTCGCAACCTACGTCGGCGGTAAGGCTGTCTACGAGCGGAAGCCGGTTGTTCCGTGACGAACCCGGGCGGGGCGCGCACGCTCGGTCTGATTCGAATTGCGTTCCTCGTCGGCGTGCTCGCGTTCGGTGGAATCGTCTGGCATCTGCGTCGCTCGGGTGACACCGGGTATCTCGTGAATCCGAGATCGCTCCGCGTCGCAGGCCAGGCCGTGTGGGGCACCATGACGCTCGGGACGCTCGCGCTGTTCCTTCTTGCCGGGCGTGCGAAGCCCGAGCGACGCGGCTCGCTCAGCGTGATCGCCTGGGCGCTCGGCGAAGCGACCGCGATCTACGGCGGCCTGTTCTGGCTGCTGCTCGGCGACAAGCAATGGTACCTGTACGGCGTTGCCTGCCTCCTGCTCACGTACTTCATCTTTCCCATTCGCCAAACCCGTTAGGCGTGCGCGTCGTCTCCTTCCTTCCATCCGCCACCGAGATCGTGGCTGCGCTCGGGCAGCTCGACGCGATCGTCGGCATCTCCCACGAGTGCGACTTCCCGCCCGACGTCCGGTCGCGCGATGTGGTGACCTCGAGCTCGATCGACTCCGCGGCAGCGCCTGGTGCGATCGACGTGCAGGTACGGGACTACGTGGACAGGGGCCGCGCGCTCTACGACGTACGCGAGGACCGCGTGCGCGCGCTCGCGCCGGACGTCATGGTCACCCAGGTAGTGTGCGACGTCTGCGCGGTGAGTGAGGGTGACGTGCGCGCGCTCGCGACGCAGCTGTCACCGCACCCCGAGGTGGTGACACTCGGCGCGACGACGCTGGACGGAATCTTCAGCGACATTCAGCGCGTGGCCGAGGCGTTAGGCGTCAGCGCACGAGGGGAAGAGCTGGTCGAGCGCGCCCAATCTCGCATGCGCGCGGTCCACGAACGACTCAAGGCGGCTCGCGCGCCGCGGCCGCGCGTCGCCGTGATCGAGTGGACCGACCCGATCTTCGCGGCGGGCCATTGGGTCCCGGAGATGATCCGTCGCGCCGGCGGCGCCGACGTGCTCGCCGAGCCCGGCGAACACTCGACCACGCGAACGCTCGCCCAGGTTCGCGACGCGAGCCCTGAGGTCATTCTCGTCGCCCCGTGCGGGTTCGACCTCGTCCGGGCCGCTGCCGATGCGAACCGCCTCCTCAGGAACGCAGAATGGGCGTGGGCGCGCGAGACACAGGTGTGGGCGGTCGACGCGAACTCGTTCCTGAGTCGCCCGGGACCGAGGGTGGTCGACGGCATCGAGCTGCTCGCCCAGGTGTTGCACACGACGCTGTTCGGCGCGCCGTCGTCATCCGCTGCCCAACGCCTTGCCTAACACTCCACCAACGAATGCTCCCCGAATCCTCCATCGCGTTTCTCAAGCGTCTGCTCGACACCCCGGGGCCGTCCGGCTTCGAATCCGCACCCGCACGCGTCTGGCGCGAGGAGGCGAGGGCCTTCGCCGACGTGACGAACGACGTCGCGGGCAACAGCATGGCGGTCGTGAACCCGAACGGCACGCCGACCATCATGCTGGCCGGCCACATCGACGAGATCGGTGTGATCGTCACGTACATCGATGACGAGGGTTACCTCTACATCTCCGGCATCGGCGGCTGGGACCCGCAGGTCCTCGTCGCCCAACGCATCCGCATCATGGGGCGGGACGGCGATGTGTACGGCGTGATCGGCAAGAAGCCGATTCACGTGATCAAGCCCGAGGACCGCAAGAAGGCCTCGGAGATGACGGACCTCTGGATCGACATCGGCGCGACATCGCGCGACGACGCCGAGAAGCTCGTGTCGGTGGGCGACGCGGGCGTGATCGACTCACGGACGATCGATTTCCCGAACAACTGCATTGTGTCGCGGTCGATCGACGATCGCATCGGCGCGTTCATCGTCCTCGAGGCGCTGCGCCGCTACTCCGAGCAGCCCGGCAGCGCGCGGGTCGTCGCGGTCGCGACCACGCAGGAGGAGATCGCCTTCCAGGGGGGCGGCGCGCGCGTGAGCGCGACACGCATTGGACCGCAGATGGCGATCGTCGTCGATGTCACACACGCGACCGACTACCCCACCGCCGAGAAGAAGGAGCACGGCCATCACAAGATCGGGGGTGGCCCCGTGCTCACGCGCGGCTCGATCGTGTCCCCGGTGGTGTATGCGCTGCTGCGTGACGCAGCGACGCGACTCTCGGTCCCGTACACGATCCATGCGGCCGGCCGCGAATCCTGGACCGACGCGGATGCTATTCACGTCGCGCGCGAGGGGATCGCGACGGCGCTGCTCTCGATCCCCAACCGCTACATGCACTCACCTAACGAGATGGTGAGCCTGGAGGACCTGGATCGCGCGGCAGCCGTCATCGCGGAGGCGTGCCGGGCGGTGAATGGGGAGACGGATTTTACCGCCAGGTAGACTGGGGACGGGCGACGGGCGATGGTGGAAAGAGCAAGAACACTCGGGAGGGCTCGTCTCGCATTGAGTCGAGTTGAGAAACCTCCCGAGGGTTCCGCCTCTTAGCCGTCGCCCGTCGCCCGTCGCCCGTCGCCCGTCGCCGGCAGTCGCAACGCCCTCCCCGCTGCCACCTTGATATCCCGCTCCTTGTCGTCCGCCAACCGCCGCAGCGCCGCCAGCGCGGCTGGCGTGTTCGCCTCGGCAAGCGCCTGCACCGCCGCCAGGCGAAGAGCGGTCGGCTTCCGCTTGAAGAGCCGACCATCCGGCTCGGCCGCCTTCGTTAGGCGCGCAACCGCTTCGTCCGTCCCCTGACGCCCCAGTGCGGCGAGAATTACGGCCTGGACCTCCGGATCGGCCTCATGATCCAGCGCGCGCGCGAGGACAGCCACCGCGCGCGACGACTTCACGGTCCCGAGCCCCTGCACGGCGTGGACACGTACTTCAGGAACGACGTCCGTCGTCATCTTCTCGACCGCCTGAATCGACCGCGCCGTGCCGAGGCGCGCTAGCGCCGTCGCCACAGACCGGCGTACCCGCTCCTCGCGGTGTGTCACCACGTCGAGAAGCGCGTTTTCCGATTCGGCCGCGCGCATCTCACCAAGCAGATCGATCGCGTTTCGCACGACGTACCATCGGTTGTCACCGAGAAGATGGATCAGCGTCGGCACCGCGTCGCGAATCTTGACCAGTGCGGCGAGATAAGCGCGACGGTCGGTCAGCGAATCGGACGACGTCAAGAGGTCGATTAGCGCTTCGGCGCCATCGGGGCCCAGCCGCAGCAATACAGCGTGCAGTGGATCGCGCAACTCCGGCCGGCGAGGAAGCAGCCCGGCAATGCCGCGGATCAGCGTCGGCTTCGTGAGCCGACGGATCGCGATCGTGAACGCCCGCCGGAGTTCGGGATCGTTCGCGGAAACCTCGCGGTCGACGAACCCGTCGAAAACGCGCGCGACGACCTCCCACCGGCCTTCGCCCGCCCGCGCCTCGGCCACCGTCGCAACCTCATCGGCCACTCGCATGACGTTCTGTGGCGTCACGCCGGTGCGAAGGTGCTCGATCAGCTCGTCGTCGGACGTCGACGCGAGCGACTTCATCTTGATCGCGCCCTCGATCATCCGGATCGACTCGTCGTGAATCGCCGGAGCGCCGACAGGAGGCGTCGTTCGACGCGCGATGGCGCTCCCTGGAATCTCGGCGCCGAGCGTCAGCGCGCCGCTACGAGGTGTCGGGCGGTGACCATCGATCGAGGCGACAGAAGACGGCGTGGGGCGCGACGATCCGTTGACGCGCGGTGATGCGCTGGGCGTCAGAGTCCCGTTGCGAACAAACCCGTTCCGGCCGAGGTGAACCTCGACATGCGTGATGCCGACCTTGATCAGCTCGTAGTCGAAGGCAACGCCATCATCGTTAGGTCGAGCTTCCCCCGCCAGGATACGCGCGACGCCGAGGATCTGGTCGGCGGGCGCGGCCTCGAGGAAGTCGATCTGATGCGCCGAATGCGCGGACATGCGCATCACGAGCTCGTGCAGGCGCAAGCCTTCTGCCGAGTGCCCCTCGTCGAGCAGGACGACGTTGAGCTGTGACGTCACCAAGGACGTATCGCCCGCCGCACTGGCCGCAGCGGCTTCACTCAACACCCGTTCGTGGTCGGGCGTCGCATCCGGCTCGTGGGCCAGCAGATATACCAGCTCGGCAAACCGCGCCTGGAACGTCGCTGCCTTCATTGACATGCGCCTTGAGGCCGCCCCCAGAAAGATGTGAGGTCTCCAACTCAAGGACGCGTGAGGCAGCCGCACGGAAACCTCCAAGGCCTGGTACCAACGACCTACTTTTCCACGAGATCCACCCGCAGATTTCCGTCCCGCTTCGAGAACTTTCGAGCTGTCATGATCAGACCGTTCCGTCATATGCCGCGCGCTTTCACGACGCTGGCTTTGGTGACATCTGTCACAGCCGCGTGTCACCGATCGGCGCCCAGTGCGGCGCCCGTCGCCGCTCCCGATACCGCAACCGTGATGCGCGACGTGCGATACCTCGCGAGCGACGCCCTCGAAGGGCGCGGGACCGGCACCGCGGGCAACGATTCGGCAGCGGCCTACATCGCGCGACGGTTTTCTGGTCTCGGCCTGGCGCCTGCGTTCGTCTCGACCGACGCTCGCGTCTGCACTCGCATTGGTAATGCGGCACCGTGCGACTCGCGTTTCGTTCAGCCGTTCGTTGCGAGATCGGTGGCGGCCGCCCACGCGGGGCTGCAAGGCGAGCTCCCGACGCAGAACGTCGCGGCCGTGGTTCGAGGGTCCGACCCGGCACTCCGCGACGAATACGTGATCCTCGGCGCACACTTCGACCATCTTGGTCGCTCGGCGTTCGGTGCGCTCGACCCCGACGCCGTGAACGCGATTCACAACGGTGCGGATGACAATGCGTCGGGCACCGCAGCCGTGATCGAGCTCGCGAGGCTTCTGCGCCGTAATCCGCCGAAACGTTCGGTGATGTTCGTCACGTTCAGCGGTGAGGAGCTCGGACTGCTCGGATCGCAGTATTTCGTGGATCACCCGCCGGTCCCGCTCGAAAAGGTGGGCGCGATGCTCAACTTCGACATGGTCGGCCGGATGCAGGAAGACCGGCTCATCGTGTATGGAGTCGCGACGGCACAGGAGCTCAACGACATCGTCGCGAAGGCGAATGCCGCGGCGCCACTCCGCCTCACGGCTACCGGCGATGGGTTCGGCGCGTCCGATCACTCATCGTTCTACGCGAAGAATCTCCCTGTCCTGCACTTCTTCACGAATGTGCACGAGGACTACCACAAAGCGACCGACGACGTAGACAAGATCAACGCCCTCGGCATCGCGCGTGTGGTTGCGCTCGCGGAGCGCGTCACGCGTGCGATTGCCGACCGCCCGCAGCCGCTCACGTTCGTGCGCGCGGTGGCCGCGGCGCCCTCGATGTCGACGCGTGAGAACACGAGCGCCTACCTTGGTTCGATTCCAGACATGGGCGCGACTGAGGTCAAAGGTGTCCGGCTCACCGGCGTTCGTGCGGAGAGTCCGGCGGACAAGGCCGGCCTCAAGGCTGGCGACGTCATCGTGGAGTTCGCCGGCAAGCCGGTGAACGACCTCTACGCGTACACCGATGCGCTCTACGCGCAGAGCCCGGGAGATACCGTCGACGTGGTCGTGCTGCGAGGCGCCGAGCGCATGACGGTGAAGGTGACGTTAGGCCGAAGGAACTAACCTCAATCGAGACACATGAGAACCCTACTCGCGCTGGCGCTTCCGAGTCTGCTCGCCGCCCAGGCTCCCACGAATCCGACCAAGGGCTCGGGCACCGTCGCGTTGAAGGCCGCGCGGGTGATCGACGGAACCGGAGCGGCGCCGATCCAGAACGGCGTCGTCGTCGTGACGGATGATCGCATCGTGAGCGTCGGCGCCGCCGCGTCGGTCGCGATTCCGGCGGGCGCGCGCACCGTCGATCTCGGGAACACAACCCTCCTTCCGGGCTTCATCGACGCGCACACGCACGTCATCGGCCGCGCGCTCGGCGATCCCGACGCGAACGACCAGGGCGTCCGGGACGTCGATGCGTTCGGCGCAATCCTGGGCGTCGTGAACGTCCGCAACACGCTGCTCGCCGGCTTCACGTCCATTCGCAACCTCGGCGCGGCGAACTTCGACGACATCGCGATGCGCAAGGCGATCAACGAAGGTTGGGTGATCGGCCCGCGCATGCAGACGGCCGCGCACGCGATCGGCATAACGGGTGGGCACTGCGATGAAAACGGCTACAAACCCGGCCTCATGGATGGCGACTTCAAGACGGGCATCGCCGATGGACCGGAACAGATTCGCGCCGCGGTTCGCTACCAGGCGAAGTACGGCGCCGACGTGATCAAGACTTGCGCGACCGGCGGCGTCCTGTCCGAAGGTGACGCCGTCGGCGTGCCGCAGTACACGTACGACGAGCTGAAGGCGTTGGTCGACGAAGCCACGAAGCTCGAGCGAAAGGTCGCTGCGCACGCACACGGTACCGAGGGCATCAAGATCGCCGTGCGCGCCGGGGTGTCGTCGATCGAGCACGGCTCGTTCCTCGATGAGGAAGGCGCGAAGATGATGGCCGAGCGAGGTACGTTCCTCGTCCCGACGCTCAGCGCCGGCGAAGCAGCCGAGAACGCCGCGAAGACGGGCGTGCTCAAGGGACTGCGTGCGGAGAAGGCGCTGGCAGCGGCGCAGGCGATGCGCAAATCCATCAAGTACGCCATCGAGAATAAAGTCCCGATTGCGTTAGGCACCGACGCCGGCGTCTCGCATCACGGCGCCAACGGCCATGAATTCACGCTGATGGTACAGTGGGGCGGCATGACGCCAATGCAGTCGATCGTCGCGGGCACGAGCAACGCGGCAAAGCTGCTGGGGTGGGACAAGAACCTCGGCACGCTCACGACCGGCAAATGGGCGGACATCGTTGCCGTTCCCGGCGACCCGATCGCCGACATCAAGGTGATGGAGAAGCCGGTGTTCGTGATGAAGAACGGTGTCGTCTACAAGACGCCGAACGGCACACCGGCGATGTGACGCTCCACTGCTGGACGTCAGCGCGCTATACGCTCCCGCTCCCGACAAATCATCGCTTTCCGATCGCGAAGTACGCCCTGCTTCGCGACGCGGTGATCGCGAGCGGGCTCGTGCCGCCCGCGCGTATCCACGAGCCTGAGCGAGCGTCGATGGAGTCCCTGCGACTCGTTCACACCGAGCGTTACATCCAGGCGGTGCGGGCAGGAACGTTGAGCGACGCGGAACAGCGACGCATCGGCCTGCCCTGGTCGGAATCGCTGGTGGAGCGGTCGTTCCGCGCCGTCGGCGGGACGTGTGAGGCGGCCACCGCCGCGCTCGATCGTGGCCTCGCGATGAACCTCGCCGGCGGCACGCACCACGCGTTTGCCGATCACGGCGAGGGATTCTGCGTGTTCAACGATGTCGCCGTCGCGATTCGCGTGTTGCAACGGGACGGTCGCATCGGCCGCGCGGTGGTGATCGACCTCGACGTGCACCAGGGCAACGGGACGCACGCCATCTTCGCCGGCGACCCGTCCGTGTTCACGTTCAGCATGCACGGCGGACGCAACTACCCGTTCCACAAGGTGCCCGGATCACTCGACCTGGAGCTCGCGGACGGTACGGGCGACGATGACTACCTGACGGCTCTCGCCGCGGCTCTACCGAGCGTTCTCGCTGACTCGGCCCCGGACCTCGCGATCTACCTTGCCGGCGCCGACTCGCACGAGGGTGACCGGTTGGGCCGGTTGTGCCTGACGTTCGACGGACTCGCGCGTCGCGACGTGATGGTCCTGGACGCGTGCCGCGAGGTGGGAATTCCGGTGGTGATAACGATCGCGGGCGGCTATGGGCGGAATATCGAGGACAGCGTGAGGGTTCACCTCAATACCGTCCGAATCGCCTCGGAGCTGGCGCGCTTGTAGTCATTCCGAGCCGGGAGCCCGCCGAAGGCAGGCAGATGAGGAATCGCGGTCGTCCCGAAAGAGGCGTCAGTCCCTCTACCGGGATGACAGCGATTCCTCGACTCGCTGCCGCTCGCTCGGAACGACAGCGATCTACTTGCTGATCTTGAAGTCCGAGATGTGCACGTCGAGGTTGTGGCTCACGCGAATCCCCGCGATGCCATCCGTGGACGCCAGCATGTTCCCCGCCCCAACCGCCTTCGCGCGGTCCATGCTGTAGACCTCCTTGCCGTTGATCATGTACTGGATCTTCTGCGCGCCCACGACCACCTCGAGCTTGTCTGTGCTCTTGCCGCTCGCATCGGGCTTGGCGATCGCGTCGCTCGGCGTCCAGTTGACGATCGTGTGAATCAGCGAGTCGGCGTCGCCGGCGCGATGCTTGATGAGGTACGTGCCGTTGCCGCCTAACGTGAAGTACATGTAGTTCTGGTTTGGACCCTTGAGGTCCTTGCCGGCGAAGATCAGCCCGTACGCCTCGGCATGGCCGGGCGGCTTCGTGAGCGTGAACGTGCCGGTCACCTTGTAGTTCCCCGTCGCCACATCACCGGGCCGCCAGTAGATCGCGCGCTCCCCGGAGGTGGCGTGGAACCCGGTCCCCATCGCGACGAACTTCGGCGGAGTGCCGCTGCCGGCGCGTGGGTCGACACGCATCTGCCATCCCGGCGCGAGCTCACCGCCGCCCGCAACCGCTTTTGCTGCGTCCTGCGCCGCCAACAGCGCCGGCGCGATCATCGCACCGATGGCGAATGTGATCACCGACTTTCGCATATGACCTCCAAAGGAGTACGGTCCAGACCTGGGCGAAACGATTTGACATTATCAGCCCGGCCACCTGCATGCCAACTTTCGCCGGACGCCTTCCCCTCGACATGCCCCCAATTCCTATCCCTCGCGATTCCGGCTTCACTACGTCTACACCGGTCCCCCTCTACTGGTGCGCTTACGGCCCAACGGGCGGGCGCCGGTTCCTCGTTCTCCACGGAGGTCCCGGAGCCGATCACCAGTATCTCCTGCCCCAGATGCTCGCGCTGGCCGAGGATCACGAGCTGGTGTTCTATGACCAGCGCGGGGGCGGCCAGTCGCGGACGGATGACCCGACGCCAATAACCTGGCAGACCCACGTCGAAGACCTTGCTGTCGTCGCCAACGAGCTGGCGTTCGACCGACCCGAGATCATCGGCTACTCATGGGGCGGCCTGCTGGCGATGCTCTACACGACAGCCGCCAGTCGCCAGTCGCCAGTCGCCAGTTCCCTGGTTCTTCTCGATCCAGCGCCCATCACTCGCAAGCACCGCGAGCAATTCGAGGCGGAGTTCTCACGGCGCCAGCAAGGACCGGTCGTCCAGCAAATGCGCGCGGAGCTCGCCGCGTCCGGTCTGCGCGAGCGAGATCCGGACGCGTACCGCCAACGCAGCTTCGAGCTCAGTGTCGCCGGCTACTTCGCCGACCCCGCTCGCGCGCACGACCTCACGCCCTTTCGCGTCGTCGGTCGAGTCCAGCAAAGCGTCTGGAGCAGTCTCGGTGATTTCGACCTGACGTCCCGGCTCACCGATGTCGCGGTGCCGTCCTTGATCGTCCATGGACGACAGGACCCAATCCCGCTCGAGTCGTCGGAAATTGCCGCTCGCGCGCTCGGAGCCCGGCTCGTCGTTCTTGACGACTGCGGACATGTGCCCTATGTGGAGCAACCGCAGTCTCTATTCGACGCCGTGCGCGATTTCCTGACCCACATAACCCCCGTGCTGTGAGGGGATGCCTCATGACGACGCTCGAAAAGTTCGAAATGCCGCACATCGCGACCATCGACGTGGACGGGCGACGGTACAACGTGGCGCTGCGGATCGAGCACGATGGCGTCGAGTTCGTGGGTCGTCTCTGGTTCTCCGACGAAGCGTGGGCGGAGGACGACGGCATCGTCGATCAGGGCGTGGTTCCGGGACGGAGCGCCGAGCTGGTGATCGGCCATGCGCAGTCGCTCGGTGACCGCGAGCTCGTCCAGCGGTATCGCCGAGCCCTGGCGCAAAAACGGCGGTTCCACGCGCTGCGCCAGTTGACGGTCGAGGTCCTCGAGAACATTCGCCACCTGAACGCGCTCGCGACGTCGATGCGGGCAGGCCTGGTGGAGCTCGACGAGGCCGCCACTGAGATCGATGTCACCGAAGACCGTTTGCACGAGCTGATCGACCGACTCCGCAACGTCGCGGGAGTTGAACGGTAGCTGCGGGCGACGGGGGACGGGCGACGGACGCCGGAAGAACGGCGGCTGGTTGCTGGTTGCTGGTTGCTGGTTGCTGGTTGCTCGTGCTGGTTGCTGGCTGACGCTGGCTGTGGCAGTCGGTCATTCCGAGGGTTTCCGCTCTCACTCTTGTTGCCCGTCGCCCGTCGCCCGTCGCCCGTCGCCTGTCCCCGTTTAGCTTTCAGTGATGGACTCTCGTACCGCGGCTCATGTGCTGTCCGAGATCGCGGCGCTGCTCGAGCTTCGCGCGGAAAATCGCTTCAAGTCGCGTGCGTACCGCGGCGCCGCGAAGGCTGTCCTCGCCCTCGACACCGACGACCTCGCGCCCGTCCTGCGCTCCGGTGAGCTCGCCAAGGTTCGAGGCATTGGCCGCGCCACCCTCGCCGTGCTCACCGACCTCGTGGAGAGCGGCGAGTCGCGCTACCTCGAGCAGCTGCGGCTCGACCTGCCCGACGGGATCCTCGATCTCATGCGAGTTCCCGGACTCGGCCCCGAGAAGATCGAGCGGCTGCACGAAGCGTTAGGCATCGCGTCCCTCGACGACCTCGAGGCCGCCGCCCGCGATGGCCGCCTCGCCACCGTGAAAGGCTTCGGCCCGAAAACGGCGGAGAAGATGCCCGAGGCGATCGCGATCGCGCGCAACAGCGGCACCCTCGCCCTGTTCCATCGCGCATACGCCGAAGCCGCCCGCCTGGTCTCCGCCGTTAGGCGCCACCCGGCTGTGACGCAGGCGGAAATCGCGGGATCCGTGCGTCGGCGCAGCGAGGTCGTGCGGAACATCGACATCGTTGCCGCTGTGACTGGCGACCCCGCCGATGTCGTCGCGTCCTTCGCTCGGATCGCCGGCGTTGTCGACGCATCCATCGCGAACGGATCGGCCGCGATTCGTTTCGTGGACGGCACCCTCCTCGACCTGCACTGCGTCCCACCGGCGAAGTTTGCGGTGGCCCTCTGGCGTGCGACCGGAAGCGAAGGGCACATCCGACAGATGTCGGACGCCCTCGCAGCGCGTGGCTTGCTCGTCGATGACGATGGCGTCCGCGATACACGCGGCGAACGCGTTCCGCTCGCCGACGAGAACGCACTCTACGCGCTGCTCGACATCCCGGTCGTACCGCCGGAAATGCGCGAAGGCGACGGCGAGCTTGCCGCTGCCGTCCGAGGACTGCCCACCCTGGTGACAGCCGCCGATGTCCGCGGCATTCTCCACTGCCACTCGACCTATTCCGACGGCGTCGCGACGATCGCCGACCTCGCGCAGGCGGCGATCTCCCGGGGCTGGTCGTACCTGGGCGTCAGCGATCACTCGCAGTCGGCTTTCTACGCCGGTGGCATGAGCCGAGATGCCGTCGCCCGACAGCACGACGAGATTGACGAACTGAACGCGACGCTCGGCGATTTCAGAATCCTGAAGGGCATCGAAGCCGACATCCGCGTCAACGGCGAGCTCGATTACGACGAGCGGACGCTCGACCAGTTCGACTACGTGATCGGCTCCGTCCATTCGCAGTTCAAGATGAGCGAGGAGGCAATGACGGCCCGCATCGTCAACGCCCTCGAGAACCCGTACCTCACCGTCCTCGGTCATCCGACCGGACGCCTCCTGCTCGCGCGAGAGGGGTACGCCGTCGACGTCGAAGCGATCATCGAGAAGGCCGCCGACACCGGTGCCGCGATCGAGCTCAACGCGGATCCCCGCCGCCTCGATCTCGACTGGCGCTTTCTGCGTCAGGCGAAGGAGCTCGGCGTCACCGTCGAGATCGGACCCGATGCCCATTCTATTCCGGGGCTCGACAATGTCATCGTCGGTGTCGGGATAGCTCGCAAGGGATGGCTGGAAGCGCACGATATCTTGAATGCACGTTCGGCAGACGAAGTGTTGGCGTTCGCGAGCGCTCGTCGCGACCGCATTCGCCTCACCGGCACGTCGTCGCGCGAGCGGCGAATCACCGGCGCGGACCCGGACGCCGACATCCCATTCTGATCTCACGGTCCATGGCAAGAAAACTCGAAGGCCCTCGGCAACCGCTCTCCCAGCGGCGACCGAAGGTCGCGGCGAGCAAGAGGAGCGCGGTCTCACGCGTCGGGCGAAAAGCCACGAGCGGGCCGGGACCCAAGGCGACTCCGAAAACGAAGCCGATACCGAAGCCGAAGCGCGCGTCGAAGGCCGCGCGTCGGCCGTCGCCCGACGCGCTCATGGTCTACGATCAGCTGCTGGGGCTCTATCCCGATGCGCACTGCGAGCTGGATTTCGCCACGCCGTTCCATCTGCTCGTCGCCACGATTCTCAGCGCACAGTGCACGGACAAGCGCGTGAACATGGTGACGCCGGTGCTGTTCTCCCGCTATCCAACCGTGGAGTCGCTCGCGCGGGCGAGACAGGAGGACGTCGAGGAGATCATCAAGAGCACCGGGTTTTTCCGGAACAAGGCGAGGAGCATCATCGCGATGGCAGGGGCGCTGGTGGACCGTCACGCGGAGCAGGTCCCGTCGACGCTCGCGGAGTTGGTGACCCTCCCGGGCGTCGGCCGGAAGACTGCGAACGTCATCCTCGGCAATGCCTTCGGGGTCAACGAAGGCGTCGTCGTCGACACGCACGTCGGGCGCCTCGCCGTCCGACTCGGCCTAACGAGAGAAACGGACCCCGTGAAGGTCGAGCAGGAAATGATGAAGCTGTTTCCACGCGACCGTTGGACGATGCTGGCGCACCTGTTGATCTTCCACGGCCGGCGCGTGTGCGAGGCGAAAAAGCCCCGATGCAGCGAGTGCACGTTGGCAGCCATCTGCCCTTCGGCCGGGATTGGCAGCTAGCAGTCGTCCGTCCCCGTCCACGGCTGCTCGATTCAAGGGGTCAGTCGATCAAGGGGTCAGAGCCCTTGATCCGACGGATCAAGGGCTCTGACCCCTTGATCCCGTCTCCCGCTTCCCGTCTCGCGCTTCCCTGTTATTTTCCCGGCCATGAAGACAGCTACGTTCGATACCAACCGCGGCACCATTGTCGCCGAGCTCTACGAGAAGGATGCTCCGAAGACCGTAGAGAACTTCGAGACGCTCGCGAACAAGGGCTACTATGACGGCGTGAAGTTCCACCGCGTCATCCCCGGGTTCGTCGTCCAGGGCGGCGACCCCAACTCCCGCGACCTGCCTGTTGGCGACCGCCGAGTCGGCACGGGCGGCCCCGGCTACACCATCAAGTGCGAGACGAAGGGCAACCCTCGCACCCACGAGCTCGGCGCGCTATCCATGGCGCACGCGGGAAAGGACACTGGCGGCAGTCAGTTCTTCATCGTGCTCGATGAGAACAACACGCGCCACCTGAATGGTGTCCACACGGTGTTCGGGAAGGTCACCACGGGCATCGATGTCGTGCAGAAGATCCAGAAGGACGATGTGATGAACTCCGTTCGCGTCGCCTGAATCCACCGACCACTACTCGCCTCTCGACGATGTCCCTCTATCCCGAAGACAAGAAGGCCGCGTTCATCGGCTTGATCGTCACGGCAGCGCTCCTCTTCACGATGTCGTTCACGATCGTGAAGCTCACGAACGCCAAGTACAACAAGCTCAAAGCCGAAGAAGCGAAGGCCGGCCAGACCAAGTAGCGGTTACGACGACTTTCGGAGCCTAACGCCTCCTGATCCGGTCTCGATCGAGATCTCGCCCTTCCCATCGCCGATCGTCCCGGAGAGATAGTCGTGATCGGCCTTCTTCACCTGGATCGGGATGTCCGTATCGATGCCGCCGCTGCCGGAGTCGATGCGAATCGCGGCACCTAACGATTCCGGGATCCCGAGCGTCACACCACCCGACCCGGACTCGATGTGCACATCATCGACGTCCGAGCGAAGGTCGAGCTCCACGGACCCGCTTCCGCTATCGAGCTTGATGCGCTTCGACTGCACCTGAGCGAGCCTGACGCTGCCCGAGCCCGTGTCCATCTCCAGCTCCTCGGCAACGATGTCTGAGCCACGCACGCGCCCGGAGCCCGTGTCCATCTTGAGGTAGGGCCCGCGGATGTTCATTACTTCCACGCTGCCCGATCCGGTATCGAGATCGATCTCGCCCTGGGCGTCGGTCACCTTCACCTCGCCGGATCCGGTGTCGAGCGAAAGCTTTCCGCGCGTGCGCGTCGACGTCACGGGTGCCGCGCTCACGTCGACGTACAGATCGCCGTCGACGTTGTCGATCTTCGCCTCACCGACGCCGAGGAAGACGGAAACGCGTTTGCCTTTCGGCACGATGACCTTGACGTCGGCGTAAGCCTCGAGCCCGTCGCCGCTCCCCACGATGTCGACGCTGCGCCCGTCTTCGTGGTGGTCGTCCCCGAAGGTGCCGTCATCGTCAACTCGGAGCGTGGTCCGCGATCGCCCGCGGTACCACTCGCCCTGCCGGTACACGATCCGACGGTCGGGATAGATGACCCGCAATGTCTCTCGACCGCGGACACGCCCAGTCTGGACGGTGAGCTTGGAGGCGTCGGCACCGCCGCGCGTCACTTCCACCGACACGTCTGAGCCAGTGCCACCTTCGACGCGCATGACGCCGGCGATGTTGTAGACCGCGACGTCATTGCCAGGAATCGTGCGACGCTCGGGCGTCTGGGCGATCAAGCTGGTGGGCACGATGACCACCATCGAGACAAGCAACGGTTTCGCGAAGCGCATTTGAAATGCCGGGACAGGGGACGGCGACGGTGACGGTCACGGTTGAGACAGTCCCTACGCGCGCGCGGTTTGTATGGTGCCGTTGCAAAGCCGTTTGGTGGCAACTAAATTACCGACCAGTCATTTATTTAGTCGCACTCGCAATGCCCAGCCGAACCAAACGAACCGCCGCCACCAGCCCCACCGCCCCGACCCAAAGGTCCCCGCGGCGGTCCAGACCACGCTGGCGACGACTGCCTGAAGAGCGGCCCCGCCAGATCCTCGAGGCCGCTCTCGACGTCTTCGGAGAACGCGGCCTCGCCGGCGCACGACTCGACGACATCGCTCGCCGCGCCGGCGTCTCCAAGGGCACCATCTATCTCTACTTCCCCAACAAGGAAGAGCTCTTCCGCGAAGTCGTCCGCGCCATCGTCGTGGATCGGCTCCGTCAGGCAGCCGCCGACGCAGGCGACGACAACCCCGTCGAGGAGCTCAAGCGATACCTGCGCGCCCACTGGACCTTCGTTCGCTCACCAGAATTCCAGACAATTCAGAAGCTCGTCATCAGCGAGCTCCACAACTTCCCCGACCTCGCCGAGTTCTACGGGCGAGAAGTCGTGAAGCCCGCGAACGAGTTGATCGCCGCCAAGATCCGACGCGGCATCGACCGCGGCGACTTTCGTCGTGTCGATCCAATCCTCGCGGCGCGATTCATGTCATCCACCACGATCACTCATTCCACGTGGTGCGCGCGTCGCAACGTTTTCAAGCTGCTCACCGACGTGACCGACGAGCAGGTGTTTGAGAGCCTCTCCGACTTTTTCTTCCACGCAATCCGCGCGACTCCAGCGGCCACCGCCGCCGAGTCGGTGTCCACACAATGACCGAGAAAGGACCAACCACCAGCGTGCGGCAGCGACTCGTACGCGCCATGCTCGTGCCGGCTTTCGTTTTACCGATCGCCTTCATGCCGGCGCACGCCCAGACATCAGAGCCGGTCGTGCTCTCGCTCGGCGACGCGGCCCGGCTCGCCGCAAAGCAGAACGCCACCGTCGTCGCCGCCCGCTACCGCGCCGAACAGGCCGGCGCGCGCATCACGCAGCGTCGCGCCGACATTATGCCCAACGTCTCGGCGTCAGCGCTCGAGAATGGTCGCACGCTGAACACCGCCACGTTCGGCATCGACTTTCCGACAGCAACGGGCCAACCACCGGTGTTCAATCCCGAAGGCGAGCTTCAAGGGCCTGTCAACACGCTCGACACACGCGCGCATTTCTCGCAATCACTGCTCGACGTTGGCGCGTTCGGTCGAATCAAGAGCGCGCGCACCGCCGCCGCGGCCAGCGACTTCGACACCGAGGCTACCGCCGATCAGGCAGCCGCATCGGCGGCCAACGCATACGTGCAGGCGGCCAGGGCCGATGCCCAGCTCGGCGCCCGCATCGCCGACTCGTCGCTCGCTGAAGACCTGTTGCGGGTGGCCCGCCAACAGCTGGAAGCCGGCGTTGGCGTTGGGCTCGACGTCACGCGTGCGCAATCGCAGCTCGCCGCGGTTCGCGCTCAGCTGATTCTCGCCCGGAACGACCGCGGGCGGACCCGATTCGCACTCCTCCGAACGCTTGGACTGCCGCTGGATACGCGCCTAACGTTGAGCGACTCGCTCGGCGCCATGCCGACGGACGAGACGCTTCCCGACGAGAACACCGCGATCACCCAGGCGCTGCGGTCCCGTGCGGACCTGCGAAGCCTCGACGAACAGTGGGCCGCCGTCGGCCAGCAGGCGAGCGCATTGCGCGCCGAGCGACTCCCGACCCTCTCCGCGTTCGGCGACTACGGAACCATCGGGAAGAACGGCGGATCGTTACTTCCGACGTATAACTGGGGAGTGCAGCTGTCACTCCCCATCTTCGATGGGCTGCGTCGTGACGGCCGCGTGGAGGAACAGACCGCACTGCAACACGAGGTAGACGTCCGGCGGCGCGATCTTCGCGAGCAGGCTTCGGTCGAGGTGCGAACCGCGCTGCTCGATCTCGCGTCCGCGCGCGAAGCCGTCGCGGCGACCCGGGAGCGAGTCCAGCTCGCGGAGCAGGAGGTGTCGCAGGCGAGCGAGCGCTTCCGCGCGGGCGTCGCCGGCAACGCCGATGTGTTCACCGCATCGATCTCATTGAACGGAGCGCGCACGCAGGTCGTCGACGCGCTTGCTGCTTACCAGACTTCCCGGATCGCCCTCGCCCGCGCGCAGGGCAGGTCCCGGGAGATCCGCTGACTTCCGCATAACGACAGATCCATGGCCACCGCAATCGAAACCGAGTCAGGCCCATCGGGCTTCCCCCGCGTGGAACCGAACGCCGAGCGTCCCAAGCCGTCGCGCCGCAAGTTCATCGTCCTTCCGATCGTCGTGCTGATCGCGCTCGTCGGAATCGTCTGGGGCATAAAGAAGTGGGCTTACGGACGTTCGCATGAGTCCACCGACAACGCCCAGGTCGACGGACACATCGTTCCTGTCCTCGCGAAGGTCGGCGGGTACGTCACCGCCGTACGCGTGGTCGAGAACGTCCAGGTGAAGGAAGGGGCGGAGCTCGTCCACCTCGACGACGCGGAGTACAAGGTCAAGCTCGCCCAGGCCGATGCCGATCTTGCCGCCGCGCGGTCGGTCGCCGGCGGGCGCGGCGTCACCGGGCAAGCCGAGGCGCAAGTGCAGACCGCGTCGAGCCAGCGACAGGTCCTTGACGCCCAGATCGCCGCGGCCGAGGCGAATCGCCAGAAGGCCGTGTCGGATCTTGCGCGCCTCAAGGATCTCGCGGACAAGCAGATCGTGTCAAAGCAGCAGCTCGATGGCGCGCAGGCGGCTGCAGATGCCGCGACGGCCAACCTCGAGGCAGTGCGCCGTCAAGCGACCGGTGCCGGCGCCGGCATCGTGAACGCCGAAGCCGGTGCGCGCTACGCCCAGGCACGTCTCGGTGCGGCACAGTCGGCACGCGACAACGCGGCGCTCCAGCTGTCGTACACGTCGGTCACCGCGCCGATGGCCGGCATCGTGTCGCGGAAGCAGGTCGAGGTCGGCCAGCTCGTTCAGCCGGGACAGCCTCTCATGACGATCGTGGCCGACACCGGCGTGTGGGTCACGGCGAACTTCAAGGAGACCCAGCTGGCTGATGTGAAGGTCGGGAGCGCGGCGGAGTTCGACGTCGATGCCTACAACGGTTGCAAGGCGGAAGGCAAAGTGGAGAGCATCGGCGCGGCCACTGGAGCAAAGTTCGCTCTGCTGCCGCCCGACAACGCCACGGGCAACTTCACCAAGGTCGTACAGCGCGTGCCGGTTCGGATTCAGGTGACGCGCGGCTGCGGGGATGCTCGGCCGCTCAGGCCGGGAATGTCCGTCGAAGCGCACGTCGTGACTCGGTGATGCCGTCGTGAGCACGACGGTCGGTCCGGCCCCCGCGGCCGGCACGCTGGGAGCAACCGCGTCGCCGCAGGCGCACGCGGTTGCTCACCCGGAGGACAAGTACAAGCACAAGTACCTCATCGCCATCGCGGTCACGCTCGCGGCGGTGCTCGAGCTCATCGACACGTCGATCGTGAACGTCGCGATTCCTCACATGATGGGGAACCTCGGCGCCACGATCGACGAGATCTCGTGGGTCTCGACCGGATACATCATCGCGAACGTCATCGTGATTCCGATGTCGGGGTGGCTGTCGGCGTACTTCGGCCGGCGCCGCTACCTCACCGGGTCGATCATGCTGTTCGTGGTGGCGTCGTTCATGTGCGGCGCCGCGACGTCGTTAGGCGGCCTGATCCTGTGGCGTGTGGTTCAGGGCCTCGGCGGCGGTGCGCTGCTCTCGACCGCGCAGGCCACGCTCTTCGAGTCGTTCCCGCCGGAAGAGGCCGGGATCGGTCAGGCGATGTTCGGCGTGGGCGTGATGGTCGGCCCGACCATCGGTCCGACGTTGGGCGGATGGATCACGGACAACTACAACTGGCCGTGGATCTTCTACATCAACGTGCCGCTCGGCATTCTCGCCGCGATCATGGTCATGTCGTACGTCCGTAACGCCGAGCATCAGGAGCGGGCCGACAGGATCGACATCTGGGGTATCCTGCTGCTGACCATCACCGTCGGGTCGCTGCAGTGGATGCTCGAGCGTGGCGAGCGGTACGACTGGTTCGACTCGAGGCTCGTGACCTCGCTCGCGATCACCGCCGCCGTGTCGGGTGTCGCGCTCATCGTGCGCGAGCTCATGACCGATGAGCCGATCATCGATCTCCACGTCCTGAAGAGCCGGCAGCTCGCGACTGGCGTGACGTTCGCCGCCGCGCTCGGGCTGTCGCTGTACGGAGGCGTCTTCGTCCTTCCGATCTTCCTTCAACAGCTCCACGGATTCACGGCCTGGCAGACCGGCAAAGTGATTCTGCCGGGCGCGTTGGCGTCGGCGTTCACGATGGCGTTCGTCGGCCGGAACGCACGGCGGTTGGACGCGCGCTATACGATCGTTATCGGGTCAGCGCTGTTCATGGTCTCGATGTGGCAGCTGTCCCGGATCACGCTGGATAGCGGCACGGACGATCTCTTCTGGCCGCTGGTGCTTCGCGGCGTTGGGCTTGGCCTCATCTTCGTGCCGTTGACGAACGCGTCCATGGCCGACCTGTCGGTTAGGCAGCTCGCGCAGGGCACGGGCCTCTTCAACCTAACGAGACAGCTCGGCGGGTCGCTCGGGATCGCGCTCATGGCGACGCTGTTGTCGCGATTCACGGCGACGCGTCACGCGGTGTTGACCGAGCACGTCGGAGCGTGGGATCCCGCGAGCGCGTCACGGCTCGACATGATTGCGCGCGGCCTCATGGCGCACGGCGTGAATCCCATCGTCGCGAAACAGCAGGCGTTGTTCGTGCTCGACCGACAGATCTCGGCCCAGGCGAGCGTGCTCGCGTTCTCGAAGATTTACCTGCTGAACGGCATCATTCTGCTCGCCGCACTTCCGCTGTTGCTGTTCTGGAAGACCGGGCGCGGTCGGGGAAGCATGGGACCATCGCACTAGCGCGTTCGCGCTAGTGCGAGCTATCTGCCATCAGCCATCAGCTCGTACTGCGGCCTGCCAGCTATGCCTGATACCGTCCCGCTCGTGGTGGATCTGGATGGTACGCTCATCGACGGCGACACGCTCCAACTTTCACTCCGCGTTCTCGCGCGAACGAGGCCGTGGCTCGTGCCGACCGTGCCGTTCATGGTCCTTCGCGGACGCGCGGGGTTCAAGGAGTTCGTGAGCCGCCACGTGTCGCTCGACCCGGCGCGGCTACCATACCGGGATGACGTGGTCGAATTCGTGAAGCGCGAACGCGCCACGGGTCGGAGGGTGGTTCTCGCCACAGCGGCAAACCGGCAGGTAGCCGACGCGGTCGCCGCCCATCTCGGGCTGTTCGACGAGGTCGTTGCGAGCGACGGCGGGCACAACGCCAAGGGTGCCGGCAAAGTGGAATCGATTCGAGGGATCCTCGGCGACTCGGCGTTCGACTACATCGGAGACAGCCTGCCTGACGTCCCCGTCTTCAAGGCCGCACGCAAGTCATACCTCGTCTGTCCGTCCCCAGCTCTGGCGGAAGCGGTACGGGGCCGGTGCCACGTCGAGGCCGTTTTCGTGACCCCTCGTCGCGCCTATACCTAGGGTCACCAGGAACCCATCGAACGATTGGGTTTGGACCGCCCGGCGCCCCGGCCCCATCTTACCAGTGGCTCATCGTCCGACCTTCATCCCATCACGCTCGATGACGACTTCCACGCTCCCGTCTCGCGACGCTGCCCTCGCGCTCATGCACGAGTACACGGCCAGCGATTCGCTGCGAAAGCACATGTACGCCGTCGAGGCAGCAATGCGTGCCTACGCCGGACACTTCGGCGAAGACACCGACCGTTGGGGCATCACGGGGCTGATGCACGACTTCGACTACGAACGCTGGCCGAACGCGGCACACTCACCGACCGACGAACACCCCGCGGGCGGCGTCCGCCTGCTCCGCGAACGCGGCTACCCGGAAGACATGCTCGAGGCCATTCTGGGCCACGCCAGCTATTCGGGCGTGCCGCGTGTCACACAAATGGCAAAGGCGTTGTTCGCCGTGGACGAGCTCACCGGCCTGATCACGGCGACGGCGCTCGTGCGCCCATCGAAGAGCGTCCACGAAGTGGACGCGCGCTCGGTTCGCAAGAAGATGAAGGACAAGGCGTTTGCCCGCGGCGTGAATCGCGACGATGTCGTGAATGGCGCCACCGATCTTGGCGTCGATCTCGACTGGCACATCCAGTTTGTGACCGACGCGATGAAGGCCCGGGCCGAGTCGCTCGGGCTCGCGGGAATCTGACCAGGAGCTCGATGTTGGCAGGTCAACGCTTCACCGGTGCGGCGCGTTCTAGAGGCGACCCGATCACTGGCCTCTGTGACGACTGCTGCTCTGCCGCTCCCTGCGCCGTCCGCCGTGCTCACGCTGCCTGAACCGTCGGCACGGGAGCGCGAACACGCACTCGTCGTCGCCGCCCAGCGCGGTGATGCGGAGTCGTTTGCGGCGCTCGTGCGTCTGCATCAGAGACGGGCGTATGCCGTCGCCAGAGCGATCGTGTTGACGCACGAGGATGCGGAGGATGCCGTCCAGGAAGGATTCCTCCACGCGTTCCGCGCGCTCGATCGGTTCCTGCCCGACCAGGCATTCGGTGCATGGCTCAACCGGATCGTCGCGAATGCGGCGCTCGACATCACGCGGCGCAAGAAGGTGCGCGACGCGGATGCCCTGGCCGATACGATTGCGTCTCCATTTCGTGACCCGGCCGAATCGGCCGAGTTGCGACGCAGGTTGACCGGCGCGTTGTCGACGCTCAATGAGCGTCAGCGCGCGGTGATCGTGTTGCACGATGTCGAGGGGTACAAGCATGCGGAGATCGGCCGGCTCCTCGGAATTCCCGAGGGGACCGCGCGGTCGGATCTGCACCACGCGCGGGCACGACTGCGCCAGGCGCTGAGCGGCGTACGGAGCGAGTTATGAGGATCGAACGGAACACTCCTCCCGAGTGGGAGGACGAAGAGGTGACGCGAGTCCTGCGCGACGTGTATGCGTCGCCGGCACCGAACGCGTCGTACTGGGACACACTCGAATCGCGCATCATGGCGCGGATCGCCACGGCCGGCGAAGCGCCGGAGTGGTGGGGCGTGTTTCACGGCTGGGTGCGGGTGGGACTGGCGGCAGCCGTGCTGGCCGCCGTGCTCACCGGGGCCGCGCTGTTGCGCGAGCGAGAGCGGCAGGAGCGCCTGGCGTACGAAGCGGTCATGGAGTCGGCATCGGTGATTCCGGTCGCCGGACCCACGATCGCCCGGGGCGAAGGCCGGAGCCGCGACGCGACGCTTCGCTCGCTCATTTCCCACTGACGAGGATCAGCAATGCAGCGCTCGAAGAACCTCGCCATGATGTTCCTGCTCGGAGCCGTTCTCGTCGGCGGGGCGCTCGGGTTCACGGCTGATCGCGTCTGGACGCGAGACGCACGGTGTGACGATCCGCGCGCCTCCAAGGAGCTCCTCTACGATCGACTCGAGCTGAACACGGCACAACGCGCGGCGTTCGACTCGATCCTTGACGACCGCCATCGGCAATTCGACTCGCTCTTCAAGCCGATACGGCCCCAGATGGATTCCATTCGTGCCCGGAGTCGGGCGCAGATGCGAGCGCTTCTCAAGACGTCGGAGCAGCGAGAACGGTTCGAGGCGATCATTCAGCCGCGACCTAACGAAAAGCGGGAGACTCAAAAGTGAATCGGTTGGTTTATACCACCCTAACGACTGTCACCTCCGCACTGATCTTCCTTCCGACGGCGCTCGCTGCTCAAGCGAGCGCCGATTCGGTAGCACACCCCATTTCTCTCAACGACGCCGTTAAGCTTGCGCAGCGCAATTCACCAGCGACGGT
>JAJKIV010000181.1 GCA_021154285.1 Gemmatimonas sp. | reverse complement strand
GGTCACGACCCGGTCGTGTTCGTGAGCGCGGTGCTACTCCTCGCCGCCGTAGCATTCGCGGCGGGGTGGCTTCCGGCGAGGCGCGCGAGCAAGACGCAGCCAATGATGGCGCTCCGCTACGACTGATCAGCGCGAGGGTCCTGTGTCTCATCTGTGGGGCCGGCCCTCTTCGGTCCGTGCCGCGATCCCTGCCCGGCGCCATTACTGGGAGCGTAACGCCGCCATCGGGTCGACCTTCGAGGCCCGCCGGGCCGGGACGTAGCTCGCCACCAGCGTCACGAAGCCGAGCAGCCCGGCTGCCCCGCCGAACACCACGGGGTCCGCCACGCTGGTGCCGATCAGGAAGCCCGATAGGAGCCTCGCCACCACGAACGCGAGCGGAACGCCCACGAGAAGCCCGATCCCCGCGAGCGTCATCCCCTGACGGAGCATGAGACCGAGCACCTCCCCGCCCTGCGCGCCGAGCGCGACGCGAATGCCAATCTCGCGTGTCCGCTGTGCGACGGCGAACGCGACGACACCATAGAGTCCCACCGCCGCGAGCAGCAGCGCGACCACTCCAAACGCGCCGAGGAGGCCGGCCGCGATCCGCTGCGGCAGGAGCGACGCGCCGACGTTCTCCTCGAGCGTCCGAGGCCGCTCGATCATCCAGGTCGGCGCGACGGTCGCCACCTCACGTCGAGCTGCCGTCACGAGTCGAAGCGGGTCGCCCGTCGTCCGCACGTGCAACGTGATGCCGTCGGGCATCTGCAGCTGCGGATAGTACACGAATGGTCGAGGCGACTCCGTGATCGAGACGTACTTGCCGTCGCGCGCAAGTCCCACGACCTCGATCCACGGCCCGTTCTCGCCGTTTCTCGAGATCCGTTTGCCGATCGGATCCGCGTCGCCCCAGAAGCGCCTCGCGAACGCCTCGTTCACCACCACGACCGCGGGCGCGCCAGGCCGGTCGGCGTCCGTGAACCCTCGGCCGCGAACGAGAGGGATTTCCATCGTCTCGAAGTACCGCGGGCCGACGACGCTATAGTGGAACTCCATGTCCTCGCCCTCGCGGCGTCGATAGCCTTCCACCTGCAGTCCGCGTCGCCCGACGTCGATGCCTAACGGGACGTTGCTCGCCCACGTCACGGCCGTGACACCCGGAATCGCCGCAACGCGATCACGCGCGGTCAGTGCGACTTGTTCCGGGTCGACGTTTCCTTCCTCGCCGGGACGCGGGGCGATGTCGAGCAGCAGCATGTGATCCGTGCGGAAGCCCGGGTCGATCGATGCCGCGGCACGCAGCGTACGGAGAAACAAGAGCGCGCCGACGAGCAGCAGCGTCGAGAGCGACACTTGTCCGACAACGAGCGCGCCGTGGAGGGAGAAACGGCGGCCGCCGACTCGCAGCGCGGGCGTGTCCGTCTTGAGCGCAGTAACGACGTCCGCTCGGCTCGCTCGCAACGCGGGGGCGAAGCCGAACACGAGGCCGGTGAGGAGCGTGATTGCGAGTGTGAACCCGAGCACGCGGTAATCCGGCGTCAGGTCCAGCGAGATCGGGACGGGAATCTGCGACGGCGTGCCAGCCGCCATGAGCGCCCGCCCGGCCCACACGGACGCGGCTACGCCCACGATGCCGCCTAACGCGGCTAGCAGGACGCTCTCGGTGAGCATCTGACGGATGATCCGGCCACGGCTCGCGCCGAGCGAGATGCGGATGCCGACTTCCTTGAGCCGGCTCGCGGCGCGCGCCAGGAGGAGGCCGGCGACGTTCGCGCAGCACACGAGCAGGACGACGACGACGGTAGCCATGAGGATGGCCGCGAACCGTAACGCGACACCGCGGAACGACGGCGGAATACGCGTCTCCTCTTCGGGAAGGACCGAGATGCGTCTGCCCTTTCGCGACACGTCGGTCCAGGCCTCGGGGTACGCGGCGGTCAGCTGACGGGCGACGACGCCCATGCGCGCGCGCGCCTGCTCGATCGTGACGCCGGGCTTGAGTCGCGCGTAGACGAACGCACTGCGGTCGCCACGCGACGTGAAGTCGTCGGACATGCCGACATACGCGCCAAGCGCCGCGGGCACCCACACGTCGGCGACGAGTAGGCGGAACGACCCGGCGAAACCGACCGGCGCCACGCCGATGATCGTGAACTCGCGGGCGTTCATGCGAAGCGGCTTCCCAATGATGGCCGGATCGCTCGCAAACCGCCTCTGCCACAGGGCGTTCGAGATGACGGCGACAGGCTCGCCCGCGCGGACGCGCTGTTCCGGCCCGAAGCCGCGGCCGAGCGTCATCCTGGTTCCGAGCACCTGGAAATAGTTGTCGGTGACCACTTCGGCCGCGATGCGCTCGAGGTTGTCGTCCGAGCCAACGGCCGCGGGTCGCGGCGAGTAGCCTACGACGCCGGTAAAGACTTCCGCGCCCTGCTTCGCGAAGTCGTCAACGTCCGCGAAGGACGAGCTCCCGTACGGCGGTCCACTGAAGTCGCTCGTGAACACTCCGACGACCCGCTCGGGCTCTGCGACCGCGACCGGCGGCCGCAGCAGAACGGCGTTGATGATGCTGAAGATGGCCGAATTTGCGCCGACGCCGAGCGCGATCGTGAGCGCCGCGGCCAGGGTGAAGCCGCGGGCGCGGATGAGACGTCTGAGCGCGTAGCGAAAGTCGAGGTTCACGTGGCCTCCGGAGCTAGTGCCATCCCGAGCGTAGCGTCGCACGTCATTCTGAGCGCAGCGAGGAATCGCCGTCTTCGCCTGCCGTTTAGGTGACCCGTTCGTCGGACCCCTGTGCGGTCGGCATCGCGGGGAGGCCGGCACGAGCGTCGCGCAGCTCAGGAAACTCGTCCTCGCGAAACTCGAGCTGCCCACGCTCACCCGCCGCATGGCGACGCTGTTCGAGCGCTCGCAGCTCGACACGACGGATCTTGCCGGAGATGGTCTTCGGCAGCTCGGCGAACTCGAGACGCCTAACGCGTTTGTACCCGGGGAGCCGCTCGCGAACGAAGCGGAAGATCTCGAGCGCCACCTCACGGGTCGGCTTGGCGTCACCGCGCAGCACACAGAACGCCTTGGGCACGGACAGGCGCATCGCATCCGGACTGGGCACCACCGCCGCTTCGGCCACGAGCGCATGCTCGATCAGCGCGCTCTCGACTTCGAAGGGACTGATGCGATAGTCGGAGCTCTTGAACACGTCGTCGGCGCGACCGACGTAGGTGATGTAGCCGTCCGCGTCACGTCGGGCGACGTCGCCGGTTCGGTAATAGCCGCCCGCCATGGCGCCGCCGCCGCGCGACTCGTCGTCGAGGTAGCCGACCATGAGACCGAGCGGACGTTGCCCTCCATTCTCGGCCGTGAGTGGCAGGGAGATTTCACCTTCGTTGGCTGGCTCGCCGTCGGCGTCAAGGAGCACGATACGATAGCCCGGGAGCGGGCGCCCCATCGACCCGGCCTGCACCGGCTGGCCGGGCGGGTTGCCGACCTGCGCGGTCGTCTCGGTCTGGCCGTAGCCGTCCCGAATCGTTAGGCCCCACGCACGCTGGACACGCTCGATCACTTCCGGATTGAGCGGTTCACCGGCGCTCGCGACCTCACGGAGCGCGATGCGATAGCTCGCGAGATTCTCGCCGATCAGCATCCGCCAAACAGTCGGCGGCGCGCAGAGCGTCGTGACACCGCAGCGAACGATGGTGTCGAGCACACGCTTCGCGTCGAAGCGCTGGTAGTCGTAGACGAAAATCGTCGCGCCCGCGTTCCACGGCGCGAAGACACTGCTCCACGCGTGCTTGGCCCAACCCGGGGAACTGATGTTCCAGTGGACGTCGCCCGCCTGGAGGCCAATCCAGTACATCGTGGACAGGTGGCCGACCGGATAGCTCGCGTGCGTGTGCAGCACCAACTTTGGCTTCGCCGTCGTGCCTGACGTGAAGTAGAGCAGCATCGGGTCGCTCGCGGCGGTCTCGCCATCCGGCTCGAACTCGGCGGACACCTCGTGCGCTGTCTCGAACCGCGTCCATCCGGGCAGGTCCGATGCGACGATCATGCGCGTGTAGTCGCCCGGCAATGCCGCGAACTTGACCGCACCGTCCCCGTCGGTGACGACGTGCCGGATGTGTCCGCGCTCGAATCGATCTTCCAGGTCGCGAGGGGTCAGCTGCGGCGTCGCCGGAACGACGACAACGCCGAGCTTGATGCACGCGAGGATGGTCTCCCATGTCTCCACGACGTTCGGCAGCATGAGCAGAAGCCGGTCGCCGCGACGCGCGCCAAGCGATCGAAGCGCGTTCGCGACCTGATTGCTGCGGCGCGAGAGCTCGGCGAACGAGTACGCGCGGTCGCTGCCGTCGTCGCGAACGATCCGGAGAGCAGGTCGATCGTTAGCCACCGCCATCGCGTCGAAGTGGTCGAGCGCCCAGTTGAACCGCTCGAGTCGAGGCCACTCGAATTGCGCGTACGCGGTGGTGTAGTCGGTTCGATGCGCGAGAAGAAAATCGCGGGCGGAGAGAAACGCAGTGACGTCTGCGGAACGAGCGGGCATGGGACCTCCAGGTCGACGCGCCATCAGGCGTTCTTTACGCTCCACCCAGGCGACGCTCGCCGCAAGACATCTCGCCTCCCACGTGTACGACATTTTGGGCCTACGACATTTTGGTCGGACGCCTACGTCACCGCGCGTATGCTCGGTTGTCCACGCGAATCCCATCCTCGTCGGTGTTCACTGCAGTCCGCACTCACATCGTACGAGGAAACACACATGCGCACCCTCACCGCAGCCGCTGGCGCACTGTTCGTCCTCACCGCGTGCACCGACCACCAATCGAGAATCGCCGGCCCCGGCACGAACAACCCTAACGATCCGGGTGCCACGACTAGTATCGTATCGGAGACCAGCACCGATCTCTGGGCAAGCGTCGTCACGGGCGAGACCGGCCCCGGCTCGTCGTACGCGCTCTACATGCCGCGCCAGTGGAATGGCATGGCTGTCTTCTATGCTCATGGTATCCGCGATGTCCTGGATCCAGTCGGCCTGCAGGACCAGGATGGGTATTCCGCCATACGAGATCAACTCGGCGCGCTGGGCTTTGCCATCGCGTACTCGAGCTTCTCGGAGAACGGGTTCGCCGTGGAAGACGCTGCACGACGCACTCACCAGCTTCGTGGCCTTTTTGCGTCGCGATTCGGGCAGCCGAGCCGAAGTCTGCTCCTCGGGCATTCGCTCGGAGCACTCGCCGTCATGAAGCTGGCCGAGCAATTCCCTGGACAGTACGACGGCGCCGTCCCGGTCTGCGGCGTCGTCGGCGGGACCCAGTTGCAGCTCGACTACGTCGTGAACGTGCGCGCGCTGTTCGACCACTTCTATCCGGGAATCCTTCCCGGTAGTCCGAGCGAGCCGGTGCCGGGCTACGTCATGGACCTCGCGAAGCGGAACCAGATCATCGCCGCGGTCTCCACGAACCCGATGGGCATGCTGACGATTGCCAGCACCGCGCAGACGCCGCTCGAGTTCACCACGGGTCCGCAGATGGTCGAATCACTGCTCAATGCGTTGTTCTACCACACGCGCGGCGCCGATAACGTGCTTACGTTCGTGAACGGAAAGTTCCCGGTCTCGAACGTGGGCGTGACGTACTCGCCGCGCGGCAACCTCATTGTTCCACCCCTCACCCTGCAGAGCGTGTCGGCCATTCTCGGCGGCGTAAATCTGCAGATCTCCCGCTTCGAGGCCGATCGTTCGGCCGCGGAGTGGGCCGCGAAGAACTTCACGCCATCGGGTGCGCTCAAGCTTCCGACGATCACACTGCACAACCGGTGGGACCGTCTGGTTCCCTCGTTCCACGAGGACACGCTCGCGAAGCGCGTGAGCGATGCCGGCGCCACCAACCTGCTTGTTCAGCGCCGGAACCCGGCGTGGGGCTACGGTCACTGCGCGATCCCGGCGGCGGCACAGGTACAGGCGATCACCGACCTGGCGAGTTGGGTAGAGACAGGCGTCAAGCCTAACAACTAGGACGGGGATCAAAGGGGTCAGAGTCGTTTGAACCTTTCAAGGGGTCAGAGCCCTTGAAACCCGAGATCTTGAATTCAAACGACTCTGACCCCTTTGATCTGACCCCTGTGATCGCCCTACGCCTGTTCGAAATAGCTTCTCGCCTTCTCGAGCGCGTCAGCGTCGCCAACGAGGAGCACCTCGTCCCCCACCTCGAACACGGTATTCGGCTCAGGCGAGTACGTCACAGCTCCACGGCGCACGACCGCGATGACAGTCGCCCCGGTCCCCTTTCGTAGACTCAACGAAGCCGGGCTCTGGCCCGCAGCGAGCGTCCCTTCGTCCACCACCATGGTCTCCAACCGCACGCGCTCGCCTAACGGGGCGAGCGCGTCGCCGATTCGGGAGGTCACCGACCGTTCGCGCGTCAGGAGCATGCCGTAGTGGTCCCCGCGAATGTCATCCACCAACCGGCGAATGCGGTTCACCTCGACGCCATAGCGGCGCAGCACGCGTGCGAAGATCTCCACCGACGTCTCGAGCTCTTCCGGAATCACTTCGTCCGCCCCGAGCCGGCGGAGCTCCGCGATCTCCGACACGTACCGCGTGCGCACCACGATCCGCACGGTCGGGCTCAGGTGACGCGCCACCGCGACACCACGGCGCTCCTCCGCCGGCGCCGCGATCGCGAACACCAGCACCCGCGCGTGCTCGATCCCCACCTTCTCGAGCACCTCGGGCCTGGTACCGTCGCCGAAGAAGATCGGCGTTCGCTCGAGACGCGCACGTCGCACGAGCTGGCCGTTCTGCTCGAGCACGACATACGGGATCTGTGCCGACTCGAGCGCGAGGGCCAGGTTGCGGCCGTTGAGACCGTAGCCGACAATGATGACGTGGTCCCGCAGCGCGCGCACCACGGGCATCTCGGTCGTCGGGATGATGACGTTAGGCTGATGGGTCGTGCGGGTCGCCCACTCGGCCGCGTGTTCGGCGCCACCGATGACGAACGGCGCGGCCAGCATCGTCAGCACCGACGCGCCCAGGAAGATCTGATATTGCTCGGCGTTCAGGAGGCCAAGGGTCGTGCCGCTG
>JAJKIV010000180.1 GCA_021154285.1 Gemmatimonas sp. | reverse complement strand
GGCTTGATCATCTGGGGCCTCTCGACCGGCAACGTCTCGATCATCATCGCGTCCGGCGATGCAACCGTTGGCGGGAAGAAGGCGTTCATCACATCGGAGTTTGCCGCGGCACAGATCCTGGCCGTCACCTTCGCGACGCTGATGTCGTTCTTCGTGGCCGCGGCCGCGGGGATGAGCGTGATTCGCGATGGCGAGCTTCGCGTCGGCGAGCTGCTGCACGCCACGCCGCTCACGCCGGGCGAGTACATCGCGGGGAAGTTTGCCGCGACCATTGCCACGACTCTGGGACTCATCGCTGCGGTGATCGCGCTCATGCTGGTGTTCTTTCACCTGATCCCTAACGCGGAGATGGCTGACACGCGCGGGCCCCTCGTACTGACGAACTATTTCCGGCCGGCAGCCGTCATCGCGTTGCCGATGCTCGTGTTCGTCGCGGGGGCAGCGTTCGCGCTCGGCGCCTGGACGCGGCGAGCGATTCTCGTGTTCGTGCTCCCGATCGTGCTCGTGCTCGCCGGATTCTTCTTCCTCTGGACCTGGACGCCAAACTGGCTCGACCTCCGCATCAACCGGCTGTTGATGATGATCGATCCCAGTGGGGTCCGGTGGCTGAGCGAGACCTACCTCAAGGTCGACCGAGGCGCGGACTACTACAACACGCAGCGTATCGGGTTCGACGTCCCGTTTCTCCTGAGTCGCCTGGCGCTGGTCGTGGTAGGCCTTGGGTCAGTGGTGGCTGCCGGCGCGCGCTTCGGAACGACGCTGCGGCAGTCGGGGAAGGTGAAAGCTGGCAAAGGCGCGATTCCGGAACCCGCCGCCGACACTCCGGAGAGGGCGCCGGCGGTCCCGCTGACTCTCGGTGAGCTGGCGATGCACTCGTCGGGGGCCGGCTTCTGGCAGGCCGTGTGGCAGGTCGCCCGATCCGAGATGCGCGAGCTCAAGAGCCAGCCCGGCCTCTACCTGTTCGTGCCGATCATTGTGTTCGAGATCATCACGAACTCGCTCATCGCGTTAGGTGCGTTCGACACCCCGCTCCTGCTCACCTCGGGCACGCTCGCCGTGAACCAGATGCAGTACATGACGACGCTCCTGAGCCTCCTGCTGGTCTTCTACGCGGTGGAAAGCCTGGAGCGCGAGCGGTCGACCGGCTTCAGCGCAATCTCCAACGCGTTGCCGATTCGCACGTCGGCGCTGATCACCGGCAAGCTGATCGCGTTGTGCGCGATTGGATTCATCGTTGGTATCGCGTCCCTGCTGGGGTGCTGGATCGCATTGCTCGTGCAGGGTCGCGTCGGATTCGAGGTGTTTCCGTTCGTGCTCATCTGGGGTGGTCTCATCGTCCCGACGTTCTTCGCCTGGGCCGCGTTCGTCTTCGCCGCGTACTCGGTGACGCGCAACCGGTTCTCCGCCTATGGGGTCTCGCTCGGCGCGATCGGCCTCACGGCGTATCTCGCTCTGACGAACAAGCTGAACTGGCTCGGTAACTGGCCGCTGTGGAACTCGGTGCGCTGGAGCGACATGAGCACGCTCGAGCTCGACCGGCCGGCGCTCGTGTTGAGTCGACTGTTCGTGCTGGGGCTCGGTGCGTTTTTCCTGTGGATCGCGATTCGTCAGTATCCGAGGCAGGACCGGGATGCGATCCGCATCATGCACCGGATGCGGCCGTCGGCGCTGCGGACATCGCTCCTCCGCGCGACACCCGCGCTGCTCGTTCCCGTCATCGCTGGCGGGATGCTGTGGCGGCAGATCGAGAAAGGTCCCGACGGCGGGCCGATGGACAAGAAGGCGCGCGACTACTGGAAGAAAAACCTCGCGACGTGGAAGGACGCCCCGGTGCCGGCGCTCGCCGCTGTGGATATGGACCTGGGTCTCGAGCTTAACGAACGATCGTGGACGGTAAAGGGCACGTACGTGCTGGTGAACAAGCACGATCAGAAGATGGACAAGGTCCCGTTGACGATCTCGCCGTCGTGGCACGATCTCACGTGGACGATGAACGGCACGTCCTACACGCCCGATACGGCCTCGCTGCTGTACGTCTTCACGCCGCCCCACGCGCTCATGCCCGGTGATACCCTGCGCATCGGCTTCAGCTACAAGGGAACGGAAACGGGCGCTACGAAAAACGGCGGGGGCGCGGGAGAATTCGTAGTGCCTTCAGGAGCGGTGATGACGAGCTTCTCGCCACGATACTTCCCGACGGTCGGCTACGTCGAGGAAATCGGACGCAAGGAAGGAAAGAACGACTACGAGCCGCGCCAGTACCCGGATGACTTCTACGAGGGGGTGACGCAGCCTGCGTTCGGCAGTGCGCTTCCGACCATGACGCGGATCCGCATCACCACGCCGGCCGACTTCCTCGCGAACTCCGTCGGCGAGAAGATCTCCGACTCGACGTCGAATGGACGGCGCACCGTGGTGTGGAAGAGCGACCACCCGGTCATGGCGTTCAACGTCGTGGTCGGGCGCTGGGATGTGAAGCGCGGCAACGGGACGGCGCTCTACTACGACCGAGACCATACCTACAACGTGAAGGAGATGAGCGAGGCGCTCGACGCCGCGCGCAAGTATTACGGCGAATGGTTCGGCACATTCCCATGGAAGGAGCTCAAGATCAGCGAGTTCCCGGCGCTCGCCATCTACGCGCAGGGGTTCCCGACGAACATCACGTTCTCGGAGGGCATCGGGTTCTTGACCAAGAGCGACCCGAAAACGAACCTCGCGTTCCTCGTGACCGCGCACGAGTCGGCGCACCAGTGGTGGGGCAACATGCTTCAGCCGGGGAAGGGGCCGAGCGGCGACATCCTCAGTGAGGGGATGGCGCACTTCTCTACCGAGCTGCTGATCGACCAGGTGAAGGGTGAGCGTGACGCGATGGAGTTTCGGAAGCGCATCGAGTCGCGCTACGGCGACAACCGACGCTCCGACGCGGAGCGCAAGCTCCTTCGCCTCGACGGGTCGAAAGCGGGTGACGAGACGGTCACGTACGACAAGAGCGGCTGGGTATTCTGGATGCTCATGCAGCGGATGGGGCGGGAGCCGACGCTGCGCGGGATGAAGGACTTCATCGCGGCCTACAACGGCAACTCGGACCATCCGGTGCTGCACGACTTCGTGGTGCACATGCGGCGTTACGCGGCCGACACGGCCTCGTACGATGATTTCGTGAAACAGTGGTTCGACACTGTCATCGTCCCCGAGTACCGTGTGCATGACGCGAAGACCGTCGAGGCGCCCGGTGGTGGGTGGATCACGACGGCCGAGATCGAGAACGTCGGTACTGGGCGCATGCCCATCGAGGTGGCGGCGGTGCAGGGCGAGCGGTTCCCGTCGGACTCGTCGAAGAAGGCGACGCCGGCGCAGCCGTATCAGGCCGTCACGGATTCTCTGACGTTAGGCAGCAAGGAGAAGCAACGCGTTTCGATCCGGACGTCGTTCAAGCCCGAGCGCGTGGTCGTGGATCCGAATGTCCGCGTGCTGCAACTCAGGCGGCAGTCGGCGGAGGCGAAGCTCTAGGTTGTGTCGAGCCGCGGGCTCGTCGAAATTATCGTCGCGTTGGGCTCGTTGAGATCATCCTGGCGCGGGGCAGGTCGAGGTCATCGTGGCGCAGGCCCGACGCCCCGCCGACAAGACAGCGATGCCGACCGGCGATGCCCGAGATGACGACCACGCGCGATGCCGGGCGAAACCCGCGCCGCACCGAGCGCGTACGAGAGGGCGCGCTCTCCTTGACATTCTACAGGAGCAGGTGCCATCTCTCTTGTAGACATTCTACAGGGAGTGCGGGCCGCCGCGGTGTACACATGGCGGTGGTGGAGGGACCATGCTCTGGGTACAACGCATCGTGCTGCGCCTGCGGGCGCTTCTGTTTCGAGGTCATATGGCTCGCGATTTCGACGACGAGCTGCAGTTCCACGTTGAGCGACAAACGGCCGAGAACGTCAGGCGCGGTATGAGTGCGGCAGATGCCCGCACCGCAGCGTTACGCGCGTTCGGCGGCGTGCAGCGGTACAAGGAAGAGATTGGGGACGCGCACGGGTTCCATCTCCTCGACCAGCTCCGACAGGATCTCGCCTATGCGGCGCGTGCCGCGCGGCGTAGCGCGGGATTCACCGCCGTCGTCGTTTTGACGCTCGCGTTGGGGGTCGGTGCGACAACTGCGATCTTCAGCGTCGTGAGTGGCGTCCTGCTCCGCGAGCTGCCGTTCGCATCGCCGGATCGCCTCGTTAGGCTCTGGCTTGCCAACCCGGCTCGCAGCGAAGCGACAAGCCCGGTCTCCATTCCGGACCTCGAGGATTGGCGGCGGCTCGGCCACTCGTTCGATCATGTGTCGGCCTACAGCACGCTCCCCACCGGCCTTGCGCTGGTGGACGGCGGGGAGCCGCTCCGGCTCAAGACCGCGTTCGTCGCGGCCGACTTCTTCGAGACGTTAGGTGTGAGCGCGATCGTGGGTCGGACCATTCTGCCGAGCGAGCACGTCAACGGCCGTGATCGCGTCGTGGTGCTCTCGCATCGGTTCTGGAGTACGCGGTATGGGTCGGCGCGCGACATCGTCGGGCGGCCGCTCCGTCTGAACGATGAGCCGTACACGGTCGTTGGCGTCATGCCCGCGACGTTCCGGTTTCCGGATCGCGACACGGACGTCTGGGTGCCTATATCCGTGGTGCCCGCAACCGGTATTCCGCGGACGCGCGCGGTGCGTTGGCTGGAGCCGATCGCTCGCCTCGCGCCGGGTGTAACCGTGGCGCGTGCGCAGTCGGACCTGTCCGTCATCACGGACCGTCTCGCGAACGAATACGGCGACACCAACGCGGGCTGGACTCGAGCGACGATCATCCCGCTGCGCGACGCGATCCTCGGGAGCTCGCGCTCGCGCGTCTGGATCCTGTTCGGGGCCGTGGTGCTCACGCTCGTGCTGGCGTGCGTGAACGTCGCGAACCTCGTCCTGGCGCGCGCGTCCAGACGGTCGAGGGAGCTCGCGTTGCGTACGGCGTTGGGCGCCGGGCGGGCCAGGCTCGCCCGGCAGCTGTTCACGGAGAGCATCGCGCTTTCGCTCGCTGGCGGGATCCTCGGCGTCGTGCTCGCGACCTTGGGTGTACGGGCGCTGGTCACGCTCATCGGCCCGTGGCTCCCGGCGGTCGGCGATGTCCAGGTGGACGGAACGGTATTGGCGTTCGCACTCGGCGTCTCCGCGTTCACGGGGCTCCTCTTCGGGTTGATCCCGGTAATGGGCGATGGGCGCAACGTCGCGAGCACTCTCCGCGAGAGTGGCCGCGGCAACACGGGCGCTGCTGGCGCGCACGCACTCCGCCGCGCGCTCGTCGCCCTGGAGGTCGGGCTCGCGATGATGTTGGTCGTGGGGGCGGGCCTGCTCGTGAAGAGTTTCTCGCGATTGAGCAACGTCTCGCTGGGGTTCGACGCGGATCGGACGTTGTACGCTCGGGTCACGATTGCCGCCTCGCGTTATGCAACGCCATCGGAATACCTGCCGGTTGCCGATCGCATGCTGGCACAGGTGCGCGGGGTCCCGGGGGTCACGGCAGCCGCGCTCGCCAAGGACGGACCCATGCGCGCCGGGGGTGAGCCGAACACCTTCGCGATCCCCGCGCAGACCGCGAGTGCCTCCTCGGCTGAGCCGCGCGCGAACTTCCTGCCGTCGTCGGATGGGATCGTTCGGGCCTTGGGCCTACGGCTGCTCGCCGGACGGGATCTCATCGAGCAGGACGGTGATTCGGGGGCCATCGGCGTGGTCGTAAGCGCCGGGCTCGCGCACAAGTACTGGCCGGAGCGCTCGCCGGTTGGTGAAGAGATCGAGTATTCGGGGCGACGGATGCGTATCGTCGGCGTGGCGGGTGACGCGCGCTATACGAGCGTGCAGGGGGACCCAACTCCGATGGTCTACGTGCCTAACAAGATCGTGACGCGCCGCATTTTCACGATCATTGCGAGAACGACTGGAGACCCGGTCGTGTTGCTGCCGGCCATTCGCGAGGCGATCCGCACGGTGGAGCGCGATCAGCCCATTACGGAGATTGGCACGGTGCGGGAAGCCGTAGGTGACGCTGTTGCGGCGCCTCGCGTGCTGACGTTGCTCGTGGGCGCGTTCGGCGTAGTGGCGCTGCTGCTCGCCACGATCGGGGTGTATGGCGTCGTCGCCTACGTCGTCGGCCAGCGCACGAACGAGATCGGTATTCGGATCGCGCTCGGAGCGAAGTCGGCCGATATCGTCCAGTGGACGCTCAAGACCGGTCTCACGCCGGCGCTCGTGGGGCTGGCCGGCGGTACTGTGGGCGCGCTGGCACTGTCGCGCTGGTTAGGCGCTCAGCTGTACGAGGTCAGTCCGACGGACCCGGTGGTGTTTGCAGGGGTGGGGATTGTGCTGGTCGTGGTCGCCATTCTGGCGTCCGGCGTTCCGGCTCGGCGTGCGGCGCGGGTGGATCCGGCGATCGCGCTCAGGTCGGAGTAATTGGGGTCAGGGGTCAGAGTCGAATTTCATCGTTCCAACGCTCAGGCGTTGGAACGATGAAATTCGACTCTGACCCCAATTGTTGCCAAATTCCGACGTCCGCCTTCTACTCACCGCCTCCCCGGACGTCACGCATGCGCTGTCGCACACCGCTCGTCGTAGCTCTCACGGTTTTCCTCCCATGCGCCTGGCAGCAGGCGGACGCCCAGTCGAAAACGACTCGGCCACCCGACCGGCGCGAACGAGAGCGAGAGGAAGAGCGAGAGCGCGAGGGCAAGCGCTCGGTCATGTCGGCGCGCTCAGGGCCGGACGAGCCGGAGGAGATGGAGGACCTCACGCGCGAGCTGTGGAAGTTCGCGCGCGGGAAGGGGTATGACCAAGCTGTACGCCGCGCAAATGCGTCGGCGACGAAGTTCGCGGCACAGGCGCCGCAGCTGCGACTTCCGACCGGTTGGGTCCTGGCACCTGCCGGTGCTCAGGTCGAGCTCGGACGCCTGCCCTACGAAGCCGTGTCCTTCGCGGGCCGAGTGGTGGTGCTCAACAACGGGTACTACCTGCAGGGGCTGGAGGACCCGGAGATTTCGATCGTCGATGCGGCGGGGCCACGCGTCACCCGGACCCTTCGCGTCGCGTCGCTGTATCCGAGCGCGACCGCTTCGCCTAACGGCTACCTCTATGTCAGCGGCGGCTCGAGCGACAGCGTCTTCCAGATCGACCGGCAGTTCCAGGTCACTCGCTCCTTCGATGTCGGCGAGTACGCGGGCCCGGTGGCGGCGATTGACGCCGAGCATGTCGCTGTCGCGCTGCTGACCGCGCCGGACAGCGTCGGGGCCTCGGGCCCGGGGAAGGTCGCGATCCTCAACGTCACGACGGGCCGCATCGAGTTTACGGTCAACGCCGGCTACTTCCCGTCGTCGATGCGACTGGTTGGCAAAACGCTGTACCTGTCGCTCGTCGGCGAGCACAAGCTGCTCGCGTACGATCTGTCCGGTGGGCAGCCACGGCTGCGCCGCACGATCGCTACCGGGCGCGCGCCGCAGAGCCTCTGCGCGGACGATGCACGCGTGTACGTCGTGAACTCCGGCTCCGACGACGTGTCGGCCGTGTCGCTCACATCCGACTCCGTTGTCGCGACATACCGTGTCAGGTTCCCTGGCCCACAGGGTGCCCCCGCGAGATTCGGTGGTGCCCCGACGTCGTGTGCGGTCTCGAGCGGCAAGCTGTATGTCACCGCCGCCGGTCTCAACGCGGTCGCGGTCTTCGACCTCGGTTCGAGTTCCAATGCCACCGTTGCGGAGCCCGTTGGTTTTTTCCCAACAGCGTGGTATCCCACCAAAGTCCTCGCGGACAGTGGCCGGATCGTGGTGCTGAGCGCGAAAGGCATCCGCGCGCGGCGGCCCAATCCCCAGGGGCCGCAGGCCATCGCCGACACGCGCACGAGCGGACCTGATTACGTCCTCACGCTCCTTCGCGGCTCGGTCGCGGTGCTGCCTGAATCGGTGATACCGGGCCGGCTCGCCGCCTGGACGACGCAGGTCGCACAGGGTACTCCGCTCTACAGCGCGGGCGACGGACTTCGGCTCCCCATCCGCCACGTGTTCTACATTGTGCGCGAGAATCGCTCGTGGGATCAGGTGATGGGTGATCTGGGGCGCGGGGAAGCGGATTCGAGCCTAACGCTGTTCGGCGAGCGGATCACTCCGGTCGCGCATCAGATCGCGCGGGAGTTCGTCGCGCTCGACCACTTCTACGCCGACGGGGAGATCAGCGTCCTCGGACACAGCTTCACGACCAGCGGATACGCGAGCCCGTTTCTCGAGTGGCTGGGGAACACGACGTACGCCGCGCGCTACCGCGGGTACCCGTTCGGCACCGTGCCGGGCGCGTACTCACCGACGTACCTGTGGGACGCGCTCGAGGCGAAGAACGTCAGCTACCGCATCTACGGCGAGCCGTACTACCTCTTCACGCGGATGTACCGCCTGATCACCGAGCGCTTTGGTGCGGAGCACGCGCTCGCGAAGCGGTTCTACGCGCACTCGATGGCGCTCGCGGACTCGGTCGATCGCGGGACGCGGTTCACGGCGCTGTCGACGCCGTTCATAGGCCGCGGAACCAACCGTGCCGATGCGCTCAAGCTCCTCGCCGACGCGAAGTTCTCCGCCGGCCTGTCGACGATGTTCACCGGCGACAACAGCCTCGCTCGCGCGATCAGCTCGGATGCGACGTTCAAGACCAGCGTCGCGGATTTCCTCACGCACTACATGCTCGGGTATCCGACGTGGAACCTCGCATTCTCCGACCTCGACCGGACGGCGATCTGGCGCCGCGATTTCGAGACGGCCGTCAAGGAGAATCGGGTGCCGGCATTCTCGTACCTCTGGCTGCCTAACGATCACACGGCGGGCGTGAGCCCGGATTTCCTCAACCCGTATCAACTCGTTGCACAGAACGACGCGGCGCTGGGCCAGATCGTCCAGGCGATCTCGAACAGCCCGATCTGGAACGAGAGCCTGATCATCGTGATGGAGGACGACGCCCAGAACGGGCCCGATCACGT